>NZ_JBEYYR010000026.1:0-131855 GCF_040645635.1 Streptomyces sp. NPDC046727
GCCTGGCCGGGCGTGATGACGAACGCCAGCGGCCGGCAGCGACTGTCGGAGGCGAGGTGGACCTTGGTGGTCAGTCCGCCGCGGGAGCGTCCGAGGGCATGGTCGGCCGGCTCGCCGGCCGGGGCCCCTTTTGACGGGCCCCAGCGGCGTGCTGATGAGCCCGCACGATCGTGGAGTCGACCGCGACGACCCAGTCAAGGTCGCCTTCGGCGTCGGCCTGCGCGAGCAGGGCGGTGAAGACCTTCTCCCAGGTGCCGTCGGCCGCCCACTTCCGCAGCCGGTTGTCGGCGCCCTTCCACGACCCGAAGTGCTCGGGCAGGTCCATCCACGGCGTCCCGGTGCGGTACTTGAACGCAATGGCGTCGATCACCTGCCGGTGATCGCGCCACCGTCCGCCCCGCTTCGGCGTCCGGTCCGGCAGCAACGGCTCGATACAGGCCCACTGGGCGTCAGCCAACGACACACCAGACCAACGATCCGATGATCTGAAGGAAACGGCCTAGGTCTGCAGATGTCAAAGGCCCCGGACCATGATCGGTCCGGGGCCTTTTCCCTTGTGCCCCCGGCAGGATTCGAACCTGCGACACCCGCTTCAGGAGTTCGATCCAAGCTCGCTTCAGCTACCGCGGTCGACTGGTGAGACGGCCGGACAAGGGTGCTGGTGGGCGCCCCTGTCCGGCGTCGTTGATGTCAGCCATGGATGTCAAAAGGTCAAGACCGCACGAAGCCGCCATGTCTGTCTGCGTCGAGGTCGACCCCGGTTTACCGCCATCAGCTTGGGAAACTGCGATCATTTGCCGTGGACTCGCGCGCTGACCAGGGTGAACGGTATTACGGTGGTGGCGTTGGGCGCGGCTGCTTTCCCGTGATTCCCCGCTGTTCCCCGCTCGATCTGGTGCGGTCTGTGGTGCGCTTTGCGAGAGTCAGCGGTGATCCATGGGGAACCCGGATCCCAGGGATCCCAGGCGATTTTTCCGGTGACGGGAGGCGGTGATGAGGGGCCCGGATGGTCCGCAGGAAGCGGTTGCCACGGCCCTCGACGCCCTCGGTACAGGTGCTTACCTGACGGACGAGCAGGGCTTCATCGTCGCTGTCAACGCGCGTGGCGAGGAACTCCTGGCCCGCCCCGCCTCGGATCTGGTCGGCCAGGACGCCCATGACCTACTGCACCGCACCAGCTGCGGGGAGCCCGTGCCGAGGGCCCAGTGCCGGATGCGGGAGAGCGTCCTCGGCGGGCGCACCGAGCAGGGTGAGGAGGAGTGGTTCGAGCGCGGAGACGGCACGTTGTTGCCGGTGGCATGGCTGGCCACACCCTGTGACATCGGTATCCGTCCGTCGGCCACGCTCTTCCTCTTTCACTCCGTCGGCCGCTCCGGGCGTCCCGCCCAGCGGCCACCGGCCGGCGGACGGCTCTCCGAACTGCAACGGCTCGCTCTACTCGCCGAGACGACGACCCTGCTCACCTCCACCCTGGACATCCACGAGGCGCTGCGCCGCCTGATCAACCTCGTAGTGCCTCGCATCGCCGACTGGGCCGTCATCGACCTGATCAGCGAGCGGGACGAAGTGTCGCGCTTTGCCGTCGCCCACGCCGAAGGCGGCACCGTGGTGTTCCGGGAGGACCTCCAGGGGCCGATGCCGCCCGTGCCCCAGGAGTCCCGGATGCCCCTGTCCCGGGCCCTGCGCGGTGTCACGTCCTCCTTCGCCGGCCCCGAGACCTACCAGGGACCGCCCGACTCCGGCATCGCGGTGGAGCAGCGGCGCCTGTTCGAGGCGACCGGCATGCATTCGGCGATCGTGGTCCCCCTCCGCAGCCTGCACGACGTACTGGGCGCCCTCACCCTCGGCCGTGCCGACCAGCCCGAGCGGTTCACCGCGAGAGAGGTCACCCTGCTGGAAGACATCGCCCGACGCGCCAGCCTCGGCCTGGAGAACGCCCGCCTCTACCAGCGCCAGCGCAAGGTCGCCGAAACCATGCAGCGCCATCTGCTGCCGAAGCTCCCGCGGACGCCCGGCCGCAGCATGACCGCACGCTACCTGCCCGCGCCGGACGCCTCAGAGGTCGGCGGCGACTGGTACGACGCGTTCACCCTGCCGGACGGCGCCACCGCCCTTGCCATCGGCGACGTCGTCGGCCACGACCTGGACGCCGCGGCCGGCATGGCCCAGCTGCGCAACATGCTCCGCGCGTACGCGGTGTCCCAGGAGAAGCCACCGAGCAAGATCGTGGAATGGCTCGACCGGGCGACCCTGGACATCGCGGAGGTCTCCATGGCCACGCTGGTCTTCGCCCGCATGAGTGAGAACGACGCCGGCCAGTGCGAGCTGTCCTGGACCAACGCGGGCCATCCCCCGCCGCTGCTGGTCACCCATGACGGCATGGCCCGCTATCTGACCGACGGCCACGGGATCCTGCTGGGCGTCACACCCGAACAGGTCCGCCCCGACGCGACAGCGGAACTGCCCCCCGGCGCAACCCTGGTGCTCTACACCGACGGCCTGATCGAGTCCCCGAACCACAGCCTGGACGAGGGCCTCAACCGTCTGCGCCGCCACGCCGCGTCCTTGGCCCACCGCCCCCTGGAATCCTTCACCAACGAGCTGTTGGCACGGGCACGCCCACCAGACAACGACGACGACGTGGCTCTGCTGGCTGTCCGACACGGGCCGGACTCGTCGTTTTGAAGCTCTCGAAGCTGCTATACGGCACCGGCAAGTCACTTCTTCATGCCCTGGGTCTTGCCGGGGATCCTGGGGAGCGGGGCTTTTGCAGGTCAGGAGCAGTGGGCGCGTGCGCCTGGTGGTCATCGTTGGTCGTCCTTGGCCGATGTCGAGCGACCTCGGACGGCCCAGAGACGGCCCAGCCTCTCTGCCTCGGAAAGCAGCCGCCCAGTCTCAGCGCGTGGGACGCTTCTTCGGAGGAACCGGTCCTGGCCGAAGCGCACGCGGGCCTCGGCGACTTCAGCTTCGTAGCGTTTCCTGCCGAGACCCAAGACAGCGGCCGATCCACCGGGTTCGGGAGGCGCAAACTCCTCCCAGCGCGGGGACGGTTCCGGACGCGACCAAGGGCGTTCATCCAACACTCTCGGGGTGTGAGTCTTCCGCCGGCGTTCGAATGTCGTCGGCGGATCACCGACCAAGGCATCGCGTAGCAGCTGGCCCAGTTGCGCAGCTTCGTGCTCGACCCCGATCGTGAGCACCTGCGCCTGCTCGGCCTGCTGCTCCTGATACGCAGCCTTCCGCTCACGCTCCTGCCGCTTGCTGGCTGCCTCAGTTGCTTTGCGTTCCCGCTCCGCCTGACGCGCCCGCTGCTCCTGAGCTCGCTGCAAAGCCTGCTGCTGTCGCTGGTACTCGCTTCCTCGGCCGCCACCACCCAGCAGAGACATGGCCTGGTCCGCGCCTCGGCCGCCCCGCAGAGCGGCGTGCCTGTTCCCCAGGCGGTTGGCCGCTGCCAGCACGTTCATCACCCCTCGGACAGAGGAGCTCATCGAGACAGCGACGCCGTCAGCTTGGGAAGCCGAGGTGATCTGGGGCCTAGTCCGCGGCTGACCTGCTGCTGAGCGGAATCGGTGTCTGGAGCGAGGCCGGCTGGTTCCCCGGTGTTCCCCGTGGTTCCCCGCACGATCTGGCACGCGTCTGGCGTGACCTCTTCGTCCCGAACTCTCTGCTGGGAGGTCATTGAGACGCTGATGGGCTGGTCAGTCGGCCATCGAGGGGTGCTGGCGGTCAGCTGCGGTCAACTCCGCTGCTGTTCAGCGGTCACGGGATCAGGAAAGCCGCGCGGCCGCGTGCAGTGCGTCGAAGACCATCGCGTCGACGGCCGAGACCCGGTCCCGATCGGCGTAGCGGAACCACGCCTTCTCGGCGATCTCCTTCGACGGGGTCAGCTCACCGCGGTGATCGGCGGTATAACAGATCATCCTGAAGGGGGCGTGATCCGGATGGCCCTCGCCGATCTCGAAAGTGCCGAAGTGCACCATGGAACCGGGGTCGATCGTCGCCTGCAGTTCTTCGTCGATCTCCCGCACCAGGGTCTCTGCGTCGGACTCGCCCAGCTCGCGATGACCGCCCGGGAAGTAGAAGCGATCTCTGCCGTGACTACGCGTCACCAATACCCGGTCGTCCCGAACCAGGATCCACGCCACCTTCTCCGGCACACCGTTGCCATTCACCATGGCTCGGACCGTATCGGAGGGCATCGCCTGCGTCAGCACCGTCCAACCCCAGCCTCGCTGCTGGCAATTCCACATGAGGGAGCTGGGTCGGCGGGAGCGTAACGCCGAGCTTTGGAGGACGACCGCTTCGTCCCGAAGCAACTTGGGCGGGCACTCGACCTTGGGTCGCGGCGCCCCTCACTGCGGCTCCCGATGCGCGGGATCAGCACACCTCAGCTCAGTTCTCCGGGCTTGGGCATGGTGCTACCAGTGTCGCGGATCCACATGGGTGGCCTGCGGCTGGCGCTCGCTGAGCTGCCACTGTCATCGTCCCGATCCTCACGCGAAGCAGACCATCAAACCCTCGCGGCGAAAGGCGCCGCTCTCGAAGCACGAGGCAAGATGCGGGACAGGAAGGAACAGACGGAACAGACCAAGGGCTCGTTCAAGCGCTGAGCGCGCTGCCGCAGGCTTGAACCCGTCCCAGGAACGGCTGGGTGCTCTGAGCCGTCCTGGCACACAGGCTTTGAGGTCCGGCCTCATCCTTATCAGGTCGGAGCTGAAGCCTCTATGAGTCGTCGTCGGGCGGGTGGGGTGATGGAAGGCGAGAGAGTCGTTGGCGTTCCAGTGAAGCATCCAGAGCCCTGCGGATCTCCGGGGGAAGCCGCTTGCACTGCGGCCACTGCACGACGTGCGCTGCTACTTCTCGCAGCTTGACGTTGGTGTGCTGTGAAACTTCCTTGAGGACTGTCCACCCTTGCGGGGGTTGCACGCCGCTGTAGGCGATCACGACGCCGATCGCCTGGTCGATGACGGCGTGGGAGTCGATCGCCTGCGTCAGCTGCTCGATCTGCTTCCGCAGGTCGCGATTCTCGCGGTCGAGGTCAGAGCGCTCTTGCATCGGTGATCCGCAACTTTCCACCATGGCGCTGCATGGGTTAGCGAGCGTCCAGGCTCTTCAGTGGAGGGGCTCAGGAGGCAGCGGCGGCGTACACGGTCTCTCGGATCTCCAGGACGGTGTCGGCTCCGGTGATGGCGAACAGTCGCTGAAGCTGCTCCGGCGGCGCGGCCACGCGCAGGGTGCCCGTTTGGTGAGTGAGGATCAACAGTTTGAGGAACGTGGAGTCCGCGAAGTCCACACCGGAGGCGTCCAGGATCACCTTGGGATGCTTCCTGGCGGCGGCGTTCAGGGCGTCCGCCAGAGGCTGGATCGAGTGCATGTCGTAGGAGCCGTGAGCGGCGACGACCCAGGCGCCGCGCCATTCGTACTGAATCACCGCAGCCCCCGGGGCGTGTTCGCCGGCCTGGTCCGACCGCTGCTTCCCGCCGGTGTTGCTCATGGGCCTTGGCATGACAGCTTCATCACAGGACACCTTCAGGCTCCTTCCGTGGCTCTTCATCGCGGGAGCGGTCAGCGAATACCTGAAAAGTATGTCATGTATCTGGGTTCAGGCAACGGTCTCCCCTAAAATGCAGGGCATGGTTGGAGTGCCAGAACCTCACACCGGATGGACGTTCATCACCAACCACGCGCGCGTGCTGGCAGCCATCGCCGACAACCCGAACGTCCGGATCCGCGACATCGCTGCCCGCTGCCGGCTCACGGAGCGCGCCGTCCAGCGGATCATTTCCGACCTTGAACAGGACGGTTACCTCTCCCACACCCGTGATGGGCGCACGAACACCTACCGCATCGAGCCGGACAAGGTGTTGCGCCACCCGGCAGAAGCCGGCCTGTCCGTGGCCTCCCTGCTTTCCCTGCTCGTGCAGGACGAGACCGACCGCGCCGCAAAGCCGGTTCGTCAGTAGCTGCGCCTGGCGTCCAGGGGGAGCGCGCCACTGTACGAACGACCTGGACGCCAGGGCCGCGTCTGCTCGGCTCTGCCTGGGTCGATGGTGTGCGGGACGGGAGCCCCCAGCATCGGCCACGACGGACCCGCGGTCGGCGACGGCGCCCCCCTCCATCCCGGTGCCGGCCGAAGGCAGGAGCGTCGCGCGGAGCGGAGCCGGGAAGCGCGCCCGGCGGAGCGGAGCGCAGCCGGGGCTTGAACCAGTAGAGAAAGTTGTAACTCAGTCGGCCGCGTGGGGCTTGAAGTCGTGTGCGCAGGCTGGCAGTTCGACCCCTTGGCGGTGGGCGAGCGGCAGGAAGGGGACCGGCCGAATCGTCCACATGCAGGGAAGAACTGATCACGCGCAACGTCGCCAAGCTGGTCGAGCCGCCCCGCGCGTCGACCTCGACAACCGGGTCCTCTACGTCCGTCACCAGGTCCAGCGTCGCCGTGGCATCGTGTACGACGATGACCCCAAGAGCCGCCGTCGCCGTGCCGTCCCGCTGCCCGCCCTCTGCATCGCGCCCCTGCGCTGGCAGCGCATGCGGCAGGCAGCTGCCCGCGCGAAGGCGGGGGAGAAGTGGCAGGACTCCGCGTACGTCTTCACCACCCGGACCGGCCGCCCGGTCGAGCCGCGCAACCTGTACCGCTCCTTCACCCGCGTCGCCCAGTCCGCCGGCCTCCGCGTCATCCGCCTGCACGATGCCCGGCACGGCACCGCCACCCTCCTCACGGCGGCCGGAGTCGCGCCCCGCGTCGTGATGGAGATCCTCGGCCACTCCCAGATCAGCATCACCCTGGACGTCTACACCCACGTCGTCCAGGACACCCAGCGCGAAGCCATGAGCCACATGGACCGCCTGCTCAGGAGACGACCCGGCCGTCAGTGACTGCGCACGTTGATGTCAGCTGTAGATGTCAGAGGGGCCCCACCTACAAACGTTTGTAGGTGGGGCCCCTCTGACCTTGTGCCCCCGGCAGGATTCGAACCTGCGACACCCGCTTTAGGAGAGAGGCTGAGTGATCTGCGGGCTGAGCTGCGACTTCGCCGGCCGAGGAAGTGAGCGGCTACTCGACCTTGGGGCACCGGTGTTGACCGTGGCTGACCCCTGCATCTGGCACGGTTGTGGCACGAACCTCAGCCGACGACAGCCAGCCACGACGGCGGGTGCGCCGACCGACCACGCGCGCGTATGCCTCGCTGCACTCCCACCGGCCTCAGCCAGGCTATTGGCTTGTGGCGTCGACCGGCGCCAGACGACGGCCGGTCCGTGGCTGAAGCGCCAGCCGCGATGCGCCTTAAACGGTCGGACTACATCCCCCGAAGAAGCCCACTGGCCTTCACTGCGATTCCCCACTATTTTCTGAAATATACTTTAGAAGAAATGCAAGGTACTCTTTGGCATTCTCGTCCCCCTTTTCGGCTCCCTTTCTGCACCATTCCTCGCTCTGACTTAAATTTCCTTCTAGCCAGTACAGGCGCCCAAGCCTTGCTGCAGCCTCAAACTCGTCGTGAGTGAAGGCTGTCTGGTACAAGTCCTTAGCCTTCTCAATGTTGCCGCGGTGCTCGAAAATCATGCCAAGGTGGAGATATGCGTGACCGTCACCATCTTCTGCTGCTATCCGGTAGTAAGGAGTGGCCTTCTTCGGCTTACCCCTTCGTTCGTAAATGTATCCGAGTCTAATCCCAGCGCTCTTGTCGCCCAGATCGACGGCTTTTTGGAGCCACAGAATCGCCAGGTTCGTACGCCCTAGATCTTCCTGCACGCGACCCATTTCCTTGTAGGCTGGCCGATGCCCTTCGCGGACCAGCTCCCGAAGCATTCGAATTGCTTCAGAGAAGCGTCCCGTCATTCTGTACAAATGGGCGAGGCCACTCCGTGCCTTACCGTCTTGTTTCTCAATTGCAGAGAGGTAAAGCTCTTCTGCCTCATCGTACCGCCCAGCGTTGGAGAGTAGATTCGCTAGGTTAGTGATAGATCGATTATCTCCGAGCTCGATTGCTTTCCTGTAGGAGTCTTCCGCCTCGGTTACGGCATTGGCGCGGGAGAGGTAAAGCGCAAGGTTAAAATAACCGACTGCGTGATCAGGATGCTCTTCTATGTACTTCCGTGCCGACTCCTGAGCCTTGTCGTGATCCCGCAGCTCAGAATAGCAGTAAGCCATGCTAAGCAACGCGTTGTGATCATTTTCGCGAGCGGCTATTTGAAATTGCGGAATCGCCTGCGCATATTCTCTTTTGTGAAGGTGTATAGAACCCAGGCCGGCTGCTGCCTTGCCGGGTAGTACCGTCACGTTTTCTCGGTATATTTTCTCGGCCTGATCGAGTTCCCCCTTGGCCATATAGATGTCGGCGCGCAGCACCTTTGCTGATTTTATCCCTTTTTCTTCAGCGACCAGACACCAAGCATCTGCCTCGTCGATGCGATTCTGATGCAGGAGAACAATAGCGAGGCCCAAGGCGGCCTTTTCATCGCCCTTTTGGACCGCGGCCTCCAAGTACCTCTCAGCCTGCGCACTATCATTCTTTCGCATGTAAACGTAGCCGAGGTTTACAAGAGCGCGAATGTTCCCACTATTAGCAGATCTCTCGTACCATGCTTCAGCTTGGTCGTAGTCTCCAGCTTCGGCAAATACATATCCGAGACGAAAAGCCCCCTTGCCTCCCGAATCAGAATCTTCTGCGATTCGATATGCACTCTCTGCAAGATCTGTTCTGCCAGTTTTTGCAGCGTACTCGCCGACTGTGTGAAAGTCGAAATCCCACTTTCCGGAGAGAACCTCGTCCCAGACGATATCGGGGATCTCTTGAAGAGTCTCTGAGTTCGCCACCTTGTCAACAAGATAGTCGAACGCCTTATAGGTACCTGCCTCGTACGGAACGAGGAGGCTGGTAGTGGCGTGCAGAGGATCCGTAGCCCAGGAAATTGCCTGCTCAAAGGATTCCGGGCGGAGTCGCATCCCGCCGTTCTGTTGCAGGTAATATTCGTGTACTTTGAGAAGTTCGCCGACTCCTAGAGGTTTGTTTATACCTGCCCGCTTGAAGTCGATTGCTGAAGCCACCAAGGCGGCAGCGCGCGGGTGTTCACCTGGAGCCCAAGCATTTCTCCACTCTTCGTAGAGTTGCGGTCCAGCTGCGAGGTACTCCGCCACCCCGTATTCATCAGCGTGGCTTAGTGCATCTGTCATTCTGGGGTCGGAGCTGGTTTGAGCTCGACTGATTTCTTCTGCAGACCATCGGCGCGCAAGAAAGAATTTACTGGCTCGACTCATGATCTGGCGCGCATTCCGAACAAGTAAACGTTCGGCATTAAATGCAGAGCGATCTTCGCGTCTTGACAGCTCGTTGTAGCGTTCGGCCCTAATCGTGGCTAGGACTATCCCGTTATTCTCTGTGATTTCATCGATTGTCCGAACGGAGACAGCTGGTGGCGCCAAAAAGACGTCTAGATCATCGAGCCAAAGGAGTAGCTGGGTACTGTGTCTCAGTAATTCAGATGCGATGCCGGTTTCACTTCCATCAAACGGCATGAAGACTCGGTAATCACCGAGTAGGCGCTGTGCCGCTTCGAAAGCAGTTCTCGATTTCCCTGCGGTAGAATCGCCTACCAATAGCAGAAAGCAACCGGGCCTGATCGCTTGGAGGAAGTCCTCATCGACATCGCGCCCAACGTACTCGACATACCTACTGTCTTTCCGGTTCGGCGCGGGATGGACACCCCATTTAACAGGGTCGCTATTTTCGCTAACAAGCGGCCAGAAATACAGGTTAGCTAAGCGGGCGCTAGTAATCGCGGCGCCTAGGCTGTCCTCCTGATTCGCGCCGAGGTAGATCTGTACTCCGTGCTCTTGCTGGAAGGTGGTTGCGTGATCATGTGCATGCGCGACTTTACCGCTCGGCCGAGCGGTGCCTGCAGGGAAACGACCTTCACTCATTGCTACTCGCCGAGCCGTAGTAATTTTGGACACCAGAAGATTGCTGGAAGACCACGGCATTATCCTTGGCTACTGCGTTCTGGTTTACTCTTCCGCTGCCTGTGTCTGGACCCTCGCCTAGCTCGGTCAAAAGGGTACGCAGATCGTCGGCCATCTCTGGGTTGACTAGAAGGGCCTGCCGGAATCGGGCTTTCCATACTTCTGCCGTTACCCGAGAAGTGTCAGGGGCTCCTTCGAGGACTTCCCTGCGGGATTCTTCCAAATCTCCTTCAATGATCTGGACGTCCCCTTCGCCGTCGCGGCCGAGGAGTCTTGCGAATCTCCCCTTCGTAGCTTGCCATGCATCGGAAACCATGCACGACAGGAGTGCTTGCGCGGCAGGTGTCGCCATCTGAAGGATCTCAAGCTCACTCATGCGCCCCCCTGGATGGTTCTCGTGTCTACAGGTGTATCAGCAGTTGACGTGGTGCACCACCAGATCCGAGGGACTGTGGGACAACCCGGCGGAGCCGGTCCAGGTGGTGATCCTGCCCAGTCCGGGGGCAGTCTGCTGATCCTCCTGTGCGCGGCCCGGGCGCCGGCCGGGCTGGAGCGGGGCGGAGACAGGAGCGCAGGCCCGGCCGGGGGCCGGGCCGCGCGCGGCGAGCGGAGCGAGCCGACTTGAACCAGTAGAGAAAGTTGTAACTCAGTCGCTGGGGCTGGTGGTTTGATCAGGCTCTGGCTTGCTGGCTTCCGCGATGTGCCGGCCGTGTTCGGCAGCTCGTAGCAGTGACTGGGCTACCCGTTCGGCGTCGTCGGGGTGGAGGTAGATCTCCTGGGTCCACAGCACGGACAGGCGGACGGTGCCGTTCAGCAGGCTCGTTGCTACGTCCACCTCAACGCCATTGCCGGTGGCGTCGGTGACCTTTAGGCCCAGGTCCGCTCCTGTAGGCGCGCATGTACCTGAGCATGCCTGAGGCCCGGCTTCAGGTGCGAGGCCGGGCCTTCGGTGTCAGTTGAGAGGGGACACCGTGGTTCTGGGGCTGAACTCGTAGGCGCAGGGCGGGAGCTCTGTCCGGTGAGCTAGCGGTAGGTAGGTCACGGGCTGGATGGTCCAAGTGACGCGGGTGCCGGCGTGTGTGACTGACACCGTGCAGGGCTCCGCCCGCAGTAGGGCTCGTCTGGTCTCGGCGCGGCCGTCGTGCAGCCACGCCCATGCCTCGTCCGAAGCGTCTGGGTCCAAGGCTGGTGAGATCGTGCGGAGTGCGACCGCCACCCATCGGTCGGCCTGTGGTGCCGAGTAGGCGTCGAAGGATGCCAGGAGTGCCGGCCCCCGGTGCTCGGTGAGGTCTTCTGTCCAGCACTCGCACCAGAAGCCGCGGCGGGTTTTCTGACTCAGCACGGATGACCTCCCCGCAGTGCGTCTGCGTAGAGCTCTGCGGTGACCGTGTGGCCCTGGTCGCTGTCGTGGACGACGACTCGGTGGGCGATGGCGCTGACCATGCCCAGTCCTCGGCCGTGCTCGGCGTCCTGGTCCTGGTGCTCGACCTTCGGGGCCGTTGCCGTGCCGCCGTCGTCCGTGACGGACACCGCAACCACCTGAGCCGAGACGGCGACCGCCAGGTGGAAGCTGCCGTACTCCCGACCGCTGGCCGTGTGAAGAATCGCGTTCGCGCTCAGCTCGCTCACGATCAGTTCGGCGTCTTCGGCTAAGGGAGAGCCGCGCAGGATGTCGCGGGTCCACCGGCGGGCCCGGCTCACTTCTTCGGGGAATCCTGGGCAACTCAGTCCCCAGACCCGAGCTGTACTCGTATACTCGTGCATACAAGTTCCTTCGTGCTGGTAGGCCGCCATGTGCAGCGGGTTCGGGCTAGACGAGTTTCACGCCGTCGTGGGCGCGGATGGCCGGCGGGGTCGTCGCGTCGAGTGCGTCCAGGACTCGGATCGCGTACGCCTCGTCGGCAAGCTCGGTGACCTCTTCGCGGGTGGCCCAGCGCAGTGCGCGGGTCTCGTCACCGGTGGTGGGCACACCGTCGGCGGCTTCACAGCGGAAGACCAGCGAGACGATCAGGCCCTTCATGTTCTTGTAGACGCCGGTCAGGGTCGCCGGAAGGGCGATCTTGATTCCGGTCTCTTCGAGGACTTCGCGCTGGAGGGCTTCCGGGATGGCCTCCTCGCGTTCGAGGACGCCGCCCGGCGGCTCCCAGTGGCCGTTGTCCCGGCGCTGGATCAGGAGGGCCCGGCCTTGGTCGTCCACGACGACTCCGGCGACGCTCACGGAGTGCGGGCGTTCAGTGCTCACGTTCCTCGGCCCTCTCGGCTGGCTAGGCTCTCCACCGTAGCAACAACGCT
Source organism: Streptomyces sp. NPDC046727 (assembly GCF_040645635.1). NCBI lineage: Bacteria > Bacillati > Actinomycetota > Actinomycetes > Kitasatosporales > Streptomycetaceae > Streptomyces > Streptomyces sp. NPDC046727. The sequence goes on from NZ_JBEYYR010000026.1 coordinate 12,251, forward strand.
CGCCCACTCGTCTAGATACCTAAAGGAGTACTCACGTGAGCCCTCTTTCTTCGGGCCTCCTCGGTGATCTCGACCCCACGAGCGATCGTGCGGTCTTCCGGCAGATCGCCGACCAGCTGCGCGAGGCCATCGACCGTGGGCGATTCCGCGAGGGCGAGAAGCTGCCCTCCGAAGCCGACCTTGTCGACCACTTCGGGGTGTCCCGGATGACGGTCCGCAACGCCTTCTCCATCCTCCAGGGTGAGGGCCTGGTGCACGCCGAGCACGGCAGGGGCGTCTTCGTACGACCACGACCGCCCGTGCGGCGGCTCGCCTCCGACCGCTTCGCCCGCAGGCACAGGGAACAGGGCAAGTCCGCGTTCATCGTGGAGGCCGACGCGGCCGGCAGTCACCCCCAGGTGGACAGCCTGGAGGTCAAGGAGGAGAAGGCCAGCCAGGACGTCTCCGCCCGGCTGGGCTCGGTGCGGCGCGTGCTGGCTCGTCGGCGCCGGTACCTGCTCGACGGGCGGCCGGTGGAGTTCGCCACCTCCTACCTCCCGCTCGACATCGCCCGCGGGACCCCGATCGCGGAACCCAACCCCGGGCCCGGCGGCATCTACGCCCGCCTGGAAGAGCTGGGCCACCGCCTCGACCACTTCGAGGAAGAGATCCGCGCCCGGATGCCCTCGCCCTCAGAGGTCAAGACGCTCCGACTGGCCGCCGGAGTACCGGTCATCCACCTCATCCGGACGGCCTTCGATACCGAGGGTCGGGCCGTCGAGGTCTGCGACACGGTGATGGCGGCGGACGCGTACGTTCTGTCGTACCAGCTTCCGGCCACGTGATCAGGTGGGCGGCGGCACAGCTCTAAGCGGTCGGCTCGTCCTCGCCGTCGGCGGCCGACGCGAACATGTCGCCGATGTTGGTCCACATGAAGCCCTCCCGCCAGTCGGGCTTGTCGAGCATCCACCCGAGCAGAGCCTGCAAGACCTTCTCCTGCGACACCGTTCGGGTCTGATAGTGCTCCGCAGGGCCACCGTCGCGGTATTCCAACTGGTAGGTGTTGTTGTCGCGGAACCAGACCTGGATGTACCAGTCGCCCTCCCGTTCCTCGTCCCGCCGCTCAAGGATCAAGTACTCGTTGCCACGTCTCAGGTTGGCGAGCATGGTTCCTACTGCCGGCTTCGTGGGGCGCTTCAGCTCGGATCCCCGGCCGTTGGTCGCTATCAGCATGGGTGGATTCTGGCGGGTGGGTCTGACATGGGCCGCAGGACGCTTCTCCGAACTCGTACACCCCAACACGCTTACTCGTATAGACGAGTGGGCAAGTTGTGTGGCAAGGTGGGTGTGCGATCCCGATCAAGGGGCTCGCAGGACCCATCTTGTATAGACGAGTAGATAGGAGCGTGCCTTGCGCACCATCCGCGTGGAGACCTCCGGAGCGACGATCCTCCTCACCGAGGCCCCTGAGCCGAAGGTCCGCGACCGGCAGACCGGCGAGATCGCCAAGGACGCCAACAGTGGTGAGGCGCTGATGACCATCGGCGTCGTCTACATCGAGGACGGCGAGTCCTCGCTAATCAAGGTCACCGTTCCGGAGGGCGGCATCTCCGAGGGGCTGACCCTCGGGGCGCCGGTCTCGCTGCCGGGCCTCGTTGCCCGGCCGTGGGAGTCGGTCTTCAACGGCCAGCAGCGCCACGGCATCGCCTACCGCGCTGCTGCTGTCACTCCGGCCGCCTTCCCGGCCGCGACCGGGGCCGCTGCCTGATGTCCGACCTGACGACGCTTCTGGAAGTGGGTGGTCCTGTCGCCGCACTCGGTGGCGGGGCCGCCTACGCCCGGGCCAAGCACCCGGCGGCGTACTGGTCCACGGTCGGTCTGCCGGTGTCCACGGTCCGGCTGCTCAGCTCGTACGGCTCGGTCATGGAGGCGTGCGGCCTGACTGTGGCGCCCTCCCGGCTGCGGGTGCTCGCCGTGAAGGCCATGACGCAGCGCGAGGTACGGCCCGTGCCGCCGCGTCGGGGCCTCATCCGGCCCACCACGACCGGGCTGCGGATACGCCTCCGCCTGGCGCCGGGCCAGGAACCCGCCGACGTCGCCGCCTCGGCCGAACGGCTGCGGCACGCCTGGGGCGTTCACGCTGTGTACGTCACCACCGTCAAGCCGGGGGTCGTCGAGCTGCGGCTCGTGGGTTACGACGTCTTACGGCGGGTGCGTATGCCGCGCAAGATCGCGGGCGGCTTCCTGAAGGTGCCGGTCGCACTGCGAGAGGACGCTACGCCGTTCGTCCGCGACTACCGCACCATCCCCCACCAACTCACCCTCGGTGCCACGCTGTCGGGCAAGTCCATGTACCTGCGGCACCTCGTCGCCGGTTTGGCTCCTCAGCCGGTCGCCCTCGTCGGCATCGACTGCAAGCGGGGTGTCGAGCTGGCTCCCTTCGCGCCCCGGCTCTCCGCACTCGCGACCGACCCGGAACAGGCGGCTGAACTGCTGCCGGTGCTGGTCAAGGAAATGGAGGACCGCTACGACCTGATCAAGGCCCGACAGGGCATCGCCCCCGGCACCCCGGACGAGGAAATCACCTCCGACATCTGGGGCCTGCCCGAGCACGAACGCCCAGTGCCGGTAGTGCTGTTCGTGGACGAGGTGGCCGAACTCTTCATGGTCGCCACAAAGAAGGACGAGGAACGGCGCGACGAGATGGTCACCCAACTCATCCGCCTCGCCCAGCTCGGCCGTGCCGCCGGCATCTACCTGGAAGTGTGCGGACAGCGATTCGGCGCCGAACTCGGCAAGGGCGCCACCATGCTCCGCGCCCAGCTCACCGGCCGCGTTTGCCACCGCGTCAACGACGAAGCCTCCGCCAAGATGGCCCTGGGCGACATCGCCCCCGGAGCGGTCTCCGCCGCCTGCTCCATCGCCCCGGAACGGCCCGGTCTGGCCGTGGCGGGCGACACCTCCGGCGGCTGGTCCCGCATCCGCACGCCGTACCTCTCCCTCGGCGACGCTGCCGAGACCTGCCGCGAGTCGGCCCACCTGGTGCCCGACCTCCCCGCCCTGAAGCCCTTCCGGCCCGACGTGCCCGAGCATCCGGTCGAGAGCACGCCGCCGGTCGTCCTGCCGCACCCGGTCACCGACTGACCTTCCCCTGCCCGACTCCGGAAGGAGCCGCATCATGCGTGCCCACCTGGCCCGCGTCGACGCGGTGCTCGTCCAGGCGTTCATCGCCGCCGCGCTGTCCTTCGCCCACCTCCACGACGTCGCCGTGGCCGCCGGACAGGACGGATGGAAGGCGTGGGCCTACCCCGTCTCCGTCGACCTGCTACTGGTCGCCGGCTGGCGTCGACTGCGCTCCGGTCACGGCAAAGCGGCGGCCTGGTGCTGGTTCGTCATCGCGCTCGCCGCCTCCCTCGGTGCCAACGTCGCCACCGCCGGCCTCCTCGACCTCGGCAACGTCCCGGCCTGGCTGCGGATCCTCGTCGCGGGCTGGCCCGCAATCGCCTTCCTCGGCGGGACCCTCCTCGCTCACACCGCGCCCAAGACGGACTCCGAAGCCGAGGTCATCGAGGATCAGGAGGACGAGCCCGAAACCGCGCCCGAGCCACCTGCCCAACCAGCCATCGAGACACCACCGCAACCCTCGCCCGTACCCGTCCCGTCCGCCCTGGTCGACCACGCCCGGAAGGTCGCCGCCGAGCACCACGCCCGTACCGGCGTCCCGATCGACACCCCCACTCTGCGCGCCCGCCTCGGCGTCCCGGCCCCGATGGCCGAAGCCATCGCCGTCCACCTCTGAGAGGAGACTCCGTGTCCGCCAACCGCAGCTTCCGCAACGTCACCCGCATCGGCCCCGTTCAGGTCGGCACCGCTTACGACAGCCGGGGCCGTGAGAAGCACACCGCGGCCTGCACCGCCCCGCGCTGCGGCTTCTCCGCCGACTACGACAGCCGCGCCGCCGCCGAACTGGCCGCCCGCACCCACCGCTGCCCCGTCCGCTGAAAGGACCCGGACCACCGTGACCGTCGGCCTGCCGCTCGTCGTCGTCCTCGGCTTCTTCGCCTGGGGATCGATCAAGTTCCTCGGCGTCCGTACCTGGATCGTCGTCCTGATCGCCCTGTTCGGCTTCTGGCTCTCGCACACCTTCCTGGCTCCCGCCATCGAGTCCGGCACCCGCTCCGGCGTGAGCGTCGTAAACGGCTCACATGCCTAGACGAGTAGATAAGGAGGTGCCCGCTGTGTTCCTGCCCAAGTACCCGGACAGCCCCACCCCGCCGTCCGCCCACACCCACGCACCCACCGCCCCGGCTCCCGCCCGACACGGCCTCCCCTCGTTCCCGGTGGATCAGAAGACGGTCGCGACGGTGCTCGTCGCCGGGGTGGTCCTCACCGCGCTCCTGGCCGCCGTCGCTGTCACGGCCATATCCGTGGCCGTCGCCGCTGTCGTCGTGCGCTCCCTGCTCCGCGATCAGTACCGGCGCTGACCAGCCGAACCGCACCCGGGGCGGCCACGACACGGCCAAGCATCCGGCCGCCCCGGGCCATCACCCCTGACCGATCCAGTCAGAAGGAGACCGCCATCTTCACCCGCACCACCCCGCCCCCGCTCCCGGAACTCGCAAGGCTGGCCGAAGACGGCACCCTGCCCGGTATCCTCCGGCAGCTCTCCGGGCTCGGCGGCTGCACCAACCCGATCCGCCTCGACGGCCACCGCACCGAGTACGACATCGACACCACCACCGGCGAGATCGGCCGCGTCCTCCACCACCTCGACTCGACCGCCCTCCCGGCTGGCCAACTCCTCGTCCGCTGCAACAACCGGCGCACCACCCGCTGCCCGGCCTGCGCCGAGGTCTACCGCCGCGACACCTTCCACCTCATCACCGCCGGACTGCGCGGCGGCAAGGGCATCCCGGAACACGTCGCCGCCCACCCCCGCGTCTTCGCCACCTTTACCGCCCCCGGCTTCGGCCCGGTCCACAACCGCCGCACCGACGGCCGCCCCTGCCGCTGCGGCACCCACCACGACCAGGACGACGACGCCCTTGGTACCTCGCTCGACCCGGAAACCTACGACTACGAAGCGGCCGTCCTCTGGAACGCCCACGCCGGGCAGCTCTGGCGGCGCTTCTCCGTCTACCTGCGCCGAGAGGTCGCCAAGCGGGCGGGTCTGTCCCAGCGCCGGTTCCGCGAGCACGCGCGCGTGTCCTTCGCCAAGGTCGCCGAGTACCAGAAGCGCGGAGCCGTCCACTTCCACGCGGTCATCCGCCTCGACGGCCCCGGCGGCGGAGACACCCCGCCCCCGGCCTGGGCAATGGCCGAACTCCTCACCGACGCCATTCGGGCCGCCGCTGGCAAGGTCCGCGTCGACGGCCCGGTCATCGACGGCCGCGCCCACACCTTCGCCTTCGGCCGCCAGTGCGACGTACGCACCATCCGCTCCGCCGACTTCAATGACGGTCAGGAGCTGACCGAGCGGGCCGTAGCGGCGTACATCGCCAAGTACGCCACCAAGGGAGCCGAGACCGCGACGGGTGCCCTCGACCGCCCGCTGAAGTTCGCCGCCGAACTCGCCCAGCTCGACATCAGCGACCACGCCCGCCGCCTCATCCGAACCGCCTGGACGCTCGGCGCGCGGAAGGACCTGGAACACCTCCGCCTGCGGGCCTGGGCCCACATGCTCGGTTTCCGCGGCCACTTCTCCACCAAGTCCCGCCGCTACTCCACGACCCTCGGTGCTCTCCGCAACGCCCGCGCCGAATGGCGCCGAGCACAAGCCGCAGCAGCCAACGGCCCGGAGACCGAGACGACGTACGTCCTCGCCCACTGGGTCTTCGCCGGCACCGGCCTGTCTGACGCCGAAGCCTGGCTTGCCGCATCCCTAGAACCCGCTCCCGGAACGGAAGGAGAACCCACTCATGGCTGACCGCTACCTGACCGTGGCGCAGGTGGCCGAACTCCTTGGCACTACGGAACGCTTCCCGCGTCGCCTGATTGCCGAGCGACGCATCGTGTTCGTCAAGGTTGGCCGTCACGTCCGCATTCCGGAGAGCGCGCTGAATGCCTTCATCGACGCCAACACGGTGCAGGCGATCGGTCATCGGCGCAGCTCCCTGCGGAGGGCTGCCTGATGGCCAACAAGAAAGGGAGGCGTCGGGACTTCGGTTCGGTCCGACAGCTTCCGTCCGGCCGTTGGCAGGTCCGGTACCGAGACCCAGAGACGGGGCAACTGCGTCCCGCTGAGAAGACGTATGCCACCAAGACCGACGCTCAGGTCGCCCTGACGCACATCGAGTCGGACATCGCGCGCGGGCAGTGGGCGGACCCGGACGCCGGGGCGGTGAACTTCGCCGACTACGCCACCGCATGGCTGCGGGACCGCAAGCTGGCCGATCGCACTCGCGAGCGGAACGAGTCGGTGATGCGGCTGCACATCCTGCCCACTTTCGGGGCCGGAACGGTGGCCGACGTGACGACTCCTCGCGTGAGGAGTTGGCGCGGCAGGCTCCTGGCGGCCGGCGTCGGCGAGCCGTCCGTCGTCAAGGCATACCAACTGCTGCGTGCCCTGATGAACACGGCCGTGGATGACGAGCTGATCCGGCGCAACCCGTGCCGCATCAAGGGCGCGGACCGTTACGACGTGCCCGAACGGCCAGTCCTCACGGTGGCGGAGGTCTTCGCCGTGGCCGACTCCATCGCGCCGCGCTATCGGCTGCTCGTCCTACTCGCGGCCTTCACCACGCTACGGTTCGGGGAGCTGGCGGCCTTGCGGCGCCGGGACATCGACCTGGAGGCGCTGACTGTCACTGTGCGCCGCGCTCAGGCCGAGCTGCAGGACGGCCGGCTCTTCGACAAGGCGCCGAAGTCCGCGGCCGGGCTTCGCACCGTTTCCTTCCCGGCCGAACTGCTCGGCGACGTGACGCACCACCTGGAGGACTTCGCTGCCCCGGGCCGCGACGGACACGTCTTCGTCGGCCCCCAGGGAGGGCAACTGCGGCGGAGCAACTTCCGGGACGACTGGGTGAAGGCTCGGAAGGCTGCGGGCGTATCGGCCGAGCTGCACTTCCATGATCTGCGGCACACGGGCAACACGCTGGCCTCCACGGCCGGCGCCAGCACCCGCGAGCTGATGACCCGCATGGGCCACAGCAGCTCCCGTGCCGCGCTGATCTATCAGCACATGACCAGCGACCGGGACCGCGCCCTGGCAGACCGGCTCGGTGCAATGATCCGGGGCGGTGGGGGAGTGACCTCCGGGCCCTCCGAGAAGGACCCTGCGGGCCCGTAGTGGCACGCCTGTGGCACGACCCCTGAAACGCCGAAGGGCCAGCCTAGGAGGAAAACCCTCCTGAGCTGGCCCTTCTCTCTGTGCCCCCGGCAGGATTCGAACCTGCGACACCCGCTTTAGGAGAGCGGTGCTCTATCCCCTGAGCTACGAAGGCGTGGGTGGGCGTCCTGGTGGGCGCTCGGTCCACAGGGTACCGGATCACGGCGTGGGCGGGGCGGTGGTTCAGGACGTGGGGACGTGGGTGAAGCGGGACGCGGTGTGGAAGTCCCGCTGGATGCGGTCGGCCGTCGCGCGGAGGGCGGGGAGGAGGTCCTCCACGCAGTCCTCCAGCGTGCGGCGGGCCGCGTGCGTGGCCACGTTCAGCGCGGCGACCGCCCGGCCCGTCCGGTCCCGTACCGGTACGGCGATGGAGCGCAGGCCCGATTCCAGTTCCTCGTCGACCAAGGCGTAGCCCTGGGCGCGGATCTCGGTGAGTGTCGGGGACGGCGGGGCGCCCGTGTCCGCCAGGAGTACGCGGCCCAGCGAGGTCGCGGTGGCCGGCAGTCGCGCGCCCACGGTGATGCGCACGGTCAGGACGTGGCTCGCGCCCGCGCCGGCCGTGTACTGGATCTCCTCGCCGTCCCGCGTCAGCACCGCCAGCGCCGTCGGCTCGTGCAGCCGGTCCGCGAGGGCCCGCAGGTGTGGCTCGGCCAGGCGGGGCAGTGTCGTACCGGACAGCGGGGGGAAGCCGAGGTCCAGGACGCGCGGGGTGAGGGTGAAGGTGCCGTCGGGGCGTGCGGCCACCAGGCCCAGGTGCTCGTGGGTGAGCAGCGCCCGGCGTGCCGTGGCCCGGGACAGGCCTGTCGCCCGGGCCACCTCCGTCAGGGGCAGTGCCGAGCGGCCCTCGCCGAACGCCGTCAGCACCGTCAGACCCCGGGCCAGCGACTCCACGAAGTCCCGGCCCAGTTCGTGCTTGGACGCCGTCGTCCAGGTCGCGAGTCCGGCGGGCGTGGGGCCCGGCTCGGGCGGGGGAGCGGTGCGCAGGTCGGCCTCCATAGCCGCCACCGCCGTACGCAGGCGGGGGAGGAGGGCGGTGCGCAGGCCGGTCGCCGAGTGGCGGCTGGTGTGGCTGACCACGCTGGCCACGCAGGCCACGCTCCCGGTGCCGGGGTGCCGTACCGGGACGGACACCGCCACCAGGCCCGGCTCGATCAGCTGGTCGTCCAGCGCCCAGCCGTCCCGGCGGGCCCGCCCCACTCGCCCGGCGAAGGCGGAGTCGGCGTCGTCGGCGGGCTCGGCTCGCGGGGGTACGGCGGCGAAGGCCGTGTCCTGCGGATCCCCGGCCCGGCGTGTCCGCCAGCGCGTCCAGTCGGCCTCCGTCCACTCGGTGGCGAACAGCGCGCCCGGCGCGGTCCGTTCGGCCGGCAGCAGGTCGCCGATGCGGAAGCTGACGGAGAGCGCGCGGCGCCGGGTGGCCTGGTGGATGAAGCGGATGCCGTCGAGGTCGGCGACCGCGAGCGACACCGACTCGTCCAGTTCGTCGGCGAGGGCGTCGGCCCGCGCGTCGAGCAGTGCGGGCAGGCGCAGGGCGGCCAGGTAGGCGTTGCCCAGCTCCATGACGCGCGGGGTGAGGACGACGTCCCGGCCGTCGAGGCGGACGTAGCCCATCCGGGTCAGGGTCGCGGTGATCCGGTCCACCGTGGAGCGGGCGAGTCCGGTGGCCCGCTCCAGCGCGCTCGGGCTCAGCGTGCCGCCCGCCTCGGCCAGGCGCCGCAGCACACCGACCCCGCGCACCAGCGGCCCGACCGCCTCCACCGGCGTCCCGGCCCCGGCACGCGCGTCGGCATCCACTGCGGTCATGGCGGGCATCGTCTCTCCGGTACGGCGTCGGGGCATGCCCACGGTAAACCCCGGTCGGGGGCGCCTCGGTGATTCCCCGCCCCGGCCCCGCCACCCTCATCCCCGAGTGACCCGCACCCGGTAGTTGCCCTCCTCGTCCGTGCTCATCACCCGCACCGCGATGCCGTGTCGTGGGTCCTTGAAGCTTTCGCCGACGGTGAAGGGGGCGTCGGAGAGTTCCGCGTGGACGTTCGGGCTGCGGGTGCAGCCGCCGCTGTCGCGGTGGCTGTCGTAGACCGTGATCGGGCCGCGGCCGGTGTCGACCATGGCGTCGATCTTGTAGATGAGGATGCCGGGGCGGCACACCGCCTCGTCGTTGCCGCCCTGTGCCCGTACCTCCAGCGCGTACGTGCTGCGCGCGGTGACCGGCACCAGGACCAGCTTTCCGCCGCCCGGTTTGTGCAGCGGGGACAGGGTGTACTCGACGCTGCCCGGTGCCGCCGCGCAGCCGACCTGGCCGCCGTCCAGCCAGCCCAGCTTCCACTTGTGCCAGCCGAGGAGATCGTTGTCGGCGCCCCAGTCCTCGCTCATGATGTCCCAGTGCCCGACCGCGCCCCCGCCCTCCTGCGTGTACAGGTCGGGCAGGCCGAAGGTGTGGCCGTTCTCGTGGGGCAGTACCCGGTAGCCGGTGCGGGAGAAGGAGCCGGAGCCGTCGTCCTGGCGGGAGTAGACGAAGGAGGCGTTGGCTATGCGGACGCCGTCGGCGACCGGGGCGTCGTCGTTGCCGGCGAAGGTCACGGACAGCACGGTGTCCAGGGCGGAGGGGCCGGCGTTCGGGGTGATGAGCACGTTCAGCAGGTCGTAGCTGCGGAAGTCCACCTTCGGGTCGGCGGCGGCCACGATGTCCTGCACCAGGCTCCGGTAGCCGGGGTCGAAGGGGGCGCCGCGCTCTATGCCGTACTCCCGGAAGCGTTTCGGCATGCGCAGCCAGGTGGTGATGGGCGTCTCGGGGCGGTAGTCGAGCCGGCCGTACGACGCGGTGCGGAACCATTCCTGGGTCTGCGGGAAGAACTCGTGGAAGCGGTCCATCGCGCTGCCCGGGCCGGGTGCGTCGGAGAAGTCGACCATCAGGGTCAGCGCGTGGACGGTGCCCGTGGAGCGGGAGTAGCCGGGCGGGGTGGGCAGGCCCTCGGTCATCTGCACGTCCAGACCGGCACGGATCATGCAGGGTACGAGCGCGGAGGAGCGGGCCAGGTTGACCGGCCCTGCGGTGGTGGGCGCCGTCAGGTGTCCGGCCCCGGCCGAGGTGCTGACCGTGAGGGTCAGGACGGTCACGACGGCGAGGGCGGCAACCCGGCGCGGGCGTATGCGGCGGCGGGGCGGCTGCATGCGTGCGGGGACCTTTCGCGCCACGGCAGCCGCCGGTCTCCGGCTGCACCCTTGCGCTCACCCTGTGTCGGGGGCGCGGCGGGCGCGCGCTGGAGGAGACCGATGGTGGGAAACCCGGTCCGCGCGGGGGTGAATCCCGGCGCGCGATGATTGTGGCTCAGGTCACAAGCATTCTTTCGGCGCAGGGGAAATAACCGGGGAGGTGCTCCCCGTTTAGTCATGTGTCCGAGCGAAACGGGGACGCGCTCCCCGGATCGACCGGATCCCCCACAGCTTCCATCGCCGTCAGCGGTTCAGTCGCCGTCATCGGTTCAAAGGAGAACCGTCATCGGTTCAAAGGAGAAGGAGTACGCCGTGTCCGTCACGACCGCCACCGCAGTGCGCAAGGTGTCCCGGCCGCGCGCCGACGCCGTGCGCAACCGGGAGCGGATCGTCACCGCCGCCCGCGAGATGTTCGTCGAGCACGGCCCGGACGTGCCGCTCGACGAGATCGCCCGCCGGGCCGGCGTCGGCAACGCCACGGTGTACCGCAACTTCCCCGACCGCGACTCCCTCGTCCGCGAGGTCGTCTGCTCCGTCATGGACCGCACGGCCGAGGCGGCCGAGCTGGCCCTCGCGGAGACCGGGGACGCCTTCGCCGCACTGGAGCACTTCGCGCACGCCGCCGCCGACGAGCGGATCAGCGCGCTGTGTCCCATGGTGTCCAGCACCTTCGACAAGCACCACCCCGACCTGGAGGCCTCCCACGAGCGCGTCGAGCGGCTCGTCGAGGAGATCATGGGCCGGGCCAGGGCGGCGGGGCAGCTCCGGCCGGACGTCGGCGTCGGCGACCTGCTGGTCGCCGTGGCCCAGCTGAGCCGGCCCCCGGCCGGCACGGACTGCCTCCGCGGCGACCGCTTCGTCCACCGCCATCTCCAGCTGTTCCTCGACGGCCTGCGGGCCCCCGCCCGCTCGGTCCTGCCGGGTGAGGCCGTGAGCATCAGGGAGCTGCGCGACGCCTGACCGATCAGCTCCGACCGATTAGTTCAGCTCCCGCATCCAGTCCACCTACAGCACGGCAGCCGGCCCGGCCGTCCCCTGCTCTTCACCTCTCTGCCCGACTCCGTTTTCTGAGCATTTTTCCGTCACGAAGTCCCGAAGTGGGTATCTCCATGTCCGAAACAGCCCTCAAGGCTCCCGGCGCCGCCGCCCCGAGCGGTGACGCCAACCGCTGGAAAGCGCTCGTCTTCATCGCGCTCGCCCAGCTGATGGTCGTCCTCGACGCCACCATCGTGAACATCGCCCTGCCCGCCGCCCAGCAGGACCTGGGCATATCCGACGGCAACAAGCAGTGGGTGATCACGGCCTACGCCCTCGCCTTCGGCGGTCTGCTCCTGTTCGGCGGCCGGATCGCCGACCTGTGGGGCCGCAAGCGCACCTTCGTGCTCGGCCTGGCCGGCTTCGCCGCCGCCTCCGCGCTCGGCGGCGCCGCCACCACCGGCACCATGATGTTCGGCGCCCGCGCCCTCCAGGGCGTCTTCGGCGCGATGCTGGCCCCGGCCGCGCTGTCCCTGCTCGCGGTGATGTTCACCGACGCCAGGGAGCGCGCCAAGGCGTTCGGCATCTACGGCGCCATCGCGGGCGGCGGCGGTGCCGTCGGCCTGATCCTCGGCGGCTTCCTCACCGAGTACCTGGACTGGCGCTGGACCTTCTTCGTGAACATCCCGTTCGCCGTGGTCGCCGCGCTCGGTGCCTACTTCGTCATCCGTGAGCCGGAGGGCGGTCGCAACCGCTCCCCGCTCGACATCCCCGGCGTGATCCTGTCCACCCTCGGCCTGGTCGCCCTCGTGTACGGCTTCACCCGCGCCGAGTCCGACGGCTGGGGTGACACCGTGACCGTCTCGATGTTCGTCGCGTCGGGCGTGCTGCTCCTCGCGTTCGTGCTCGTCGAGTCCCGGGTCAAGGCCCCGCTGCTGCCGCTGCGCGTGGTGACCGACCGCAACCGCGGCGGCATCTACCTCTCCCTCGGCCTCGCCATCATCGGCATGTTCGGCCTGTTCCTCTTCCTGACCTACTACCTGCAGGTCGTGAAGGGCTACTCGCCGGTCAAGACCGGCTTCGCCTTCCTGCCCATGATCGCGGGCATGATCACCGGCTCCACCCAGATCGGCACCCGCCTGATGACCCGGGTCCCGGCCCGCCTGCTGATGGGCCCCGGCTTCCTGGTCGCCGGCATCGGCATGCTGCTGCTGACCCAGCTGGAGGTCGACTCCTCGTACGCCGCCCTGCTGCTGCCCGCGATGCTGCTGCTCGGCCTCGGTATGGGTACGGCGTTCATGCCGGCCATGTCCCTGGCCACCCAGGGTGTCGAGCCCCGGGACGCGGGTGTCGCCTCCGCGATGGTCAACACCTCGCAGCAGGTGGGCGGCGCGATCGGCACCGCCCTGCTGAACACCATCGCCTCCTCCGCGACGACGTCGTACCTCAAGGACCACATCGCCGGTGCGGCCTCCAAGCCGCAGCAGAAGCTGGTCCAGCTGGACGGTCTGGTGCACGGCTACACCGCGGCCATCTGGGTCGCCGTCGGCATCCTGGGCCTCGCCGCCCTGATCGCCTTCACCTTCGTCAACGCCGGCCGCCCGGACGTCACCGAGATGATCTCCGGCGAGGGCGTCGAGGACGAGGTGCCGGTGCCGGTGGTGGCCCACTGAGCGCCCGTACGGTGACGCACCCGGTGGTTTAGCGGAGCCAGGGCAGGTCCGCACCCGCTTCGTTGGGCTGGAGGCCCTCGGCGACGATCTCCATGATCTCGCCGAGGGCCTTCTGCTGTTCCGGGCTCAGCCGCTCGAACAGCGCCTGCCGTACGGCGTTCACATGGCCGGGCGCGGTGCGCCGCAGCACCTCGTGGCCCTCGTCGGTGAGCACGGCGAACTGGCCGCGCTTGTCGGAGGGGCAGTCCTCGCGGCGCACCCAGCCGTTCTTCTCCAGCCGGGCGATCGCGTGCGAGAGCCGGGAGCGGGTGATCTTCGCCCGCATCGCCAGCTCGGTCATCCGCAGCCGGCGGCGCGGCGCCTCGGCGAGGCCGACGAGGAGGCCGTAGTAGATGTGCGGCATGCCCGCGTCGCGCTGCAGCTGCCGGTCGAGGTGGTCCTCCAGCAGGGTGGTGGCTTGCAGGTAGGCGCGCCAGACGCGCTGCTCCTCGTCGGTGAGCCAGCGGTGCCGTGCGGGGTCCGGTGCCGTGTTCATGTGTCCCACTGTACGAGGCAGCTCCTTGAAACTTGAACAAGTGGCGCGTACGGTGGGGGCGAAGAGCTTGAGAGTTAAAGCAAGTAGGTTGGGAGCCGCCGCCATGTCCGCCACCGCCCAGGAGCGCATGCCCGCCCTGTACCTCAGCCACGGCGCCCCGCCCCTCGCCGACGACCCGGTCTGGCCCGGCCAGCTCGCCGCCTGGTCCGCCGGTCTGCCCCGCCCCAGGGCGATCCTCATGGTCTCCGCCCACTGGGAGGAGGCCCCGCTCGCCCTCGGCGCGGTCGAGACCGTCCCGCTCGTGTACGACTTCTGGGGCTTCCCGGAGCACTACTACCAGGTCCAGTACGCCGCTCCCGGCGCGCCCGAACTCGCCGACTCCGTCCGCAAGCTGCTACGCGCCCCCGGCATCCCCGTCCAGGACATCCCCGACCGCGGGCTCGACCACGGCGCCTACGTCCCCCTCGTCGAGATGTTCCCGGCCGCCGACATCCCCGTCCTGCAGATCTCGATGCCCACCCTCGACCCGGTCCGCCTCATGGACATCGGCCGCAGGCTCGCCCCCCTGCGCGACGAGGGTGTGCTGATCGTCGGCTCCGGCTTCTTCACCCACAACCTCGCCGCCCTGCGGTACGCCGGCCGGGGCGTGCCGAGCTGGTCGTCCGAGTTCGACGACTGGGGCCGGCGGGCCCTGGAGGCCCGCGACTGGGACGCCCTGCTCGACTTCCTGGACAAGGCCCCGGCCGGCCGCTACGCCCACCCGCGCACCGAACACTTCGCCCCGCTCTTCGTCACCATGGGCGCGGCGGAGGCCGGCGGCGAGCTGGACGCGCAGAAGTCGGTGATCGACGGGTTCTGGATGGGAATGGCGAAGCGGTCGGTGCAGTTCGGGTGACCTACAGCTCCTTCTCGTACCAGGCCACGTCCCAGTAGCGGCCGAACTTGCGGCCCACCTCCCGGAACGTCCCGGCGTGCCGGAAGCCGAAGCGCTCGTGGAGCCGGGCGGACGCCTCGTTGGGCTGGGCGATGCCCGCGTAGGCGCGGTGCACGTCCTCCCCGGCGAGGGCCTCGAACAGGGCGTCGTAGAGCAGCGTGCCGACCCCGCGCCGGCCGGCGTGCGGGGCGACGTACACCGAGGTCTCCACGGACGTCACGTACGCCGCCTTCGGCCGGTAAGGGCTGGATGTGGCGTACCCCAGAATCTCCTGTGAGTCCGGTGCCGTGGCAACCATCAGCCGGTACGGGCCGTCTACCGGGTGGGAGAGCAGCCAAGGGCGGCGCTCTCCCGGAGTGAAGATCGCGGTATCGAATGTGATCGCCGTCTCACGAACGTAGTGGTTGTAGATCGCCGTGAGGGCGTCGAGATCACCCTCGACTCCCGGTCTGACCTGCACCTCAACACGTTCCGACGGCATCGCGCCTCCCTGTGCGGCCGACAGGGTACTGCATGATCAGAAAAATTGACGGGCGGGTTGGGAATTCTGTCCGGATTCCAGTCGTTGTTTCCCACGGATGCAGGGCACTCGGAGAGAGTCCCAGTGACAGCCCCCTTCAGTGCCGAGCGTTCGCCAGGACCACCCGCCAGCCCACCATCGCAAGGGAGCACGCATGGCAACCCGTGCCGTCGCCCGTCGTCAGTCCGCCACCGGCGAGACGGCCGACTCGGCAAGCAGTGTTCGCGCTCATGGCGGCGAGATCGCAGACCGCGACCTGGTCGGCATGTACCTGGACGAGATCGCGCGTACGCCGCTGCTCGACGCCGCAAAGGAGGTCGAGCTGTCGCAGACCATCGAGGCGGGTGTGTTCGCGCAGCAGGTCCTCGACGGCGAGGAGGAGTCCAGGACGAACGCCTCCCGCGAGGAGCTGGAGGCGCTGGTCGCCGCCGGTGAGCGCGCCAAGGACATCTTCATCCGCTCCAACCTCCGCCTGGTCGTGGCGGTGGCCCGGCGCTACCCGCGCAGCGGCCTGCCCCTGCTCGACCTGATCCAGGAGGGCAACGCCGGCCTGGTCCGCGCCGTCGAGAAGTTCGACTACCGCAAGGGCTTCAAGTTCTCGACGTACGCCACCTGGTGGATCCGTCAGGCCATCACCCGCTCCATCGCCGACCAGTCCCGCACGATCCGGCTCCCCGTCCACCTGGTGGAGGAGCTGGGCCGCATCCGCCGTATCCAGCGCGAGTTCAACCGCGAGAACGGCCGCGACCCGGAGCCCGCGGAGATCGCCGCCGAGCTGGGCTCGACGCCGGAGCGTGTGATCGACGTCCTCGACTGGTCCCGTGACCCGGTCTCGCTGAACATGTCGGTGGACGACGAGGGCGACACCCAGTTCGGCGACCTGCTGGAGGACACGTCGGCGGTCTCCCCCGAGCAGTCCGTCATGACCCTGCTGCGCAGCGAGGAACTGGACGACCTGATCGGCCGCCTGGACCAGCGCACGGCCTCCATCATCAAGATGCGGTACGGCATCGAGGACGGCCGCGAGCGCACCCTGACCGAGGTCGGCAAGGAGCACGGTCTGACCCGCGAGCGCATCCGGCAGATCGAGAAGCACGCCCTCCTCGAACTGAAGAAGCTGGCCCGCCAGACCGGCTTCGACGCGGCGGCGTAGGGCGCACTGCGCGGCGCGCACGCCGGGTGGCGAAAGACGGCGCAAACATGGCGCGGTCCGGTCGCTTCAACCCCCGGGCCCGAGGGAACAACCCTTCCGGGCCCGGCAGCGGGCCCCAGGACACCGCACTCCCCACCCACACCGCACCCTGGCCGCGGCCGACCCTGGCCGACCCCACGCGAGCCACGTCCCGACGCAATCCCCCCCGGCGCCGGGACTTCCCGAGCCGGGCTTCGGCGCCCACCCCCCCGGGCGCCGGAGTCCGGCTCCTTCTTGTCCGGGGTGTCCCCTTCTGCGGGGGTGTCCATGGCATGGCGTACATGCTGGAGCGGCGGCCCACCCCGTACCTGAACCCCGGGGTGGACCGCCGGATGGCAGATTCTGCCACACGGGCATAGCCTGCCCGGATGAGCACCACCCCCAGCGCCGCCCACCAGCCGTTTTCCGCCGCCGCACCGGTCTCCCTCACCGAACGCCGGAAGGCCGAGACCCGGATGGAGATCGCCCGGGCGGCGGCGGCCCTCTTCGTCCAGCAGGGCCTGCGGGCCACCCGCGCCGAGGACATCGCCCAGGCCGCGGGCATCGCACCGCGCACGTTCTACCGCTACTTCGCCACCAAGGAGGAGGCGGTGGCCCCCCTCTACGCGGCCGGCGCCCAGCGCTGGATCGAGGCGGTCCGTACGGCCCCGGCCCACCTGGCCCTCCCGCAGGTCCTGGAGCACGCCGTCCACCAGACCCTCACCCCCGGCATCGGCGTCTCGGCCGCGTCCTGGGAATGGCTCCGCACCCTGATCCACCTGGCCGACACCAGCCCGGCCCTGCGCAAGGTCTGGGCAGAGGTCTGCCAGGCGTCGGAGCGGGCACTGGCGGAGATCCTGGCGGCGCGGGGTGCGGAGGAGGACGAGGACACCCCGGAGCCGGTACGGCTCTCCCCGGACCTCCGCTTCGCCGCGGCCGTGGCCGGCGCCGCCGTCCGCGTGGCCGTGGAGTCCTGGGCCGCCACGACGACCCCGCCCACCGGCCCGGAAGGCCCGGCGGCCCTGGCCCAGCGCAACCTGCGCGCGCTGCGGGACTTCGGGTGGGGCGGAAGCGAGTGCGCCCCCCTACGCCCCTGACGCCTCCGGTTCCGCCGCCCTGCTCAGCCGTCCCCCCAACTCCCTTACGGACGCCACCAGTTCCTCCGGCGCGCGGACCGTGAACTCGGATCCGGCCAGGGCCAGCCGCACCGCCAGCCACTCCACCGGATCGCCGGTGGTGCCTCGCAGGACGCAGCCGCCCGCGCCGTCGTCCTCGGGCGGCCCGAGCCACTTCGGCACCCGCGCGGAGACCTGTTCCGCCGACGCGGCGAACCGCACCTCGAACGCGTACGTCTCCTGCTGCCGGTGGATCGACTGCCGCAGGTACTCGGCGGCGCTCCCCGTCGGCAACTCCCGTGGCGCGAACCGGACACCGGTCGCGAACGGCTCGCTCACCCGGTCCACCCGGAAGGTGCGCCAGTCCGCCCGGTCGAGGTCGTACGCGACCAGGTACCAGCGCCGTCCCGTCGACACCAGCCGGTGCGGCTCGGTCAGCCGCCGGGACGCGCTGCCGTCCTTGTCGCGGTAGGCGAACCGCAGCCGCTCCTGCCCCGCCACCGTCGACGCCATCACGGTCAGCGTCTCCGGTGCGATGCTCGGCCCGTCCCCGCTGGTCAGGGGCGTGGTCGCGGCCTGCAGCGTGGACACCCGGTGGCGCAGCCGGGAGGGCAGCACCTGCTCCAGCTTGGCCAGGGCCCGTACGGACGCCTCGTCCACGCCCTCGACCGCGTGCCCGGCGCCGGCCCGCAGCCCCACCGCGATGGCGACGGCCTCCTCGTCGTCCAGTACCAGCGGTGGCATCGCCTTGCCCGCGACCAGCCGGTACCCGCCGTCCGTGCCCTTCGTCGCCTGTACCGGATACCCCAGCTCCCGCAGCCGGTCGATGTCCCGCCGCACGGTCCGCCGGGAGACTCCGAGCCGCCCGGCCAGCTCGCCGCCGGGCCATTCACGGGGCGTCTGGAGGAGGGAGAGGAGCTGAAGCAGCCGGGCGGGGGTGTCAGTCGTCATGTCTACGAGGATGCCGCAGATATAGGACGTGATCTGACCTAATGGGGTCCTACCTTTGATCACATGACCTCCACGGACACCAACGCCCTCAAGGGCCGCGGAAAACTGCGCGACCAGGCACACTCGACGGACAGCCCGACCACCGCAGCGACTTCCCCTGCGCCCTCCGAACCGCTCCCCGACCGAGCCCGCTGGCTGGCCCTGACGATCGTCATGGCCGCGGCCTTCATGGACCTGGTCGACGTGACGATCGTCAACATCGCCATCCCGTCCATCGAGCGCAGCGCCCACGCCTCGGTCAGCCAGATCCAGTGGATAACCGCCGGCTACGCCCTCGCCTTCGCGGCCGGCCTGATCACCGGCGGCCGCCTCGGTGACATCCACGGCCGCAAGCGGCTGTTCCTCATCGGCGTCGGCGGCTTCACCGTCGCCTCCGCCCTGTGCGGCTTCGCCGTGAACCCGGAGATGCTGGTCGCCTCCCGCCTGCTGCAGGGCGGTATGGCCGCGCTGATGGTGCCGCAGGTGCTGTCGATCGTGCACGCCACCTTCCCGGCCCACGAACGCGGCAAGGTCTTCGGCCTGTTCGGCGCGGTCGTCGGCCTCGGCGCGGTCTCCGGCCCGCTGCTCGGCGCGCTGCTGACGGAGTGGAACCTGTTCGGCCTCGAATGGCGCCCCATCTTCCTCATCAACCTGCCGGTGGGCATCGCGGCCTGGCTGCTGGGCCGCCGCTTCATCACCGAGTCCAAGGCCCCCAAGGCCCTCAAGCTGGACCTCGTCGGCGTCGCCCTGGTGACGCTGGGCCTGCTGATGCTGCTCTACCCGCTGACCCGCGGGCGCGAGCTGGGCTGGCCGCTGTGGGGGTACGTCTCGATGGCCGGCGCCCTCGGCGTCTTCGCGGCGCTGGTGGCGTACGAACGGCGCAAGGCGGCCCGGGACGGTTCCCCGCTGGTCGAGCTGTCGCTGTTCCGCGTGAAGAGCTTCGCCGCCGGCATCGCCGTACAGATCGTCTTCGGTGTCGCGCTCGGCATCTTCTTCCTGGTCTGGACGCTGTACATGCAGATCGGTCTGGGCTGGAGGCCGCTGCGGGCCGGGCTGACCGGGGTGCCGTTCTCCATCGCGGTGTCGACGGCGGCCGGGCTGTCGGTGCAGCAGCTGGTCCCGCGGTTCGGCCGCAAGGTGCTCCAGGCGGGCGCGCTGGTGATGGGCGCGGGCGTGCTGATCTACCTGTGGGAGGCCCGCCACTACGGCCTCGCCATCGCCTCCTGGCAGATGGCCCTGCCGCTGGTCGTCATGGGCGTCGGCATGGGGCTGATCGTCGCCCCGCTGACCGACGCGGTGCTGTCGGGCGTGCCGCGCGAGCACGCCGGTTCCGCGTCCGGGCTGATCAACACCGTGCAGCAGATGGGCAACGCGCTCGGTCTGGGACTGGTGTCGGTGGTCTTCTTCGGGCAGATCGGTGACCGGCTGACCCAGGCCCAGGTCGGCCCGGCCTTCGTCCACGCCTTCCAGTACGCGTTGTGGTGGGTCGCCGGGATCATGGGCGTGATCTTCCTGCTGATGTACGCCCTGCCGAAGCGTCCGGCACAGCATGTGGAGGGTGCCGCGGAGGAGGCCCCGGAGGTGGGGAAGGAGCCCGAGCTGGTCTCCTGACCAGTCACGACGATGGGCCCGGTACCGGACAGGTACCGGGCCTTTCCGCTGCCCGGACCACCGGAAGTCCGTTCATGCCCGCACCGAGCCCGAATCTGTTTACTTTCCGGAAAACCGGGCGTAGTCTGCCGGTGAAACCACACGTTCGGGCATGATGCCGGAAACGTTCGGACACCGAGGCGGAGGCGAGCGGACATGTACGCACCGGAACGGCAGCAGGAGATCCTCCGGCTCGCCCGTGACGGCGGCCGGGTGGACGTGCTGTCGCTGGCCGAGGAGTTCCAGGTCACCGCGGAGACGATCCGCCGCGATCTGAAGGCCCTCGACCGCGCCGGCCTCGTCCGCCGCGTGCACGGCGGCGCCATCCCGGTCGGCCGCCTCGACTTCGAGCCGGACCTCGCCGAGCGCGAGTCCACCGCCGCCGACGAGAAGGACCGCATAGCCAAGGCCGCCCTCGCCGAACTGCCGGCCGAGGGCACGATGATCCTCGACGCCGGTACGACCGTGGCGCGGGTGGCGGCGGCGATCCCGCTGGAGGCATCCCTCACCGTCGTTACGCACAGCCTGCCCATCGCCGCCCGCCTCGCCGACCACCCGGGCATCCAGCTCCACCTGGTCGGGGGGCGCGTACGGCACCGCACGCGCGCCGCCGTGGACGCCTGGGCGCTGCGCGCGTACGGCGAGATCCGCGCCGACGTCCTGTTCGTCGCCGCCAACGGCTACTCCGCCGAGCACGGTCTGACCACCCCCGACCTCGCCGAGGCCGCGGTCAAGCGGGCCGCCGTCTCCGCCGCCCGCCGGGTGGTGCTGCTGGCCGACTCGTCCAAGCACGGCCAGGAGCACTTCGCCCGCTTCGGCGACCTGAGCGACGTGGACCTGCTGATCACCGACAGCGGGCTGAGCCCGGAAGACGCCGCCGCCATCGAACGCGGCGGCACGGAAGTAGTGCGCACATGATCCTCACCGTCACCCCCAACCCCTCCCTGGACCGCACCTACGAGGTCCCCGCCCTGGAGCGCGGCGAGGTCATCCGCGCCACCGGCGAGCGCATGGACCCCGGAGGCAAGGGCGTGAACGTCTCGCGCGCCGTCGCCGCCGCGGGCCGGCGCACGGTCGCCGTCCTGCCCCTGGGGGGTGCGCCCGGAGCGCTCATCGCCGACCTGCTCGACGCGCAGGGCATCGAGGTCGCGCCGGTCCCGGTCGCCGGCGCCACCCGCTCCAACATCGCGCTCGCGGAGTCCGACGGGGTGCTCACGAAGATCAACGCGCCGGGCCCGGAGCTGTCGGTGGCCGAGCAGGCCCTGCTCCTGGTCACCGTCCGCGAGCACTCCCGCGACGCCGACTGGATCGCGTGCTGCGGGAGCCTGCCCCGGGGGCTCGCGCCCTCCTGGTACGCCGATGTCGTCACGGAGGCGCACGCCGGGGGCGCGCGCATCGCGCTGGACACCTCGGGGCGTGCGCTCCTGGAGGCGCTGCGTGCCCGGCCCGATGTGGTGAAGCCGAACGCCGAGGAGCTCGCGGAAGCCGTCGGGCGCCCCCTGGCGACGGTGGGCGACGCCCTCAAGGCGGCCGAGGAGGTGCGCGCGATGGGCGCACGCGCCGTGCTCGCGAGCCTGGGCGCCGACGGGCAGTTGCTCGTGGACGACACGGGCGCCTGGTTCGGCAGCGCGCGCGTGGACGCCGTGCGCAGCAACGTGGGCGCCGGCGACTCCTCCCTCGCCGGCTTCCTGATCGCCGGCGGCAGCGGGCCGGAGGCCCTCGCCTCCGCCGTCGCCCACGGCGCCGCCGCCGTCCGGCTCCCCGGCAGTCTGATGCCGACCCCCGCCGACCTGGACCCGGCCGCGGTGACGGTCACGTCCGACATCCCTGTCGACCGCGAACTGATGGAGCCGGTGTCATGAACTCCCTCGCGCCGCGCCGTGCCCGCCCCGGAACCCGGCATCTGGGCGCACGCCCCGCGCCCGCACGCCCGGACGCACCCACCCGACCGTCCCCCAGGCGGCGAGGCGCCCCGTTACTCGCCGCATAGTCCTGTCCCCCCCGCCGCACCACCCCCGTCCCCACCCCCGCCCACCCCACTCCCCCGGGCGATACGCGTGCATAGGAGCCCGCGATGAGCGACATGATCACCGCGGACCTGGTCGACCTCGACCTGTCCGCCGACACCAAGGAAGCGGCGGCGCGCGCCCTCGCCGAGCGCATGGTGGCCCAGGGCCGGGTGACCGACCTGGAGGGCTTCCTCGCCGACGTGGCCGCCCGCGAGGCCCAGATGCCGACCGGCCTCGACGGCGGCATCGGCATCCCGCACTGCCGCAGCGCCCACGTCACCGAGCCGACGCTCGCCTTCGGCCGCAGCGCCGCCGGCATCGACTTCGGCGCCGCGGACGGTCCCGCCGACCTGATCTTCCTGATCGCGGCCCCGGCCGGCGCCGACGACGCCCACCTCACGATCCTCTCCTCCCTGGCCCGGCAGCTGATGAACACCGAGTTCACGGACGCGCTGCGGTCGGCGGGCGACGCGGGAACGGCCGCGGCGCTGATCCGCGGGGACGAGGCGCCGACGGCCGCGGGCACCTCCTCGGCCGCCGCCGAGGGTGCGGGCGAGACCGCCGCCGAGGGCGCGGGCGACGCGTCCACGGGTGCGCGGGCGTCCGCGGGCGCCGCCGAAGACTCCGCTGCGACGCCGGTGGCGGCCTCCGCCGGCGCCGCAGCGGGCAGCACGGCCCCGGCACCGGGCGCGACCGTCACGGACGGATCCGCCCCGGCGCCGGGCGCCCCATCCGCCTCCGGCGAGCGCCCCTTCCGCATCGTCGCCGTCACCTCCTGCCCGACCGGCATCGCCCACACCTACATGGCGGCCGAGTCCCTGGAGAACGCCGGCCGGGACGCGGGTGTCGAGGTGGTCGTCGAGACGCAGGGCTCGGCCGGCTTCACCCGGCTGGACCCGGCGGTGATCGCGGCGGCGGACGGCGTGATCTTCGCGCACGACGTCCCCGTACGCGACAAGGACCGCTTCGCGGGCAAGCCGACCGTCGACGTGGGCGTGAAGGCGGGTATCAACCGCCCCGCCGAGCTGATATCCGAGGTGCGCGGCAAGGCCGAACGCGGCGAGGTCACCGCGGGCGCCGCTCCGGGCACGCCCGTCGAGCGCGCGGGCGACTCCACCGAGGGCTACGGCACCAAGCTGCGCAAGTGGCTGATGTCCGGCGTCAGCTACATGGTGCCGTTCGTCGCCGCCGGCGGTCTGCTGATCGCCCTCGGCTTCGCGATCGGCGGCTGGAAGGTCAACAAGGCCCCGTCGGTCATGGACCACTTCGTGTGGACCCAGACCGGCAGCTGGGGCGCGCTGCTGTTCCAGATCGGCGTGGTGTCCTTCGGCTTCCTCGTCCCGGTCCTGGCCGGCTACATCGCCTACGGCATGGCGGACCGACCCGGTCTCGTCCCGGGCTTCGTCGGCGGCTCGATCGCCCTCACCATCAACGCCGGCTTCCTCGGCGGCCTGGCGGCCGGTCTGATCGCCGGTGGCGTGGTGATGGCGATTCAGAAGGTCGACATCCCCGCGGCGTTGCGCGGCATCATGCCGGTGGTGGTGATCCCGCTGATCTCCACGGCGATCGTCGGATTCCTGATGTTCGTCGTGATCGGCAAGCCCATCGCGAAGGCGCAGAGCGGCCTCACGGACTGGCTGAACGGCCTCACCGGCACCAACGCCCTCCTGCTCGGCGCCCTGCTCGGCCTGATGATGTGCTTCGACCTGGGCGGCCCGGTCAACAAGGTCGCCTACACCTTCGCCACCGCCGGCATCGCCGTCGCCAACCCCAGCGACTCCGCCATGAAGATCATGGCCGCGGTGATGGCGGCCGGTATGGTCCCGCCGCTGGCGATGGCCCTGGCCACCACCGTGCGCGGCAAGCTGTTCACCCCGGCCGAACGCGAGAACGGCAAGGCCGCCTGGGTGCTCGGCGCGTCCTTCATCTCCGAGGGCGCGATCCCGTTCGCCGCGGCCGACCCGCTGCGGGTCATCCCGTCCTCCATGGTGGGCGGCGCGCTCACCGGCGCTCTCTCGATGGGCTTCGGCGCCACCCTCCGCGCCCCGCACGGCGGCGTCTTCGTGGTCCCGCTGATCGGCAACCCGTTCCTGTACCTGGTGGCCATCGCGGCCGGCGTCTGTGTCAGCACGGCGCTGGTGGTCCTCCTCAAGGGGATGCGCAAGCAGGCTCCCGAGCCCACGGCCGCCGACCCCGCCGCGAACCCGGCCGCCGCGGCGAAGGAGACCAAGCAGCCGATAGCGGCCTGATCGCCGTACCACCTCACGGCGCCTTGTCCCTTTGGCGCGCTGTGAGTTGTTCACGGCACCTGCGAGATACGTCACGGTCCGGGGCCAAAGTCCCGGACCGTGGTGTGTACTGGGGCGCATGCCTGAGCACGCCCCGACCCTCCAGCTGATCGGCGTGGCCGTCCTCGCTGTGGCGGCCGTCGCGTGGGCCGTCGTCCTGCTGCGGGTCGCGCGCCGCACCGGCCGTCACACCGCCGCCCGGCGCCCCACGGCACCGCTGCTCCCGGCCCTGCCCCGTCAGCGGCGGTCCGGGCCCCCGCAGGAGTCCGTCGAGCTGACCCCCGCGGAGCAGGACGCGTTCGCCGGTCTGGTCCGACGGCTCGCCAACGGCTGACCCGGGAGAGCGGCGGCCGGCACCGAGGAGAATCGGGGCGCGCCCCCACACGCTGGGGACACGGGACCGCACCCCGGCCGTACCCCCGCGGCTACCCCTGCCGCGCCGCGCGCCGCTCCATCGCGTCCCGCGCCGCGTCCTCCGACATGTACACCTCGCACATGTGCCGCCCGTCGGGCGTCGCCGTGTGCTCGACCTCCCACAGGGAGACCTCGGTGCCGTCCGGCAGCAGGAAGGCGTGCTCGTACAGCGCGTAGCTCAGCCCCGTCCGGCCGGCCCGCCCGGGGCGGCCGAACGCCTGCGTGATCTCGTGCGCGGTCGCCGTCGCCAGCAGGGACGCCGTCTTGGCGTCAGGCCGGTCGGGGTTCTCCGCGCGGCGCAGAAGCCGGCGCGCGTGGTCCGCCGAGTCGTCGGACGCGAACATGTGCCGGGGCTCGGGAATCGCCCACAGTCGCATCAGGGCCGGCAGCTCGAAGTCCCGCGTGTCCGGCGGCACGCCGAGCCGTGCCATGGCGGCCTGCAGCTCCTCCTCGTCGACGTACACCTCGTGCTCCGGGGCGCTGCCGGGCGTGGGGTTGTGCACCAGCTCCCACAGGGTGACCGCCGAGCCGTCGGCGAGCAGCCAGGTGTGCCGGTACGTCTCCCGGTGCAGCCCCGCGCTGTGGTAGGCGGAGTGCAGCGAACTGTCGTGCGCCAGCGCGCAGTCGAGTCGCCGTATCACTTCGTCGGGCAGCTCGAAGGAGTTCAGGGCACGGCCGAGGAGTCGCGCGAGGTGCTCCTCCGGAGACTCGGGCGACTCGGCTGGTTCGTACGCTGCGGTCTCGTACGGAACGCTCAAGGCATCTCCCGGCGTTGCTGCATGTCACCTTGTGGGTGCATACCGTAGCCCCTCGGTCGGACATCGTGTCCGGGAACCGAGAAAACGTGCGCCGGGAAAACGTGCGGGCCGCGCGAGAAATTCCCGCGCGGCCCATCGTCCTGTCAAAACTCGCCGGTCAGGCGACACTTCCCGCGGTCCAGGCGCTCCACGACATGTTCCAGCCGTTGAGACCGTTGTCAGGGGAGACCGTGGTGTCGGGGGAGTTCTTCACGATCACGACGTCCCCGATGAGCGAGTTGTCGAAGAACCACTTGGCCGACGTGGCGCCCTGCGCCCCCTGTACGTCCGCGAGGCCGACGCAGCCGTGGCTGGTGCCCTCCCGCCCGAACGGCGGGTTGCCCCGGTTGTACCAGTAGTTGCCGTGGATGAACGTCCCCGACGTCGTCAGGCGCATCGCGTGCGGCACGTCCGGGATGTCGTACTCCCCGCCGAAGCCGACCGTCGAGCCGTTCATGCGGGTCTGCACGAACTTCTCGGAGATCACCATCTGTCCGTTGTAAGTGGTGTGCTGCGGGCTGCCCGCCGAGATCGGGACCGACTTGAAGGTCTTGCCGTCCCGTACGACCGTCATGGTCTGCGTGTTGACGTCGACCGTGGAGACCTGCGACCGGCCGATCGTGAAGGAGACGGTCTTCTTCTGCACCCCGTAGGCGCCCTTCGCGCCCTCGACCCCGTCCAGGTCGATGTTCATGGTGACCTTGGAGCCGGCCTTCCAGTACTCCTGCGGCCGGAAGTCGAGCCGCCGGTCCCCGAACCAGTGCCCGACCACCTGCTGGCCACTGCTGGAGTTGACCGTGATGTGCGACTGCACGGCCTTCTTGTCGGTGATCGACTTGTCGAAGGTGAACGACACCGGCATGCCCACCCCGACCGTCGCGCCGTTGTCCGGCGTGTAGGTGCCGATGAAGCTGTTCGCCGAGGTGACGGTGGTGAAGATGGCGTTGGCCGCCGCCGTGCGCCCCTCGGAGTCCTTCGCGGTCGCGTTTATCTCGTACTTCGTCCCGCGCTCCAGCTGCTGCTTGGGCTTCCAGCTGCCGCCGTCCGACGATATCGACCCCGGCACGGCCTGCCCCGACCCCGCCACGGACATCTTCACCTCGGTCAGCTTGCCGTCGCTGACCTTCACCCCGGTGGCGTTGATGGACGCCCCGGTCGAACCGTCCTTGGCCGAGATCGCGATCTTCGCCGTCGACGTCTTCGGGGAGTCCTTGCCGCCCTTGCCGTCGTCGTTGTTCGCGTTGGCGCTGCCACCGCAGGCGGTCAGGGTGAGGGCGCCGACCATCAGGGCGGCACAGGCCCCGAGTGCGCGCCGCGCTGCAATGTCCGGCGATGTCACGGGCTGCTCCAGGTTCGTGTGATGTGAGTGATCCGTTCCAGTGCGTGAAGAAAGAGGGCACCGGAGCCGGGGAAGGTTCCCACCGGCTCCCGTGAACGCCATCACGTGACAGAACCGCGACAATCCAGGCCGGCCTGTGGCCTACCGCTTCCGGTACAACTCCCCGTACGACGGCCACACCCCTCCCGGCCCGTCCACCGACTCGGCGGCGCGCACGGCCCGCACGATCGCGCGGGTCACCACGTCCGCGCCGGCGGCCAGGATGTCGTTGAGCGCCAGGGGGTGCGCGGCGAGCGGGCGCGCGCCGGTCGCCAGCGCGAACACCGTGTCCCCGTCGTGCAGAAGGTGCACCGGACGCACGGCGCGCGCGATCCCGTCGTGCGCCGTACCCGCCAGCTTCTGCGCCTGCGCCTTGGACAGGTCCGCGTCCGTCGCGACCACCGCCAGCGTCGTGTTCAGCGGCGGCGGCGCGTTCCCGATGGCGGCCTCGTCCAAGCGCCGGAGCGCGGCCTCGTGCACGCGCTCCTCCGGATACTCCACCCGCCCCTGGAACAACTCCCCGTACAGCACCCCCGTCCCGGGATCCACCACCGCTCCCGAGGCGTTCGCCACCACCAGCGCCGCCACGGTGATGCCCGAGTCGAGCACCGTACTCGCGGTGCCCACCCCGCCCTTGAGCCGCCCGACGACGGCGCCGGTGCCGGCGCCGACGCACCCCTCGGGCACCCCCGCGCCGGGTGCGGCCGCCGCCGCGGCCTCCACCGCCGCACGTCCTGTCGCCGCGTCCGGACGCGCGCGGAAGTCGCCACCGCGCCCCAGGTCGAAGACGCACGCGGCGGGCACCACCGGCACGACGTGCGCCGGATCCGCCCCCACCCGGACCCCGCGCCCCCGCTCCTCCAGCCAGGCCATCACCCCGGACGCCGCGTCGAGCCCGTACGCGCTGCCTCCGGTCAGCACGATCGCCTCGACCTTCTGCACCACGTTGCGCGGGTCGAGCGCGTCGGTCTCCTTGGTGCCGGGGCCGCCACCGCGCACGTCCACGGCGGCGACCGCGCCTCCGTCGGGTGCGAGGACGACCGTGGTGCCGGTGAGCCAGCCGTCGCCGCTGCGGGTGGCGTGTCCCACCCGCAGCCCGGCGACGTCCGTCAATGCGTCAGCTGTCATGGGCGCCAGTCTGGCCCAGAGCGGCGGTTCCCCCGGAGGGCTCAGCCGGCCGAGGCGGTGGCGCCGGCCGCGCGCTCCCGACCGGCCATACGCGCCGTCAGAACCACCCCGGTCACCACCGCGGCCGAGGACACCAGCCCCGCCGCGAGCACCGCCCAGTCGCCCAGGAAGGTGCAGCAGATCACCAGCAGGGCCGTGACCGGCAGCACCAGCTGCTGGGCGAGGCCCACCTTGAAGTGGCGGGAGTGCAGCGCCCACACGGTCAGCAGGTACAGCGCCGTCGGCAGGGTGACGGCGGCCGAGGCGGACAGGGTGGAGATGTGCGCCTTGCCGACCGCCTGCTCCACGGCCACCTCCAGGCCCGCGCCGATCGCCGCCGCCGAGGCGAAGACCAGATAGTGGCCGTAGCCCCAGGTGAACGCCCGCGCGCTGGAGCGCAGGTGGCCGTGGATGGGGACCACGAAGTAGATCCACCACGCGGAGAAGACGATCAGCAGTCCGCCCGCCGCGATGGGCAACAGCTCGGCCAGGGCGTCGTGCTCGTCCACGGCCGACTTCACGGCGACCGTGGCCGCGGCGATCGTCTCGCCGAGCACGATGATCGTGAACAGGCCGTACCGTTCGGCGATGTGGTGCGGGTGCCAGGAGGTTTCGTGGTGCCTCTCGGCGTACAGCGGCACGCACAGTTCCGCGATCGCCATCACGAGGAACACCCAAGGCCGTGCCGGTTCGGGCAGCAGCACCAGCCCGAGCCAGCCCACCAGGCACAGCAGCACGCCGCACGCGTACCGCAGTGCCATGGCTCTCTCCGTGCCCGAGGCCGATCTCGCGGCTCTCAGCCACTGCCAGGCCATCGCCAGCCGCATGATCACATAGCCGAGCCAGACCAGCAGGAAGTCGTGCTGCGTGAAGGCCCGGGAGATGCCGGCGGCCAGGACCAGCACGCCGGCGATCTGCACCAGGGTGACGACCCGGTAGAGCGCGTCGTCGTTGTCGTACGCCGAGGCGAACCAGCTGAAGTTCATCCAGGCCCACCAGATGGCGAAGAACGCCATGGCGTAGTTGAGGATCCCGCTGCCCGCGTGCCCCTCCGTCAGCGCGTGCACCAGTTGCACGCCCGCCTGCGCGATCGCCACGACGAAACACAGGTCGAAGAAGAGCTCCAGCGGGGATGCGACGCGGTGCGCCTCGTCGCGCCCGCGCGCGGTGAGCCGTCGCAGGGGGCCGGAGGGGTGTGGCGCGCCCGAGGGGGCGGGCGCCGGGGCGGAACTCGACGTCATGGTTCCCAGCACAGCAGAAATCCGCCCCGAAATCTTGTGAATGGATTCACAAGCGAAGGTCGCGAGGTCACCGGCCGTCCCGGTCGGGCCGCCGGGTCGGGAGCCGTACCCTTGGGGCATGAGCACCGCCCCCGCATCCGAGCCGCGCGAGCCGAAGCCCGCGCTGGTCTTCGACGACCCGCTGGACCAGCAGTCCTCGGACGACACCGACCGCGGGTGGGGCGAGCGCTCGGACGGCGACAGCGCCGCCGACCTGAAGCGCTTCCTCGACGAGAAGCCGCCCCACCACCTCTGAGCCGTCCGCGGGAGCGCCGCTAGCGCTCGTCGTGCCCGGATCCCCGCTGTGCGACCAGCGCGTCGCGGATCTCCTTGAGCACCTCCAGCTCGGTCACCTCGATGACCTCCTTCGTGCCCTCCCGCGCCGCCTTCCGGGCCTGCTGCCGGGCCAGGTACTTCGACATCGGCAGGACCATCAGGAAGTACACCACCGCCGCCGTGATCACGAAGGTGAGCGTGGCTCCCAGGACGGAGCCCCACATGATCGGCACCCCGCTCTTGACGGTGCCGTCCGCGCCCACCTGGCACGGGTCCTTCAGACAGGAGCTGTAGTTGTCGAGGTTCTGCGTGCCGATCGCTCCGACCAGCGGGTTGATGATCCCCTTCACCACCGCGTTGACGATGTTCGTGAAGGCCGCGCCGATGACCACCGCGACTGCAAGATCGACGACGTTGCCGCGCATCAGGAAGGCCTTGAAGCCTTGCCAGACGCTCGGATCCTTCTTCGCGCTCACCTAGGGGACTCTCCTCGCGTGCACAGGCTGTGGAACGAAACGCTCCGCAACCTACGGCACGGCGACGCCGCCGTGTCCAGTTCCGTAGCTCGATCGCGGTGCTTGACAGTGAGCCGCCGACAGCGCGTACGCGTTGGTTCAGCACAGCGTCACCGCCAGGCGTGCGGTGGTGCTCGCGCCGACCAGCCGTGCCGCCGCGGCCCTCGGCACCGACAGCACGACCAGCGCCCCGCTCCCGGTCGCGCCGTCAGGCGGCTCCGGTACCTTCGTCACCCGCACACCGCGCGCGAGCACCCGGGCGCCGCCCCCGGCAGGCGCGTCCTCCGCGGCGATCACGTCCACGCGGTCACCTGGCCGGAGCAGGAGCACCGTGGCGGCGTCGGCGATCCGCACCGGCGCCGTCACCAGGTCCACCGTCGCGTGCCGGCGCACCGGTTCCGCGACCCGGTGCCCGCCGGTCCGCTCCGCGCCGTGCGGTTCCGTCCTGGTTCCGGGGCCGGCGGCCACGAGCGCCGCCGCGGTCACCGCGAGGCCGGCCGCGACGGCCCGCCTGCGATGCCGTACCAGCCGCTGCAGCTGATACCGCCCGCCGCGCACCCGCACCGGATCGAACGGTGGCACCTCGCAGGTCGGCGGGGCGTCCGTGCCCAGCGGGCGCGGCAGCCGGAAGGGAGGAGGCGGGAAGGGGGAGCGAGCGGGAGGGCGGGTCGGAGGGGAGAGCGGGGGCGGAGTCGGGGTCGACGAGGACGAAGGCATGGGTATCACCGCCTGCGACGAGGAATTCGGCTTGCGATGCCACGATGGGGCATCGCGCCGGATCCCGCCGAAGCCGGTGGATCACGGACGGATTGTGGATAACTCGCCCACCCGAACGGGGAGTTCCGCTCAGCCCGCCCCCGCTACGGCAGCGTGAACCCCGGATCCATCCCGCCGAGCGCGTTCACGCACAGGCAGTCCCGCGCTGCGGTCTCCGGCAGCGCCGCCACCGCGTCGAACAGCACCCCGCGCATCCGGTCCACGTTGGCCGCGAACACCCGCAGCACCTCTTCGTGCGAGACGCCCTCCCCGGTCTCGGCACCCGCGTCGAGGTCGGTGACCAGGGTCAGCGACGTGTAGCACAGCTCCAGCTCCCGGGCGAGCGCCGCCTCGGGATGGCCCGTCATGCCCACCACCGACCAGCCCTGCGCCTGGTGCCACAACGATTCGGCGCGCGTCGAGAAGCGCGGGCCCTCCACCACGACCAGCGTGCCGCCGTCCACCGGTTCCCAGTCTTTTCCACGGGCCGCCTTCAGTGCGGCGGCCCGACCCGTGGGGCAGTAGGGGTCGGCCAGGGACACGTGCACGACGTTCGGCACGGTGCCGTCGGGCAGCGGCAGCCCGTCGAAGTACGTCTGCGCCCGGGACTTCGTACGGTCCACCAGCTGGTCCGGGACGAGCAGGGTGCCCGGGCCGTATTCGGGACGCAGCCCGCCCACCGCGCACGGACCGAGAACCTGCCGGACTCCGACCGAGCGCAGGGCCCACAGGTTGGCGCGGTAGTTGATGCGGTGCGGCGGCAGGTGGTGGCCACGGCCGTGCCGGGGCAGGAAGGCGACCCTCCGGCCGGCGAGCTCGCCGAGGAAGAGGGAGTCGCTGGGCGCCCCGTAGGGGGTGTCCACCTGGACCTCGGTCACGTCATCGAGGAAGGAGTAGAAACCCGAACCGCCGATTACGCCGATCTCTGCGTTCGCCATGACCAGCACACTAGCGGGCCGTGAAACCACGGGGGAGCCGGAGCCCGGGAACGCCGAAGACCCTGCCGTCGAGCGACGGCAGGGTCGGTGAGAGGTCTCAGGCGGCGGAGCTGTTGGTGGAGCTCGACGAAGACGACGAAGACGCCGACGTCGACGAGGACGAAGAGGTCGACGAGGACGCCTTCGTGTCGGACGAGGAGCCGGCCGGCTTCGACGCCGGGGTGCTGCTCGACGTGGAGCCGCGGGAGTCGTTGCGGTAGAACCCGGAGCCCTTGAAAACGATGCCGACCGCAGAGAACACCTTCTTCAGGCGGCCACGGCAGTTGGGGCACTCGGTCAAGGCGTCGTCGGTGAACTTCTGCACCGCCTCAAGGCCCTCGCCGCACTCGGTGCACTGGTACTGGTAGGTCGGCACTGTCTTCCTCCTGGCACTCTCACTCAATGAGTGCTAACGACGGTCCATAGTGACGTATTCCCGGGGATCAGTCCACCGTGACCGGGACGCGGTGACCGACGCCACGTGCGACGGTACGGTTCCGCTGCGGCGGGACCAGCCGGGATCGCCGGGCCGCCAGGGTCGCCAGCGCGAGCACGGTGCCCGCCATGGGCACGAGGAACCCGGCGCCGTCCCACAGCCGGTCCTCCAGCTGGCCCGAGACCGTGACGGCGGCGGCCTGGCCGAGCGCGACGGCGCCGGTCAGCCAGGTGAAGGCCTCGGTGCGCGCGCCGGCCGGGACCAGGGCCTCGACCAGCGTGTAGCCCGTGATCAGCGCCGGCGCGATGCACATGCCGACCAGCAGGCCGAGCGCGGCGAGCAGCAGCACGGAGTGCGCCGTCCACAGGGCGGACGCCGCCAGTGCGAGCGCCGCGTAGCCGATGACCAGACGCCTCTGGGGAGCCACCTTCCAGGCGATGGCGCCGCAGGCGATGCCGGACAGCATGTTCCCGGCGGCGAAGATCCCGTACAGGACGCCGTTCAGGCCGGGCTCGCCGATCGACTCGGTGAAGGCCGCGAGCGACACCTGCATGCCGCCGAAGACCGAGCCGATGCCCAGGAACGTCACGGCCAGTACGCGCACGCCCGGGACGCGCAGGGCCGAGGCGTGCTGCACGCGCGCGTGCCCGTCGTCGCCGGTCACCGGCGGCTGCGTGCTCTTCTGCGCGGCGAACAGCAGACCGCCGACGAGGGTCAGCGCGGCCTCCGTGACCAGGCCGGCGGCCGGTGTCACGGTGGTGCACAGCGCGGTCGCCAGCAGGGGGCCGAAGACGAAGGTCAGCTCGTCCGTGACCGACTCGAACGCGGCCGCGGTGGTCATCAGGGGCGAGCCCTGGAGCTTCACGCCCCAGCGCGCCCGCACCATCGGGCCGACCTGGGGCACCGAGGCGCCGGTCGGGACGGCCGCCAGGAACAGCGCCCACAGGGGAGCGTGCGCCAGCGCGAGCGCCGTCAGGGACAAGCCGGAGAGCGCGTGCACGAGCACGCCGGGGACCAGCACGGCGCGCTGGCCGTAGCGGTCGGCGAGGCGGCCGCTGTACGGCGCGAACAGCGCCATGGAGACGCCGGTGGCGGCCGCGGCGGCGCCCGCGGCGCCGTACGAGCCGGTGGTGTGCTGGACGAGCAGCACGATGGAGATGGTGAGCATCGCGAACGGCTGGCGTGCCGCGAAGCCGGGGAGCAGGAACGTCCAGGCGCCGCGGGTGCGCAGCAGCTGTCCGTATCCAGGGCGGGACGACGCCGGCGGGTTCTCCGCCGGGTCGGTGACCGTGGACGCCACGGCCCGTGCCTTTCTTCCGCCTGGTAGCGCGCCCGTGCGGGGGCGCCGAGAGCTGTCCTCTTGCGCAGAACTGCGGTAGATACCGGTGCCACTACGGAGGGCGCTCCGGCCGCCATACGGTCGCGCCAGCTCTGCATCAGACAGAGTTGGTTCGATCAGGTGCCTTAATACTACAGGGATCAAGGTCTTGTGCACCTGTGAAACCGAGCACCGTCAGGGCCGTTCACCTGCGATTGGCGCGGGTGTGAATCGTTCGAAACACCCTCGAAACGCACGCGCTCCCCGCTCGCGCGCACCGCGGGCCATGTGCCCGCGCGGCGGCGCTCACCACCCGGCGCCGGCCCCGTCCGTGCCCAGCCAGCCCGCCAGCTTGCCGCCGTGGGCGACCGCGCGCAGGCGGCGCTCCGTCGCGTCGCGGACCGGATCGGTGGCGACGACCAGCAGCTCGTCGCCTCGCCGCAGCACTGTCGTGGGCAGCGGCACGAACGATTCTTCTTCGCGGACGACCAGGGTGACGGCCGCACCGGCCGGCAGCCGCAGCTCGCTGACCTCCACGCCGTGCATCCGTGAGCCCTCGGGGATCGAGACGGACAGCAGGTGCCCGCGCAGCCGCTCCAGGGGTGCCGACTCGATGCCGAGGTCGGAGGCCTCGCCCTGCTCGCCCAGGCGCAGTGTGCGGGCCAGCCAGGGCAGGGTCGGCCCCTGGACGAGGGTGTAGACGACGACCAGGACGAAGACGATGTTGAAGATGCGGCGGCTGGCGTCGACGCCGTTCACCATGGGGATCGTCGCGAGGATGATGGGCACGGCGCCGCGCAGCCCCGCCCACGACATCAGGGTCTGCTCCTGCCACGGCACCCGGAACGGCGCCAGGCTCACCACCACGCTGAGCGGCCGGGCCACCATGGTCAGCACCAGCCCGATGATCAGGGCGGGCCAGATGTCGTCGCCCAGCTCGTGCGGGGTGACCAGCAGGCCGAGGACGACGAACATGCCGATCTGCGCGATCCAGCCGAGCCCCTCGGCGAAGCCGCGGGTGGCGGGCCAGTGGGGAAGCCGGGCGTTGCCGAGGACCACCGAGGCCAGGTAGACGGCCAGGAAGCCGCTGCCGTGCGCCAGGGCGCCGGCGGCGTACGCGGTGACGGCGATGGCCAGCACGGCGATCGGGTAGAGGCCGGAGGCGGGCAGGGCCACGTGCTTGAGTCCCCAGGAGCCGAACCAGCCCACCGCGAGCCCCAGGGCCGCGCCGATGGCCAGCTCCAGGGCTATCTCGCCCAGCAGCAGGTACCAGTGCTCGACCGGGCCGGCCGTGGAGAAGGCGACGACCAGGATGACCACCGGGGCGTCGTTGAAGCCGGACTCCGCCTCCAGCGTGCCCGTCACGCGCGCGGGGAGCGGAATTTTCCTCAGCACCGAGAAGACCGCCGCCGCGTCCGTCGAGGACACCACCGCTCCGATGATGAGCGCCTGCCGCCATTCCAGCCCGACCAGATAGTGCGCGCCCGCCGCGGTGATTCCGACGCTGATCGCGACCCCTGCCGTGGCCAGCACGCAGGCGGACGACAGGACCGGCCGGATCTCCTTCCACTTCGTGCCCAGGCCGCCCTCGGCGAGGATCACGACCAGGGCCGCGTACCCCATGACCTGGGTCACTTCGGCGCTGTTGAAGTGGATGTCACCGATACCGTCCTGGCCCATCAGGACGCCGATTCCCAGGTAGACGAGCAGGCTGGGGAGCCCGCTGCGCGAGGAGATCCGGACGGCCGCGACGGCGACGAGCAGGACGACGGAGCAGACGAGCAGGAGCTGGTTGAGGTGGTGAACAGTCAGCGGGCGTTCCTCCTCATGAGATCTCCGGAGCCTCCGGTTACTTCGTTACCTTACCTAACTCTTGACGCTTTCTTGACGTTCGGCGAGGCAAGATCGAACGCTCGTGCGCGCTGGTTCCCGACTCCGCGTCAAGCGGGACAAGACCCTGCGCCTATGGTTGCTCCAGCGCTCATTCAAAGTCACAGCCCGACCTGCCGCTCGCGTTAGGACAGCAAGGACAGCGATGCCCCCCAACACCACCGCCACAACGGGTGACACCGCCACCACGGGTGCGAGTGCCATGCCCGCCAAGTCCGGCAGGAAGAAGGGGCGCAAAGCCCGACTGGTCGTGCTTGTACTGGTTCTGGCCATCATCGGAGGCATCGCCTACGGGGCGTACTGGTCGATCAGCACCGTGCGCGCCTCCTTCCCGCAGACCACCGGTTCGATCAAGCTCGACGGCCTGTCCGGACCGGTCGACGTCAAGCGGGACGGCTACGGCATCCCGCAGATCTACGCCTCCTCGGACGAGGACCTGTTCATGGCGCAGGGCTTCGTGCAGGCGCAGGACCGGTTCTACGAGATGGACGTGCGCCGGCACATGACCTCCGGGCGCCTGTCGGA
This sequence comes from Streptomyces sp. NPDC046727, assembly GCF_040645635.1. Lineage (NCBI taxonomy): Bacteria > Bacillati > Actinomycetota > Actinomycetes > Kitasatosporales > Streptomycetaceae > Streptomyces > Streptomyces sp. NPDC046727. The sequence goes on from NZ_JBEYYR010000026.1 coordinate 48,356, forward strand.
GATGTTCGGCAAGGGCCAGGTCAAGAACGACGAGTTCCTGCGCACCCTGGGCTGGGACCGGATCGCCCGGCAGGAGTACGACAGCAAGCTGTCGCCCGCCACGAAGAAGTACCTCCAGGCCTACGCCAAGGGAGTCAACGCCTACCTCCAGGGCAAGGAAGGCAAGGACATCTCCCTGGAGTACGCGGCGCTGGGCTTCGTCAACGACTACAAGCCGGAGAAGTGGACCCCGGTCGACTCCGTCGCGTGGCTGAAGGCGATGGCCTGGGACCTGCGCGGCAACATGCAGGACGAGATCGACCGCGCCCTGATGACCAGCCGCCTGGGCCCGCAGCAGATCCAGGACCTGTACCCGGCGTATCCCTACGGCCGCAACAAGCCGATCGTCCAGGAGGGCCAGTACGACGAGCTGACGAAGGCCTTCCGGCAGGGCGGCGCCACAAGCTCCTCTCAGGGCACGACGGGCACGACCGGCTCCTCGACCTCGACCGGGGCGGGTTCGGCCCTCACGAGTCAGCTGGGCGGCCTCTACAGCGTCCTGGACGACCTTCCCACCGCCGTCGGTGTGAACGGCCAGGGCATCGGCTCCAACTCCTGGGTGGTCGCCGGGAAGTACACCATCTCGGGCAAGCCCCTGCTCGCCAACGACCCGCACCTGTCGCCGTCGCTGCCGTCCGTCTGGTACCAGATGGGCCTGCACTGCCGCAGCGTCTCCGGCAAGTGCCAGTACGACGTCACGGGTTACACGTTCGCCGGCATGCCTGGTGTGATCATCGGCCACAACGGCAAGATCGCCTGGGGCATGACCAACTCCGGCGTCGACGTCACCGACCTCTACCTGGAGAAGGTCAGCGCGCACGGCTACCTGTACGACGGCAAGGTCCGGCCCTTCAAGACCCGCGAGGAGACCATCAAGGTCGCCGGCGGCAAGGCCAAGACGATCGTCGTCCGCCAGACCCAGGACGGCATGCCGCTGCTGTCCGACCGCGACGACGAACTGGTCCAGGTCGGCAGGAAGGCGACCGTGACCACCGCCGCCCCCGACCGGGGCGACGGCTACGGCATCGCCCTGAGGTGGACCGCGCTCGACCCGGGCACCTCCATGGACGCCGTGTTCGCCCTCGACAGGGCGGCCGACTGGAGCGACTTCCGGGACGCCGCGGCTCTGTTCGACGTGCCCTCGCAGAACCTGGTCTACGCCAGCACGGACAACCACATCGGCTACACGCTGCCCGGCCGGATCCCCACGCGCTCCGCCAAGGACGCCGGCACCATCCCGGTGCCGGGCTGGGACTCGAAGTACCGCTGGACGGGCTTCATCAAGCAGGACGAGCTGCCCTACGAGTACGACCCCAAGCGCGGCTACGTCGTCACCGCCAACCAGGCCGTGGTCGACCAGGACAAGTACCCGTACACGCTCACCGCCGACTGGGGCTACGGCACCCGCAGCCAGCGCATCACCGACCTGATCGAGTCCAAGATCAAGGACGGCGGCAAGGTCTCCACCGACGACATGCGGCAGATGCAGCTGGACAACAGCAGCGAGATCGCCAAGCTCCTGGTGCCCAGGCTGCTGAAGATCAACCTTGACGACCCGGACGTCCGCCAGGCGCAGGAGCTGCTGGAGGGCTGGGACTACACCCAGGACGCCGACTCCGCGGCGGCCGCGTACTTCAACGCCGTCTGGCGCAACATCCTCAAGCTCGCCTTCGGCAACAAGCTCCCCAAGGAGCTGCGCGTCAAGGGGCAGTGCCTGTGGGTCGACAAGATCGACAGCACCGGCCCGGTGGACGACGAGACCAAGGTGCGCGAGTGCGGTCAGCGCGACGCCGGCCAGGCGCAGCCGGACGGCGGCGACCGCTGGTTCGAGGTCGTGCGCACCCTGATGGAGAAGCCCGACAGCGACTGGTGGAAGACGCCGAAGTCGGGCACCCGTCCCGGCGCCGAGAACCGCGACCAGCTCTTCGCCCGCGCCATGATCGACGCCCGCTGGGAGCTGACCGCCAAGCTCGGCAAGGACATCGACACCTGGAGCTGGGGCCGGCTGCACCGCCTGTTCCTGAAGAACCAGACGCTCGGCACCGAGGGCCCCAAGGTCGTGCAGTACCTCCTGAACCGCGGCCCCTGGAAGCTCAGCGGCGGCGAGGCCACGGTGAACGCGACCGGCTGGAACGCCGCCGGCGGCTACAACGTGGTCTGGGTGCCGTCCATGCGGATGGTCGTCAACCTCGCCGACCTGGACAAGTCCAAGTGGATCAACCTGACCGGTGCCTCCGGGCACGCCTTCAGCGCGCACTACACGGACCAGACCGGCAAGTGGGTCAAGGGCGAGCTGCTGCCCTGGTCGTTCTCGGGCAAGGCGGTCGACAAGAGCACGAGCGACACACTCGTCCTCAAGCCGTGATCGCCCCCTGACATGACGCGAAACGGCCCTCCACGCGCGCGTGGAGGGCCGTTTCGCGTCAAGAGAGGCGGGTGCCCGGTCAGGGGCCGGCGAAGCGGCGCACTCCCGACGGCGTCACCACCGCGTGCACCGGCTTGTCGTGCGCCTCCGCCGGGACGCGCGCGACGACCTCCGTGTCGTAGAGCAGCACCACGAGCCGGGGGTGTGCGCCCGCGCGCTCCAGACGGGCCAGCACGCGGTCGTACGACCCTCCGCCGCGCCCCAGGCGCATCCCGCGCGCGTCCACCGCGAGCCCGGGCAGCAGGACGACGTCCGCGGCCGTCACGGCGTCCGGGCCGAGGCGCGCGCCGGAGGGTTCGAAAAGCGCCATTTTCCCGCCGTGTTGAACCCGCGCGAGGGAGTCCGGGCCGGCGTACTCGCCCCAGTCCAGGTCGTTGTCGGGCAGGAGCGCGGGGAGCAGCACGCGCACGCCCCGCGCGCGCAGCGCGTCCAGCAGCGCCAGCGTGCCGGGCTCGCTCCCGACGGAGACGTACGCCGCCACCGTGCGCCCGTGCGCCATCTCGGGCAGCTCCAGGGCGCGCTCCGCCAGCGCGCGCCCCGCATCGCCGACGTCATCCGCCGTCAACCTGTTCCTCACCGTGAGGATCTCTCGCCGCAACGTGCGCTTGTCAGGCTCGCCCGTAGGTCCGACGTGTACCACTGGTCGTTCGCGCACCCTTCTTAATGCAGGTCATATGAGGGTCAAGCAACCGGAGCCACAGATTCCCCACAAAGGCACCGGATATGGTTGCGGGCATGACTCAGTCCCACCCCAGGATCAGCAAGGCTGTCATTCCCGCAGCCGGCCTCGGCACCCGGTTCCTGCCGGCCACCAAAGCCACTCCCAAGGAGATGCTGCCGGTTGTCGACAAGCCGGCGATCCAGTATGTGGTCGAGGAGGCCGTGTCGGCGGGGCTCGACGACGTCCTCATGATCACCGGGCGTAACAAGCGCCCCCTTGAGGACCACTTCGACCGCAACTACGAGCTGGAATCGGCGCTCGAGAAGAAGGGCGACGCCGAACGGCTCTCGAAGGTGCAGGAGTCCAGCGACCTGGCCACCATGCACTACGTGCGCCAGGGCGACCCCAGGGGGCTCGGTCACGCCGTGCTGTGCGCCGCTCCGCACGTCGGCCACGAGCCCTTCGCCGTCCTCCTCGGTGACGACCTGATCGACCCGCGGGACCCGCTGCTGCAGCGCATGATCGAGATCCAGGAGCGGCACGGCGGCAGCGTGATCGCCCTCATGGAGGTCGCGCCGGAACAGATCCACCTCTACGGCTGCGCGGCCGTCGAGGCCACCGCCGAGGGCGACGTCGTGAAGGTGACCGGACTGGTCGAGAAGCCGGACCCGGCGGACGCCCCGTCGAGCTACGCGATCATCGGCCGCTACGTCCTCGACCCGCACATCTTCGGCATACTGCGCACGACCGAGCCGGGCCGCGGCGGCGAGATCCAGCTCACCGACGCCCTCCAGCAGCTCGCGCAGGACGAGAAGGTCGGCGGCCCCGTGCATGGCGTCGTCTTCAAGGGCCGCCGCTATGACACCGGCGACCGTGGCGACTATCTGCGTGCCATTGTCAGACTCGCGTGCGAACGTGAAGACCTGGGCCCGGACTTCCGGGCCTGGCTCCGCAGTTACGTAGCCGAGGAGATGCAGCAGTCTTGAGCAGCGCCGTGACCCGCCCCGCCGGCCCGGACGACCTGTGGTCGGTGGACGAGCACCTGGAGGACATCCTCTCGACCGTCCGCCCCCTCGAACCCATCGAGCTGCAACTGCTCGACGCCCAGGGCTGCGTCCTGGTCGAGGACGTCATGGTGCCGGTGTCCCTGCCGCCGTTCGACAACAGCTCCATGGACGGGTACGCGGTGCGGGTCGCGGACGTGGCGGGCGCCAGCGAGGAGTTCCCGGCGGCCCTGGAGGTCGTCGGGGACGTCGCGGCGGGCGCCGCGGATCCGGTCCGGGTCGGCCCCGGCCAGGCCGCGCGCATCATGACCGGCGCGCCGCTGCCGCCCGGAGCCGAGACCGTCGTCCCCGTCGAGTGGACCGACGGCGGGCTCGGCGAGGGACCGGTGAGCGGCATGCGGGCGCGCAGCCTGGCCCCCGAGGGCGCCGAGGGTCACGTGCACGTGTACCGCCCCGCCGAGGCACGCGCGCACGTGCGCGCCAAGGGCAGTGACGTACGGGCCGGCGACCGGGCCCTGGAGGCCGGGACGATCCTCGGCCCGCCGCAGATCGCGCTGCTCGCCGCGATCGGCCGCGGCACGGTGCGCGTGCGCCCGCGCCCGCGCGTGGTCGTCCTGTCCACCGGCAGCGAGCTCGTCCAGCCCGGCGAGGATCTGGCCGCCGGCCAGATCTACGACTCCAACAGCTTCGCCCTGACCGCCGCCGCGCGGGACGCGGGCGCCATCGCCTACCGGGTGGGCGCCGTCGCCGACGACGCCGAGACCCTCCGCTCCACCATCGAGGACCAGCTGATCCGCGCGGACCTGCTGGTGACCACGGGCGGGGTGAGCGTGGGGGCGTACGACGTCGTCAAGGAGGCGCTGTCGTACATCGGCGACGAGGACGAGGCGGGCAGCGGTGTCGAGTTCCGCAAGCTCGCCATGCAGCCCGGCAAGCCCCAGGGCTTCGGTGCCATCGGCCCCGACCACACGCCGCTGCTCGCCCTGCCGGGCAACCCCGTGTCGTCGTACGTCTCCTTCGAGCTGTTCGTCCGCCCCGCGATCCGCGCCCTGATGGGCCTCACGGAACTCCACCGGCCCCGCGCGCGGGCCGCTCTGAAGGCGGACGCGGCGCTCCGCTCGCCCAAGGGGCGCCGCCAGTTCCTGCGCGGGGCGTACACCGAGGGGGAGGTGACTCCCGTGGGCGGGGCCGGTTCCCATCTGATCGCGGCGCTGGCGCAGGCCGACGCGCTGATCGTCGTCCCCGAGGACGTGGAGTCCGTCGAGCCCGGCAGCGAGGTGGAAGTGGTCCTGCTCGGCTGAGCGCCGCTGGTTGGCGGTACCGTGTCGCGCACAGCAGGCCCGCGCTCCGCACCGCGCCGGGCCCGGACCGGGAGCGCCACACATCATGAGTAGTCAGGAACGGCTGACGCACATCGACGAGGCGGGCGCGGCCCGCATGGTCGACGTATCCGGTAAGGACGTGACCGCGCGCACCGCCCGCGCCAGCGGCCGTGTCCTGGTGTCACCGCGCGTGGTCGAGCTGCTGCGCGGTGAAGGGGTGCCCAAGGGTGACGCCCTGGCCACGGCGCGTATCGCCGGGATCATGGGCGCCAAGCGCACTCCGGATCTGATCCCGCTCTGTCACCCGTTGTCGGTGTCGGGTGTGAAACTGGATCTGTCGGTCGCGGACGACGCCGTGGAGATCCGGGCCACCGTGAAGACGACGGACCGAACGGGCGTCGAGATGGAGGCCCTCACCGCGGTGACGGTCGCCGCGCTCACCGTGATCGACATGGTCAAGGCGGTCGACAAGGGGGCGGTCATCACGGACGTGCGGGTGGAGGAGAAGACGGGCGGCAAGTCGGGCGACTGGAGCCGGGCATGACATTCGACGACACCATCGGAGGCGCTCTGCCGGCGCCGTACGCCGCGCTGGTCGTCACCGCTTCCAACCGGGCCGCCGCCGGCGTCTACGAGGACAAGGGCGGCCCGCTGATCGTGAAGGCCCTGGAGGGCTTCGGGTTCGCCGTGGACGGGCCGCGGGTGGTCCCGGACGGGGATCCGGTGGAGGCGGTGCTGCGCGCGGCGGTGGAGGCGGCGTACGACGTCGTCGTCACCACCGGCGGCACCGGCATCTCGCCCACCGACCGCACCCCCGAGGCGACCCGCGCGGTGATCGACTACGAGGTGCCGGGCATCGCGGAGGCCGTCCGCGCGTACGGGCGGGAGAAGGTGCCGACCGCCGCACTGTCCCGGGGCCTGGCGGGAGTGGCCAAGGGGACGCTGATCGTCAACCTGCCCGGGTCGGCCGGCGGCGTGCGGGACGGCCTCGCCGTCCTGGAGCCCCTGCTGATCCACGCCGTCGACCAGATCCGCGGCGGTGACCACCCCAGACCCTCCCCCAGTGCCCCGAAGGCCTGGGAGGCACCCCCAGGGGGTGCGAGCTGAACAGCCCTTCCTGGCCCGTCGTGCTGGCGGACGGCGATGTCGTTCTCCGGCCGATAAAGCTGCGCGACCAACGGGCCTGGCGCGAGGTGAACCGGCGCAACCGCGACTGGCTGCGCCCCTGGGAGGCGACCATTCCGCCGCCCACGCCGAGCGGGCCGATCACGCACCGGCCGACCTACCGGCAGATGGTCCGGCATCTGCGTTCCGAGGCCAACGCCGGCCGGATGCTGCCGTTCGTCATCGAGTACCAGGGGCGGCTCGTCGGGCAGTTGACGGTCGCCGGGATCACCTGGGGATCGATGTGCTCGGGTCATGTCGGCTACTGGGTGGACGAGGCCGTGGCCGGGCGCGGGGTCATGCCGACCGCCGTCGCGCTCGTCGTGGACCACTGTTTCCGCACCGTCGGCCTGCACCGCATCGAGGTCTGCATTCGCCCCGAGAACCGGCCGAGCCGGAGGGTCGTGGAGAAACTCGGATTCCGCGAGGAGGGGCTCCGGCCGCGTTATCTGCACATCGACGGCGCCTGGCGCGACCATCTCGTCTACGCGCTCACCGCGGAAGAGGCGCCCGACGGGTTGCTGGCGCGGTGGCGGCGGGCACGCTCTCAGAGCGCCCGGCGCACCGAGCGGCCCGCCGGCCACGAGGACGCGACGGACGCGTCGGGAGCACCGGGTACGGCGCGGAATCCGCGGAACGCGCCGGGGAATCCCGTCGAGCGCCCGTAAATTGAATACGTGTTCGAAATTGATCGGCTGCTGACCGTCTCAGGGCACTGAATTCGCTACTGTGGGCGATCCTCTGATCGCATCGGTCGCAAAAAATGCTGGAAATATCAGCCAGATCGTGCGACACACCGGGCCAATTGGCGGATGGCCTCACGCAAACCCCTCTACCGTGTGAGGCGTGAGCAGCAGCGGCCTCATCTACGCAGTCATTGTCGGGGCCTGGGCCGCCTACTTGGTGCCGATGTGGCTCCGTAGGCAGGACGAGCTGAACGAGGCCCGTCCGACGGAACGCTTCAGCACCGCCATCCGGCTGCTTTCCGGACGGGCGGGCATGGAGCGCCGGTACGCCAGGGACCTGCGGGCGCGCTCCGCCCAGGAGGGGGAGCCGGACGCCGGCGACCCGGACGCCGTCACCGACTCGGTGGACGTCCGGGCCTTCGCCATGCCTCCGACCCGCCGTCAGGTCATCGCGGAAGCGGAGCCCGAGACGCCCGGCAGCGCGGAGCCGGCGCGTGACCAGGACGCCGCGCCGGCGCCCAAGTCCGCCTCCGTGTCCGGGCACGCATCCGGGAGTACGCCCGCGCAGCAGCGTGAACCGAGCGCGCGGCCGGCGCCCTCGGCGCAGGCCGCCGCAGCGCGCGCCCGGCGCTCGAAGGTGCTCGCGCGCCGTCGGCGCACCACCGTGATGCTCTTCCTCGCCTTCACACTCGGCGCGATCATCGCCGCCGTCGGCGGGCTCGCCTTCCTGTGGGCACCGGCAGCGCCGGCCGCACTGCTCAGCACGTACATCGCCTACCTGCGTGCGCAGGAGCGCCGCCGCTTCGCCTACCAGATGGACCGCAAGAGCGCCGAGGCCGCCGCCCAGCGCCTGCGCGAGCGCCAGCCGCGCCGCCGGGCGCCCGTCGACGAGGGACCCGGTGCCGACGAGTCGGACGAGAGCCAGGACGCCGAGACCGACACCGGCCTCTCCGCGCTCGCCGCGGACCGGCGCGCACTGGTCGAGCAGACCGACCACGCGGAGTGGGTCGACCAGCAGCGGGAGCGGCAGCGGCGGCCCGGGCACGGCGACAGCTGGGACCCGGTGCCGGTGCCGCTGCCGACGTACGTGACCGCGCCCGTCGCTCCGCGCGCCACCTCCGACGTGGACCTGGGGGCACCCGACACGTGGAGTTCGGCGCGGTCCAGCGCGGTCGTGCCGGAGCACGAGGCGGGCCATGCGCCTCAGGGCGCGGCGGACGAGCCGGAGCCGGCGGCCGGGGACAAGCCCGCGGACGGCCGCAGCGACGCGCGCCGCGCGGCCTCGGCGCGCCGGGCGCGCGAACGCGGACGCACGCCCCTCTTCGACCAGTACGAGGACGGCGACCGTCCGCGCGCGGCCAACGAGTGACCCCGCCGCCCTGACCAGTCAGGGAACGGATTTCCAAGCACCCTGATCGGGATGCTAGAGTTTCACTCGTTGCAAGGGCCTGTGGCGCAGTCCGGTAGCGCACCTCGTTCGCATCGAGGGGGCCAGGGGTTCAAATCCCCTCAGGTCCACGCACGACTGTTCCCGAGTCAGCTCGGGAATGGTGAACGAAGATCCCGCCGATCATCACGATCGGTCGGGATCTTCGTCGTTTGCGTGAGAGGGGCCACATCGCGCTCCCGTCCCATCCGCCCCGGCCGCGCTCTGTGCAGCCGGGGCGGTGGCTTCGTGGGGGAGGTCACAGCCGCTTGGCGTAGCAGCGGCTGTCCTCGTAGTCGCGGTAGTAGCCGAACTTCACGCACGGTGCGTAGCCGCTGGAGGTGTACAGGGCGATGGCCTCAGGCTGCTTGGTGCCCGTCTCCAGGACCATGCGGATGCGGCCGGCCATGCGGGCGTCCTCCTCCAGGGCCGCCAGCATGCGGCGCGCCAGGCCCCGGCCGCGCATCTCCTCGATGACGTACATGCGCTTGAGTTCGGCGTCGCCGTCCTCGTTGCCCTCGCCGTTGCTGTCCTGGCTGCGCCAGCCGCCGGTGGCCACCGGGCGGTCGCGCTCGTCGTACGCGATCAGGTACACGCCCCGGGGCGGATCGAAGTCGGCGGCGTCCAGGGCCGTGGCGTCGCCTCCGTCGCCGTAGCGCAGGTGGTATTCGGCCTGGACCTCGTCGTTGAGCTTCACGGCGTCGGGGTGATCGAAGCGAACACGGCGTATATTCATGCCGGGTATCGTACTTCTATGCATACGTTGGGAGCTCCCGGGTTTTGCGGACCCCGACCAGTGTGCCGGTATCGTGCCCTGGTGCTGACTGTGACCTCGGTGAACGTGAACGGGTTGCGGGCCGCCGCGAAGAAGGGATTCGTGGAGTGGCTCGCCGGGACCGACGCGGACGTCGTCTGCCTCCAGGAGGTGCGCGCCGAGCCGCACCAGCTGCCCGAGGAGGTCCGGCAGCCCGACGGCTGGCACGTCGTACACGCCCCGGCCGCCGCCAAGGGCCGCGCGGGCGTCTCCCTCTACGTCCGGCGCGAACCCGACCGCGTCCGGGTCGGCTTCGGCTCCGCCGAGTTCGACGGCAGCGGGCGCTACGTCGAGGCCGAGCTGCCCGGCGTCACCGTCGCCTCCCTCTATCTGCCCTCCGGCGAGGTCGGCACCGAGCGGCAGGACGAGAAGATCCGCTTCATGGGCGAGTTCCTCGCCTACCTGAAGGAGCTGCGCGAGCGGGCCGCCGCCGACGGGCGCGAGGTCCTCGTCTGCGGCGACTGGAACATCGCCCACCAGCAGGCCGACCTCAAGAACTGGCGCGGCAACACCAAGAACTCCGGCTTCCTGCCGGAGGAGCGCGACTGGCTCGGCCGGGTGTTCGCCGCCGAGGAGGGCGGCTACGTCGACGTGGTCCGCGCCCTGCACCCGGACGCCGAGGGGCCGTACAGCTGGTGGTCGTACCGCGGGCGGGCCTTCGACAACGACAGCGGTTGGCGCATCGACTACCACGTCGCCACGCCCGGACTCGCCGACAGGGCGGTCAAGGGGTTCGTGGAGCGCGCGACCACCCACGCCGAGCGCTGGTCGGACCACGCCCCGGTGACGGTCGTCTACGACCTCTGAGGCCCCGCCCCGCCCCTTCACTCCCCTTTGTTCAGCCGGCGGTCCAGGGCCAGGGAGAGTTCCGCCTCCACGACGCTGCGGGCCAGTGGGCGCAGGCGGTGGAGGTCTTCCTCGGGGCCGTGGCGCAGGATCAGGGCGGCGAAGAGTTCGGCCAGGGCGTCGGCGTGTTCGCGGACGCGCGTGGCGGCCGTGAGGACCTCGGCGAGCGGGATGCCCTCGCGGACCAGTGCGGAGGAGACGTCCAGCAGGCGCCGGCTGATGTGGACGATCTCGTCGCCGTCGGTGCCGAGGTAGCCCAGTTCCAGGGCGGCGGCGAGGTTCTCAGGGGTGACCTCGCCCTCGAAGCGGGCCGCGAGTTCCTCGGGGGTGAGGCGGACCGGCTCCTCCTCGGTGGGGGTGCCGACGCCGAGGAGGTCGGCGACGTCGCGGCCGTGCTCGAAGGCCTCGGCCAGTTCGGCGATGCCGCTCAGGGTGTGGCCGCGCTCCAGCAGGGCCGCGATGGTGCGCAGGCGGGCCAGGTGGTGGTCGTCGTACCAGGCTATGCGGCCCTCGCGGCGGGGCGGCGGGAGCAGCTTGCGCTCGCGGTAGAAGCGCAGCGTGCGTACGGTGATGCCGGCCAGCCGGGCCAGTTCCTCCATGCGGTACTCGCGCGGGCGGGCCCCCGTGTGTTCTGTGTCCTCTGCCACGCCCGCAGCCTATGGTGTACCGCCGGTAACTTCCTTCCTCGCGCCCCTACCGCTCGGTACGCCGCTGCTCTACAGTCCCATTGCGCCAGTAATCACTGGCATGGTCCCTAGGAGATGCGTGGAGGCTTCGGGATGGCCGAGCACGAGCATGTACGGGTGGCGGTGATCGGGTCCGGTTTCGGCGGGCTGGGAGCCGCCGTGCGGCTGCGCCGCGCGGGAATCACCGACTTCGTCGTCCTGGAGCGGGCCGACAGCGTCGGCGGTACCTGGCGGGACAACAGTTACCCCGGGTGCGCCTGTGACGTGCCCTCGCACCTCTACTCCTTCTCCTTCGCGCCCAACCCGGAGTGGCCGCGGACCTTCTCCGGACAGCGGCACATCCGCGCCTACCTGGAGCACGTCACCGACCTCTTCGGACTGCGCCCGCACCTCCGCTTCGACTCCGAGGTCAAGCTGATGACCTGGGACAACGACAAGCTGCGGTGGAACATCGAGACCACCCGGGGCACGCTCTGCGCGGACGTCGTGGTCTCCGCCACCGGGCCGCTGTCCGACCCGAAGGTCCCCGGGATCCCGGGCCTCGACTCCTTCCCGGGCCAGGTGTTCCACTCCGCCCGCTGGGACCACGACTACGACCTGCGCGGCAAGCGGGTCGCCATGGTCGGCACCGGCGCCTCCGCCATCCAGATCGTGCCCGCCATCCAGCGCCAGGTCGGCCGGCTCACCCTCTTCCAGCGCACCCCGGCCTGGGTGATGCCCCGCGTGGACCGCGCCATCAGCGGCGCCGAGCGGCGGCTGCACCGGGCGCTGCCCTTCACCACCCAGCTGCGGCGCGGACTGCTGTGGGGCATCCGGGAGCTGCAGGTCCAGGCGTTCACCAAGCACCCCGACGAACTCGGACTCGTCGAGCAGCTCGCCAAGCGCAACATGGCCCGCGCCATCAAGGACCCGGCCCTGCGCGCCAAGCTCACGCCCGACTACCGCATCGGCTGCAAGCGGATCCTGCTGTCCAGCGAGTACTACCCGGCGCTGGCCCAGCCGAATGTGGACGTCGTCGCCAGCGGACTGAGCGAGATCCGCGGGTCGACCGTCGTCGCCGCCGACGGCACCGAGGCCGAGGTCGACGCGATCATCTTCGGTACGGGCTTCCACGTCACGGACATGCCCATCGCCGAGCGCGTCGTCGGCGCGGAGGGCATCACCCTCGCGGAGTCCTGGAAGGACGGCATGCGGGCGCTGCGCGGCACCTCGGCGGCCGGGTTCCCGAACCTGATGACGATCATCGGCCCGAACACCGGACTCGGGAACTCCTCCATGATCCTCATGATCGAGTCCCAGCTGAACTACATGGTCGACTATCTGCGCCAGCTCGACGTCCTCGGCGGCCGTACCGCCCTCGACGCCCGGCCCAGCGCCGTCGAGAACTGGAGCCGCAAGGTCCAGGAGCGCATGAAGCGCACCGTGTGGAACACCGGCGGCTGCACGAGCTGGTACCTGGACGCGAGCGGTCGCAACACCGTCGTCTGGCCCGGTACGACGACCGAGTTCCGGCGCGCGACCCGGCGGGTGGACCTGGCCGAGTACCAGGTCGTCCGGAAGCCGGTGGCGGAGGCCTCGGTGGTCCGCGGGCGGAGCGGGGCGACCGCATGAGCCCTCGTGCCTCCCGCACCCGCCCCGCCTCCGTCACCTCCGGCCCGTACGCGCCGCCCGCCCCTTCCCGCACGCTCACCGCCGTCTCCGCCGACGGCGCGCGGCTGCATGTGGAGGTGCACGGTCCCGAGGACGCGCCCCCCGTCGTCCTCTCCCACGGGTGGACCTGCTCGACGGCGTTCTGGGCGGCTCAGATCCGGGACCTGGCGACCGACCACCGGGTGATCGCCTACGACCAGAGGGGGCACGGGCGCAGCCCCGCGAGCCCCGCCTGCACCACCCATGCGCTGGCGGACGATCTCGAAGCGGTGCTCGCGGAGACGCTCGCGCCCGGCGAGAAGGCGCTGATCGTCGGCCACTCCATGGGCGGTATGACGGTCATGGCCGCGGCCGGGCGCCCCCGCTTCCGGGAACACGCCGGCGCCGTCCTGCTGTGCAGCACGGGCAGTTCGCGGCTGGTCGCCAAGGCGCGCGTGGTGCCGTTGCGCGCCGGGCGCGTGCGCACCTGGATCACGGGGCGCGTTCTCGGTTCGCGCGCCCCTCTCGGTCCGGTCACGCCGGTCGCGAAGAGCATCCTCAAGTACGCCACCATGGGCGCCGGTTCGGCTCCGCACCGGGTGGAGGCGTGCGCGCGGATCGTGCACGCCTGTCCGCGGGGCGTGCGCCACGCGTGGGCGGCCGTACTCGCGGCGCTCGATCTCGACCACGGCGTACGGGAGTTGCACGCGCCCACCGCGGTGCTGCACGGCGCGTCCGACCGGCTCACGCCCCCGGTGCACGCCCACGCGCTGGTCGCCGCGCTGCCGCACTGCGTCGGCCTCACCGAGCTGCCCGGCATGGGCCACATGACCCCGATCGAGGCTCCCGAGCTGGTGACCGGCAGGATCCGGGACCTCGTCACCGCGTACGTCACGGGGGCCGGCCCCGAGCAGGAGCACGAGCCCCGTTCCACCCCCGCGCAGATCAAGGAGGGCGCATGAGCAAGGTCAGCCTCGAAGGCCAGGTCGCCGTCGTCACGGGAGCGGCGCGCGGCGTCGGTGAACTCCTGGCGCGCAAGCTGTCCGCGCGCGGGGCGAAGGTCGCGCTGGTCGGTCTTGAGGAGGAGGCGCTCAAGGAGGTCTCCGGGCGGCTGCACAGCGAGAGCGCCCACTGGTACGCCGACGTCACCGACGACGAGACGATGAGCCGGGTCGCGCAGGAGGTCAAGGAGCGGTTCGGGAAGGTCGACATCGTGGTCGCCAACGCCGGTGTGGCGGCCGGCGGACCGTTCGCCGACTCCGACCCGCGGGCGTGGCGGCGCGTGATCGAGGTGAACCTGATCGGTTCGGCGGTGACGGCCCGGGCCTTCCTGCCGGTGCTCACCGAGAGCCGCGGCTACCTGCTGCAGATCGCCTCGCTCGCCGCGATGACCCCGGCGCCGATGATGACGGCGTACTGCGCGTCCAAGTCGGGCGTGGAGGCGTACGCGCACAGTCTGCGCGCTGAGGTCGGCCACCTGGGCGTGCGCGTCGGCGTCGGGTACCTGTCCTGGACCGACACCGACATGGTGCGCGGCGCCGACCAGGATGACGTCATGCGGGAGCTGCGGCAGCGGCTGCCGTGGCCGTCGAACAAGACGTACCCGCTGGGCCCCGCGGTGGACCGGTTCGTCGCCGGGATCGAGCGGCGCTCGGCGCACGTGTACGGGCAGTGGTGGCTGCGGGGCATGCAGGGGGTGCGCGGATACCTCCCGGCGGTCATCGGGACGGTCGGGCAGCGGGAGATGAAGCGGTTCGCGCCCCGGCTGGAGGGAATGCGTTCCGGGCTCGTCGGCGCAGGTGGGGCGGCCGACGAGGAGGCGCGGGCTACGCACCGTAACTGATCGACATGCAGGCCGTGTTCGCCCGTGTGAGTCTGGTCGAGGCCCCGTCGAGGGGCCGACCCCACCAGACACGGGAGTGAACCCACATGGGTATGAAGGACCAGCCCCAGGACAAGTCGCGCCAGGGCAAGCAGAAGATGGAGCAGGGTCGCGAGAAGGCCGGCCAGCGCATTCAGCAGGGCCAGCAGGGCCAGGGCCAGCAGCGCCAGGGTCAGCAGGGCCAGCGACAGAAGCCGCAGCAGACCCAGCGGGGCGGCCAGAACCTCCGCGACATCGAGGACACGGAGCAGCAGATGCAGGACAGGTTCGACCAGGACTACGACGCGTAGCCGCTGCGCTCGGCCCTGACCGGAGCGAACGTGGGGCGCCCTTCCTCGTGGAGGGCGCCCTGCGCTGTGTCACGTCGCCCGCGTCGCCTCACGTCGCCCGGGGCGGGAGCTTCGGCCGGGCTCGGTTGGGGACCTCGCTGTAGTCCGGGGGGATGGCGGCCGGGTTGGACTCCAGGAGCTCCAGGGCCAGTTGGACGGCGTCGTCGAGCTGGGCGTGGCGCCCCTCCGCCCAGTCCAGGGGGGTGCGCAGGATCTCCAGGTCGGGGGCGACACCGTGGTTCTCGACGGACCAGCCGTAGGCGTCGAACCAGGCCGCGTTCATCGGGACGGTGATGACCGTGCCGTCGCCGAGGCGGTGCCGGCCGGTCATGCCGACGACCCCGCCCCAGGTGCGCTGGCCGACGACCGGGCCGAGTTTCAGCAGCTTGAAGGCGGCGGTGATCATGTCGCCGTCCGACGAGGTCGCCTCGTCGGCCAGGGCCACCACCGGCCCGCGCGGGGCGTTCGAGGTGTACGACACCGGTTGCGCGTCCCGGGTCAGGTCCCAGCCCAGGATCGTCCGGGTCAGCTTCTCGATGACGAGTTCGCTGATGTGCCCGCCCGCGTTGCCGCGCACGTCGACGATCAGCGCGGGCCGGGACACCTCCATGCGCAGGTCGCGGTTGAACTGGGCCCAGCCGGAGCCGCCCATGTCGGGGATGTGCAGGTAGCCGCACTTGCCGCCGCTCAGCTCCCGGACGACCTGGCGGCGTTTGGCCACCCAGTCCTGGTAGCGCAGCGGCCGTTCGTCGATGAGCGGGACGACGGCGACCCGGCGGGCGTGCCCCTCGCCGTCCGCCTGGGCGAACGTCAGCTCCACGGTCGTACCTCCGGAGCCGGCGAGCAGGGGATACGGGCCGGTCACCGGATCGACGGGGCGGCCGTCGACGTGGGTCAGGACGGCGCCCTCGCGGATGCCGGTGCCGGCCAGCGGCGAGCGGGCCTTGGAGTCGGAGGACTCGCCGGGGAGGATGCGTTTGACGATCCAGCCCTCGTCCCGGTGCACGAAGTTGGTGCCGAGGAGGCCCTGCCAGCGCTGGTAGTGGGGCGGGCCCTCGTTGCGGCGGGCGGCGGTGACGTAGGCGTGCGAGGTGCCCAGTTCGCCGAGGACCTCGCGCAGGAGATCGGCGAACTCGTCGGGGGAGGCGACCCGGTCGACGAGGGGGCGGTACTGGTCGAGCGCCGCGTCCCAGTCGATGCCGCACATGCCCGGGTCCCAGAAGTAGGCGCGGATGATCCGGCCCGCCTCGTCGAAGGCCTGGCGCCACTCGGCGGGCGGGTCGACCACGTGCAGGATGCGGCGCAGGTCGATCCAGACGGTCGTGTCGCTGTCGCCCATCTCCGTGGCGGGCGCCGCGCGCAGGTCGCCCTCGTCCACCACGACCAGCCGGGTGCCGTCGCCGCTGACCGCGAACCAGTCCAGGTGGTCGACCAGTTCGGACTTCTTCGCCTTGCTGAGGTTGAAGTGCTCCAGGGTCGGCCGGCCGCTGATGTCGGCCGGGTTGGCGAAGGTCTCGCCGAGCGCGCCGGAGATCGGCCAGCGCAGCCAGACCAGTCCGCCGCCGGCGACCGGGGACAGCGCGGAGTACTTGGAGGCGATCACCGGGAAGGGAGTGACCCGGTTCGCCAGGCCTTCCACCTCCACGGTCACCGTGCCGGTCTCGCCCGCCTCCTCCTCGGCCGGGTCGAGCCCGCCGGCCGCCGGACGGCCCTCGGGGTTCAGGGCGAAGGGGGAGGGGGTCGCCGAGTTCAGCTGCACGAGGTGCGGGCGGCAGCCGAGCGGGAAGGACAGGTCGCCGGTGTGGACGTCGTACACCGGGTCGAAGCCGCGCCAGGAGAGGAAGGCGAGGTAGCGGCCGTCGCGGGTGAAGACGGGGTTCTCGTCCTCGAAGCGGCCGTTGGTCACGTCCACGATCAGCCGGTCCTTGATGCGGGCCAGCTTGATCTTGCGCAGGGAGCGGCCGATGCCCGGGTGGGACCAAGTGAGCCAGGCGCCGTCCGGGGAGAAGGCGAGGTCACGCACGGGGCCGTTGAGGGACCGGATCAGCTCGGTCACCCGCTCTCCGACCTCGGCGACAGCGGAATCACCGGATCCGTCGGATCCACCGGAATCGCCTCCGGCGTCGGCCGCCTCTTCCGTGGCCTGATCACCGGCACCCCCCGGCTCACCCGTCTCCGCCTCCTCCGCCTCTCCCTCCGCCTTCTCCTCCTCCGCCACGTCGATCAGCAGCAGCCGCCCGTCGTGCGAGGCGATCGCCAGCCGTTCGCCCTCGGGATCGGAGACCATCTCCAGGACCCGGCCCATCAGGCCGGAGGCCAGCCGGCGGGGCGCGCGGTCGCCGGTCGCGCGGGGGAGCTGGACGATCTCGACGGCGTCCTCGCCCTCGGTGTCCGTCACGTACGCCACCTGGCCGGTCGTGCCCAGCATCTCCGGCAGCCGTACCCGTACGCCGGGCGTGTCGGTGATCGTGCGGGCGGGGCCGTCGCGGTGGGTGAGCCAG
The DNA here is from genome assembly GCF_040645635.1 of Streptomyces sp. NPDC046727. NCBI lineage: Bacteria > Bacillati > Actinomycetota > Actinomycetes > Kitasatosporales > Streptomycetaceae > Streptomyces > Streptomyces sp. NPDC046727. The sequence goes on from NZ_JBEYYR010000026.1 coordinate 65,770, forward strand.
TACAGGCTGCCGCGTACGACGACGGCGCTGGCCCGGCCGGTCTCGTCCACGGAGATGCCGTCGACGTTCTGCGCGGCCGGCACGGGGTAGCGGCGGCGCCCGGTGGCCGGCCCGGCCAGGCGGATGTCCAGCTTGCGCGGTACGGCGCCCGGGGAGAAGTCGTCCACCAGCCACAGGTCGCCCGCGCACTGGTAGATCACCCGTGTGCCGTCGCCGGCGGCGTGCCGCGCGTAGAAGGCGTCGTGGTCGGTGTGGCGGCGCAGGTCGGTGCCGTCGTACGCGCAGGAGTAGAGGTTGCCGACGCCCTCGTGGTCGGAGAGGAAGGCGATACGGCCCGCGACGAACATGGGACAGGCCAGGTGCCCGTCGATGTCGGGCAGCAGGCGTTGCCCGTGCAGCCAGAGACGGCCCATGGCGCCGCCCCGGTACCGCTTCCAGGAGGCCGGCTCGTGCGGCGGGGTGCCGGTGAGCAGCAGGGTCTTGTGGACGCCGTCGATGTCGGCGACCTGGATGTCGGCGACCGGGCCCCAGGGCAGCTTGCGTCCGGGGTCGCCGTCGGTGGACACCTTGTAGGCCCAGGTGAAGTACGAGAAGGGCTGGCCGTGGGAGGCGACGGCGAGGATGTCGCACGTGCCGTTCTCGTCCGGGGGTGTCCAGCCGCAGACCTGGGTGTCGGTGCTGCCCCAGTACGTCAACTGCCGTGCGGGGCCGCCCTCGACGCCGACGAGGTGGATCTCGGGGACGAGGCTGCGCCAGCTGGTGAAGGCGATCAGGCGGCCGTCGGGGGAGAAGCGCGGGTGTCCGTCCTTCGTGCGGTCCGCCGTGAGCCGCCAGGCCCGGTCCGGGGCGTCGAGCGGGGCCAGCCAGACGTCGTCCTCGGCCACGAAGCACACCAGGTCGCCACTGAGGTGGGGGAAGCGCAGATAGCTCACTCTCCCCATGCTTTTCCGCCTGCTGGGGCCCAGCAACTCGTGAGCCGCACGGCCGCGTACTTATGCGCCCCTCACGTTCGTGACCCAACACACGTACGAAACGGTTTCGTTTCGCAGGTGCTCAGGGTATCTTCATGGGTGTACGAAGAGAGAAGCTCCGGAGCGGGAGGTGATGGGCATGGCCGAAGCCGTCGCGGCGACACGTCGCAGTCGGATCACCCCCGAGCGCGAGGCCGAGCTGTACGAGGCCGTGCTCGACCTGCTCCGAGAGGTCGGCTACGACGCCCTCACCATGGACGCCGTGGCCGCCCGCACCCGTTCCAGCAAGGCCACGCTCTACCGCCAGTGGGGCGGCAAGGCCGAGCTGGTCGCGAAGGCCGTGCGGCACAACAAGCCGGGCGGGTCGGCCGGCGAGATCGACACCGGATCCCTCAGGGGTGACCTGCACGCCCTCACCCTGCGTTCGGACGACTGCGAGATGGAGCAGAACTCCGCGTTGATGCGGGGCCTGGCCATGGCGGTCCACGGCAACCCGGATCTCCTCCGGGCGTTCCGGGAGCACCTCATCGAGCCGGAGACGGCGGAGTTCCGGCATGTGCTGCAACGGGCGATCGACCGGGGTGAGGTCCGTGCGGACAACCCGGCGCTCGACTACGTGATGCACATGATGATCGGCGGGTTCGCCGCCCGCACGCTGATCGACGAGCAGCCGCCGACGCAGGCCTTCCTCCTGTCGTACATCGACGCCGTGGTCCTCCCCGCCCTCGGCGTCTCCACCCGCTGAACCCTTCCCCAGCAAGCCCACCACCTGACGTCACCGCTCACGTCGTCGGGCTGATCGCCCCTGCCCTGCTGAACCCCACGACCTGACCGGGAGTACGCCTCCGTGGCCACGTTCCTTTACAAACTCGGCCGTCTCGCCTTCCGGCGACGGCACTTCGTCGCCCTCATATGGGTCGCGCTGCTCACCCTCGCCGGGGTGGGCGCCGCCTCCGCGCCGCCCGCCGGCAACACGTCCTTCTCCATCCCTGGTACCGAGGCTCAGAAGGCCTTCGACCTGCTGGAACAGCGCTTCCCCGGGATGAGCGCCGACGGCGCGACCGCCCGGGTCGTCTTCAAGGCCCCGAAGGGCGAGAAGATGACGGACGCCGTCAACAAGGCGACCGTCGAGAAGACCGTCAAGGAACTGGGCAGCGGCTCCGAGGTCGCCTCCGTCGCCGACCCCTACGCCGGGCACGCCGTCAGCAAGAACGGCACCGTCGCCTACGCCTCGGTGAAGTACAAGGTCTCCGGCATGGAGCTGGAGGACTCCTCCAAGGACGCCCTGAAGGACGCGGCCCAGGACGCGCGGGACGCGGGCCTCACCGTCGAGGTCGGCGGTGACGCGCTGACCGCGACCCCGGAGACCGGCTCCAGCGAGGTCATCGGCATCGCCATCGCCGCCGTCGTCCTCGTCATCACCTTCGGCTCGCTGCTCGCTGCCGGGTTCCCGCTGCTCACCGCCATCATCGGGGTCGGCATCGGCGTCTCCTCGATCACCGCGCTCGCCAGCACCCTGGACCTGGGCTCCACCACCTCCACCCTGGCATCGATGATCGGCCTCGCCGTCGGCATCGACTACGCCCTGTTCATCGTCTCCCGCTACCGCGCCGAACTCGCCGAGGGCCGCGAGCGCGAGGAGGCCGCCGGCCGCGCCGTCGGCACGGCGGGCTCGGCGGTCGTCTTCGCCGGCCTCACCGTCGTCATTGCCCTGGTCGGCCTGTCCGTCGTCAACATCCCGATGCTGACGAAGATGGGCGTCGCGGCGGCGGGCACGGTCGCCATCGCCGTCCTCATCGCCCTGACGATGATCCCGGCGCTGCTCGGCTACGCCGGCCGCAAGATCAAGCCGGCCGGCCAGAAGAGCAAGCTGCTCGGCGGCGGCCGTACGCCGAAGAACCCGGGCCGCCCCAACATGGGCACCCGCTGGGCCAGCTTCGTCGTCCGCCGCCCGGTCGCCGTCCTGCTGCTCGGCGTGCTCGGCCTCGGCGCGGCGGCGATCCCGGCCGCCTCCCTGGAGCTGGGCCTGCCCGACGACGGCTCCCAGCCCACCTCCACCACCCAGCGCCGCGCCTACGACCTCCTCTCCGAGGGCTTCGGCCCCGGCTTCAACGGCCCGCTGATGGTCGTCGTCGACGCCAAGGGCAGCGCCGACCCCAAGGCCGCCTTCACCAAGGTCGGCGACGAGATCAAGGGCCTGAAGAACGTCGTCACGGTCACCCCGGCCACGCCCAACAAGGCCGGCGACACCGCGACCATCACCGTCGTACCCAAGTCCAAGCCGTCCTCCGCGACGACCGAGGACCTGGTCCACGCCATCCGTGACAAGGGCACGGACATCGCCGCCGAGACCGACTCCAAGGTCCTGGTCACCGGCTCCACGGCGATGAACATCGACGTCTCGCAGAAGCTGAACGACGCGCTCCTGCCGTACCTCGCCCTGGTCGTCGGCCTGGCCTTCCTCCTGCTGATCGTGGTCTTCCGCTCGATCCTCGTCCCGCTGAAGGCGGCCCTCGGCTTCCTGCTCAGCGTGATGGCGGCCCTCGGCGCCGTGGTCGCGGTCTTCCAGTGGGGCTGGCTGTCCGGCCTGATGAACGTCGAGGAGACCGGCCCGGTCATGTCGATGATGCCGATCTTCATGGTGGGCGTCGTCTTCGGTCTCGCGATGGACTACGAGGTGTTCCTCGTGACGCGGATGCGGGAGGCGTACGTCCACGGCGAGAAGCCCAGTCAGGCCGTGGTCACGGGCTTCAAGCACGGCGCACGCGTCGTGACCGCCGCCGCCGTCATCATGATCGCCGTCTTCTCCGGCTTCATCGGCTCCAGCGAGTCGATGGTCAAGATGATCGGCTTCGGCCTCGCCATCGCCGTCTTCTTCGACGCGTTCATCGTCCGCATGGCCATCGTCCCGGCGGTGCTCGCCCTGCTCGGCAAGCGGGCCTGGTGGCTCCCGAAGTGGCTGGACCGCGCGCTGCCCAACGTCGACGTGGAGGGCGAGGGACTCCGCGCCCACGCCGACCCCGAGGAGGAGAAGGAGCTGGTACGCGCCTGACGTACCGCGGCGCGTGGATGAGCGGCCGGTGAGGGTGCCCGTGGGGACGGGGCTGCACCCTCACCGGCTTTCTTCTGCGTACGCGTCGAGGACGCGCTGCTAGCGTGACCACCATGCCGACAGCTGCCGCCGACGCCGACGGATCCGGAGCCCACCCCCGCTTCGCCGAAGCGCTCCGCGCGCTGGGGCTCGATGAGGTGCTCGCGCGCACCCGGCGCTTTCCGGAGGCGACCCGGACCGCGGCCGAGGCCGCCGCCGCGATCGGGTGCGGGCTGAGCCAGATCTGCAAGTCCCTGGTCTTCGCCGCCGACGGGGTACCGGTGCTGGTGCTGATGGACGGCGGCTCCCGCGTGGACGTGGAGCGGGTGCGGGAGGAACTGGGCGCCGGGAAGGTCACCCGCGCCGACGCCGGTGTCGTCCGCGAGGCGACCGGGTACGCCATCGGCGGCGTACCGCCCTTCGGGCACCGCACGCGCACGCGTGTCCTCGCCGACCGCTCGCTGCTCGCGCACGACATGGTGTGGGCGGCGGCCGGGACCCCGTACACCGTCTTCCCGATCGAGCCGAAGGAACTCCTCGCCCACTCGGGCGCGACACTGGTGGACGTGCGCGAGCGGACCGCGTGACGCCGCTGGTCGCGGTGGCCGTCCTGCTCGCCGCCGTCACCCACGCCAGCTGGAACGCCATCGCGCACCGCATCACCGACAAGCTCGTCGGCTTCAGCCTGATCTCCGGCGGCGGGCTGCTGATCGGGCTCGCGACGACGCCGTTCACGGCGTTCCCTGCGGGGCCCGCCTGGCCGTACCTGTTCGCCTCGGCGGCCGTGCACATCGCCTACTACGCGCTGTTGATGACCTCGTTCCGGCTGGGCGACTTCGGGCAGGCGTACCCCCTCGCGCGCGGCAGCGCCCCGCTCGTCGTCGCCCTGCTCGCCGCCGTCTTCGCGCACGAGGTGCCCGGCGCCTGGGCGAGCGCCGGTATCGCGGTCTCCTGCCTCGGCCTGACCGGCGTCAGCCTGTGGGGGCTGCGCGGAAACCGGCCGAACCGGGCGGCGATCGGCGCGGCCCTGGCGACCGGCCTGACGATCGCCGCGTACACGGTCATCGACGGCATGGGCGTACGCGCCTCGCACTCCTCGCTCGGGTACATCGCCTGGCTCATGGTCGTCCAGGGAGCCGTCGTGCCCGCGTTCCTGTACGCACGCGCGCGGGGCGACACGGTACGGCGGCTCCGGCCGTTCGCCGTGCTCGGCCTCCTCGGCGCCGCCCTCTCCGTCGCCGCGTACGCCCTGGTCCTGTGGGCCCAGACCCGCGCCCCGCTCGCTCCCGTCGCCGCGCTGCGCGAGTCGTCCATCATCGTCGGCGCGGCCATCGGCGCGCTGCTCTTCAAGGAGCGGTTCGGGGCGTCCCGGATCGTGGCGGCGGGCCTGGTGGTCGTGGGGATCGGATTGATGCTGCGCGCCGGGTAGCGCGGTGTGCCGCCGCCGATTCCGGGCCCGACATGACGCGCCGGGGTGCCGTGGCGCACCCTGGAAGCATCGGTTTTCGGAGGTGGTCCTCATGATGCACACCGCTGTCGGATGGCACGTCGAGCTGGAGTTCAAGGAGGAGGACGATCAGCACACGCGCGCGGTCGCCTTGCTGCGCTTGGCCGACGGCACCGAGGTCAGGGCGCACGGCAGCGCCAGCAGGCACCGCGTCGACGCGAACCAGCCCCGGGTGGGCGAGGAGATCGCCGGCGCCCGCGCCCTCAACGAACTGGCCATGCAACTGCTCACCAAGGCCCACGAGGAGATCGACGCGGCGTCCGGGCGGACCTCGCACCCGATCAACGTGTGACACGCCCCCGGCGTGCTCCGAGGGCGCCCGCGCTCAGCCGAGCACCGTGCGGACCGCTCGTACCAGTGCCTGCGCCCTCGGGTCCGCCGTCACGCTCTGCCGGAAGCCGTTGGTGACGTAGCCGAAGGCGATGCCGGACTCCGGGTCGGCGAAGGCGAGTGCGCCGCCGCGGCCGGGGTGGCCGAAGGAGCCGGGGGAGAGCAGCGGGGACGCGGCGCCGTGCAGCATGGGGCCGAGGCCGAAGCGGGTGCCCACCACCAGCACCCGGTCCGGTCCGGCGGACCGCTCGGCGCGGGCCAGTTCCGCCGTCTCGGGGGTGAACAGGCGCCTGCCGCCGTCCACCTCGCCGATGAGCGAGGCGTAGAAGCGGGCCAGTCCGTCGGCCGTCGCGATGCCGTTGGAGGCGGGCAGGGCGGCGGCGCGGTAGGCGGGGTCGTTCTCGTCGGGGAGCGGGGTGATCGCGGCGAACGCGCGGCGGGTCAGGGAGTCCGGGTCGGCGTAGGCCTCGGCCACCGCCCGCTTGGGGCGCGTCTTCAGGCCGCCCGCGGCGGCGGGCGGGTCCACCGGGCCGACGCGGCCCACGCGCGCCTGCTCCGACTCGGGCAGGCCGAGCCACAGGTCCGCGCCGACGGGGCCGGCGATCTCGGCCGCGATCCACTCGCCGACCGGGCGGCCCGTGACCCGGCGGAGCAGTTCGCCGGTGAGCCAGCTGTAGGTCTGGGCGTGGTAGCCGTGGTCCGTGCCCGGCTCCCACACCGGCGCCTGGCCGGCGACGGCCGCGGCGCCGAGGTCGGGGTCGGCGGCCTCGGCCGGGGTCAGCGGGCGGTCCAGCACGGGCACGCCCGCGCGGTGCGCCAGCAGGTCCCGTACGCGGGTGTGCTCCTTGCCGGCCGCCTTGTACTCCGGCCAGTACGCGCCGACCGGGGCGTCCAGGTCCAGTTCGCCGCGCTGGTGCAGGAGCAGCAGCGCGGCGGCGGCGACGCCCTTGGTGGCGGAGCGGACGATCTGCGCGGTCCCGGGCTCCCAGGGTGCCGTACCGTCCACGTCCTTCGTGCCGGCCCACAGGTCCACGACCTTGTGCCCGTCCCGGTAGACGGCGACGGCCGCGCCGCGCTCGCCGAGCAGCGCGAAGTTCCCTGCGAACGCCTCCCTGACCGGCTCGAAGCCCTCGGCCACCACGCCGTTCACGTCCACGCCCGCTCATCCCCTCGGCTCACCTTTGACAGTGGGTGCAACCCCCACTGTCGGCCTGGGATTCCTCTGCCGCGTCAGCCGAGAAGGATCGTTACATCGATGTTGCCTCGGGTGGCGTTCGAGTACGGGCACACCTCGTGCGCCGCGTCCACCAGCTGGGACGCCACCTCCGGGTCCAGGACCGGCAGGGAGACGCTGAGGGCGACCGCGAGGCCGTAGCCGCGGTGCTTGTTCGGGCCGAGGCCGACCTTCGCGGCCACGGTGGAGCCGGTCAGGTCGTAGCCCGCCCGGTTGCCGACCAGGATCAGCGCGTTGTGGAAGCAGGAGCTGTAGCCGGCCGCGAACAGCTGCTCGGGGTTCGTGCCGTTGCCGTCGCCGCCCAGCTCGGGAGGCATCGCCACCTTCAGCTCGATGTGGCCGTCCTGGCTGGTGACATAGCCGTCCCGGCCACCGTGGGCGGTGGCCTCGGCGACATACATGATCTTCGTCGGACGCGTGTCGACAGCGGTGCCCTCGGTCATGGCCGGCCTCCCCCGGAACAAGTGGCGCACAAGTACATCGTGCACAAGGTACTTGCTGGTAGGTATGCCCGGTCGGCCGGGGGTGGTGATCGGGAGTGCGCCGGCGCGCGGGATCAGCGGGCGCGTCTGGCCGCGCTCTCCGCCCGCTCGGCGAGCCGCCACAACTCCTCACGCAACCGCACCACCTCGGACGCGTCGAGCCCCGTCGTGGTGAGCAGTGCGCCGGGCACGCGGGCCGCGCGCTCCCTCAGTTCCTCCCCGCGCCCGGTGCACGCGACCAGCACCGAGCGCTCGTCGCCCGCCGCGCGCTCCCGGCGCACCAGACCCGCCGCCTCCAGGCGCTTCAGCAGCGGCGAGACGGTGCCGTAGTCCAGCCGGAGCGCACGTGCCAGCTCCTTCACGCTGATCTCCCCGCGCTCCCACAGGACCAGCAGCACCAGGTACTGGGGGTAGGTGAGCCCGAGGTCGTCCAGCAGCGGACGGTACGCGGCGGTCACGGCGCGCTGCGCGGCGTACAGCGCGAAGCACAGCTGGTCGTCCAGCAGCAGCGAGCCCTCGGCGGCGGGGTCCTCGTTCGTCACGCGCCCATTGTCACGGACTTCGGGTCGAAGCCGAACGGCAGCTCCAGCCGGTGCGCCCGCATCAGCGCGTCGTCGGAGAGCAGCGCGCCGGTCGGGCCGTCCGCCGCGATCACGCCGTCGCTGAGGACGAGGGAGCGGGGGCACAGCTCCAGGGCGTACGGCAGGTCGTGCGTGACCATGAGCACCGTGACGTCCAGGGAGCGCAGGATGTCGGCGAGTTCGCGGCGCGAGGCCGGGTCCAGGTTGGAGGACGGCTCGTCCAGGACCAGGATCTCCGGCTCCATGGCGAGCACGGTGGCGACCGCGACCCGCCGGCGCTGGCCGAAGGACAGGTGGTGGGGCGGCCGGTCGGCGAAGTCCTGCATCCCGACGCGCTCCAGGGCGGTGCGCACCCGCTCCTCCAGCGCGGCCCCCTTGATCCCGGCGGCGGCCGGACCGAACGCCACGTCCTCCCGCACGGTCGGCATGAACAGCTGGTCGTCCGGGTCCTGGAAGACGATGCCGACCTTCTGCCGGATCGCGGCCATGTGCTGCTTGCCGACCGGCAGCCCGGCCACGGTCACCGTGCCGGTGCCGCCGCCCAGGATGCCGTTGAGGTGCAGCACCAGGGTCGTCTTGCCGGCGCCGTTGGGGCCGAGGAGGGCGACCCGTTCGCCGCGCGCGAGGGAGAAGTCCACGCCGAACAGGGCCTGGTGGCCGTCGGGGTAGGCGAAGGCGAGGCCGGAGACCTCCAGCGAAGCAGTACTCACAGGACCCATCCCAGCAGGCAGACGATGAGGGCGGTGCAGGGGAGCGCGAGGGCGTGCCGCCACTGCGCGCCGGACGCGGTCACCTCGTCGATGACCGGCATCGCGCCGGCGTAGCCCCGGCTCACCATGGCCAGGTGCACGCGCTCCCCGCGTTCGTAGGAGCGGATGAACAGCGCGCCGGCGGACTTGGCGAGCACGCCCCAGTGCCGGACGCCCTTCGCCTCGAAGCCGCGCGACTCACGGGCGATCCGCATCCGGCGCATCTCGTCGGTGATGACGTCGCCGTAGCGGATCATGAAGGAGGCGATCTGCACGAGCAGCGGCGGCAGCTTCAGCCGCTGCAGGCCGAGCAGGAGTTCGCGCAGCTCGGTGGTGGCGGCCAGCAGCACGGAGGCGGCGACGCCGAGGGTGCCCTTGGCGAGCACGTTCCAGGCGCCCCACAGCCCGTTCACGCTCAGGGAGAGCCCCAGCACGTGCACCCGCTCGCCCTCCGCGACGAACGGCATGAGCACCGCGAACGCGACGAACGGCACCTCGATCAGCAGCCGCCTGAGCAGGAAGCCGGCGGGCACACGCGCGTGGTGCGCCACGCAGGCCAGCAGCACGGCGTACACCGCGAACGCCCACATCGCCTCCCGCGGGGTCGACACCACGACCACCACGAACAGGAAGACCGCGGCGAGCTTGGTGTGCGGCGGCAGGGCGTGCACCGGCGAGTGCGCGTGCCGGTAGAGCCGGTGGGCGTGTCCCGCTCCCATGTCAGACGCCGGTGTTCGCGGGGGAGACGTCGTCGCTGCGCCGCCGGCGCAGAACCCAGAACACCGCGCTGCCCGCGACGACCGTGACGCCGACGCCGATCACGCCCGCGAGGCCGCCGGACAGCCGGGCGTCGGAGACGTCCTTGACGCCGTAGCCGGCGAGCGGCGAGTCCGACGCGGCGTGCTTCTCCGCCTTCTTGTCGATCCCCTTGTCATGCGCGACCTTCTCCAGGCCGTCGGGGTTCGCGGAGGCGTAGAAGCTGACGAAACCGGCGAGGACGAGGGAGGTGACGAGGCCGGTCACCCACAGCGTGCGCCGCGAGGTGCGCGCCGCCACGGGCGCCGTGGGAGCCGGGGCGTCCACCAGTGCGCCGTTCACGCGCAACTGGAGCCGCTGCCGCAGGCCGCGCGCGCCGTGCACCAGGTCCGGGCGTACGGCGATGACGGCGCCGACCGTGAGCGCGGTGATGACCGCCTCGCCGATGCCGATCAGCACGTGCACACCGATCATCGCGGTGGCGACCTTGCCGATGGAGACGTCGGTGGTACCGCCGACGGCGTAGATCAGGGTGAAGGCGACCGCGGCGGCCGGCACGGACACCAGCGCGGCGACGAAGGAGGCGACGGTCACCGAGCGCCGCTTGCGGGGCAGCACGGCGAGCAGGCCGCGGAAGACGGCGTACGAGACGATCGTCGTGACGATGGCCATGTCGGTGATGTTCACGCCGAGCGCGGTCAGCCCGCCGTCGGCGAACAGCACGCCCTGCATGAGCAGCACGACCGACACACACAGCACGGCCGTGTACGGGCCGACGAGTATCGCGGCCAGTGCCCCGCCCAGCAGATGGCCGCTGGTCCCAGCGGCGACGGGGAAGTTGAGCATCTGGACGGCGAAGATGAACGCCGCCACCAGGCCGGCCAGCGGGGCGGTGCGCTCGTCGAGTTCGCGGCGGGCGCCGCGCAGGCTCACCGCGAGGGCGCCGGCGGCGACCACTCCGGTGACCGCGGAGGTCGGGGCGTCGATGAATCCGTCAGGTACGTGCACCCGACGATTTTAGAGCCTTGTTGCGAACCAGTTGCAAGAGAGACGAAGTCTCGTCTCTCGCCGAGGCGCGAACCGGAAAATGTGCGAGTCTTGAGGGAAAGCGGATGAACAGCTTTCGCATAGGTCACGGTGCGTGAGAGGGCGGTCCGATGTCTGTAGTCGAACAGTACGCGCGCGCTCACATCGTCACGGACGAGGAGGACCCTGGGGCCGTACCCGTAGTGCTGCGGTACGACCCCGACAGGGATCCACGGTCGGTACGCGTCGGCCTGCCGGGCCCGCACGAGTGGACCTTCTCGCGCGCGCTACTCGAGAAGGGACTGCGGGCACCGGCCGAGAGCGGTCATGTCCGCGTGTGGCCCTGCGGGCGCGTCCAGGCGGTGGTCGAGTTCCACTCCGACAACGGTGTCGAAGTGGTCCAGTTCGATTCGAAGGCGCTGATCAGATTTCTGCGCCGGACGTACACCGCCGAGCCCGTGCGGAGCGGAGCCGCCGGGCCCGTGCGGGGCTGATCAGCTCCCGAGCTTCAGCAGCTTCGCCACGATGGGGCCCGCCGTGTCGCCGCCGTGCCCGCCCGCCTGGACGACGCCCGCGGCGGCGAGGTCGCCCCGGTAGGCGGTGAACCAGCCGTTCGGCTTCTTCTGCCCGTCGACCTCGGCCGAGCCGGTCTTGGCGCCGTAGTCCGGGCCGAGCCCCGACATGGCCTCGGCGGCGGTGCCGTACGCGGCCGTGTACCGCATCAGCTCGCGCAGCTGGGACAGCGTCTTGCCCGACATGGTGCGCGAGGCGGTGGCCAGCTTGCGGTGGTCCACGGACGGCGACACCAGGTACGGCTGGTGGAAGCTGCCGGACCGCACGGTCGCCGCGACCGAGGCCATGTTCAGCGGGTTCATGCGCACCGCGCCCTGCCCGATCAGCGAGGCCGCCATCTGCGCCGCCGACTGCACCGGCACCGAACCGTCGAAGCTGGGCACACCGATCGCCCAGTTGTTCATCGACAGCCCGAAGACCTGCTGGGCCTGCTTGGTCAGGTCGTCGTTCTTCAGCTTCTTCGCCTGGCTGATGAACGCGGTGTTGCAGGAGCGGGCGAAGCTCGCCTTGAACGTGCCGCCCTTGATCTCGAAGTCGTCGTCGTTGTGGAACTTCCAGCCGCCGTAGGTGACCGTCTTCGGGCAGGGGTGCGACTTGTCCGCCGACGCCAGGCCCTTGTCGATCAGCAGCGACGACGTGATGACCTTCATCGTGGAGCCGGGCGCGAGGGAGCCCTGGAACGCGGTGTTGAAGCCGTGCCCGCTGTTGGCGACCGCGAGGATCTCACCGGTCGACGGGCGCAGGACGACCACCGAGGCACGCGCGCGCTTGGACACCTGCTGCTCGGCCGCCGCCTGCAGGGAGGGGCTGAGCGTCGTCTTCACCGTGCCCGGCGTGCCCTTGCTCAGCTCCACCAGCGTCTTGTCGGACAGTTTGGCGGCCTTGGCCGCCTTGCCGCGCACCACGCGCAGCTCGACACCCGCCTTGCCGCCCGCCGTCTTGCCGTACTTCTCGCGCAGCCCGTCCAGCACCGTGCCCAGGGACGGGTACGTGGCGGCCGTCACCTCGCCGCCGTCGCGGTCCAGCGCCTTGACCGGCGGGGTGCCGGACTCGCCGGTGACGAGCCTGTCGCCGTCCTTCAGGTCCGGGTGGAGCACGGCCGCGTGCCAGTCGACCAGCGGCCTGCCGTCGCTCGCCCGGCGCACGACGGTGAACGAACTGCCGTACGTCAGCGGCTTGCTGAGGCCCTGGTAGGCCACCGTCGCCTTCACGGTGAACGGCACCTCGGCGCCCTTCGCCGCCCCCGGGGTGAGCGTGACGTCCTTCAGATGGGCGTCCTTGGCGTAGCCGGCGAGCAGCTTGCCGGCGGCGGCCGGGTCGTCGGTGGCGGCCGCCGCCTCGGTGGCCTTGCCGTGCTGCCAGGAGGTGAGGAAGCGGGTGGAGGCCGTGCGGACCTCGGTCGCGGTGAGCGGGCCGGTCCTGACGGTCTTGTGGCCGGACGCGGCGGCGGACCGCTCGTCGGCCGCGGCCCCGCCGTCGTACAGCGCGTAGACGCCGAACCCGGCGCCGCCGACCACCAGGGCGATCATCCCGCCGAGTACGGCGGGTCGGTTCTTCCGTCGCCCGGCGACGCGCCTTCTCTTGCCCACAGCCTCAGTTCCTCCGCACCTTTCCCAGGGTCTCCGCAGCCCTCACCATCCCCAACGACGGCAATCACCTTAAGGTCCCCGCCTTCGCGGGTGATCTCACCCCGCGTTCCGTAGCACGCTTGCGACAATCGGACCGGCGGCGTCGATGCCGTGCCCGCCGTCCTGGACCATGGCCGCCGCGGCCACGTCGCCCCGGTAACCGGCGAACCAGCTGTCCGACCTGGCCTCCCCGTCGACCTCGGCGGAACCGGTCTTCGCGCCGACGTCCCCGCTCAGCCTGGCCATCACGCCCGCCGCGGTGCCGCTGCGCGCCGTGCGGTTCATCATCGCGCGCAGCTGCTGGGCCGTGGCCGACGACAGTCCCCGCGCGCGTGCCGGTTCGCGGCCGTCCAGCTTGAGCGGCACGATCACGGGCTGGCGGAAGGCGCCGGTCTTCGCGGTCGCCGTCACGGACGCCATGTTCAGCGGGCTCATCTGGACCTGGCCCTGGCCGATGAGGGCGGCGGCCTTGTCGGGGCCGCCGGCGGCGGGTATCCGGCCGTCGAAGGACGGCACGCCGATCTGCCAGTTGTTCCGTCCGAGCCCGAACCGCTCCTGGGCCTCCCGGGTGAGGGTGTCCTCCTTCACCTCGTCCGCGAACTTCACGAACGCCGTGTTGCAGGAGCGGGCGAAGCTGTCGGCCAGGGTGGCGTGTTCGTCCGGCTGGAGGCCCTTGAGGTTGTGGAAGGTCTGGCTGTTCGAGACGGCGTCCGGCGGGCAGGGCGCCGCACCGTTCGCGGTGGTCAGTCCGTTGTCGATGAGGGTCGCCGCAGTGATGATCTTCATGGTGGAGCCGGGGGCTCGTTCGCCGAGGAGGGCCGCGTCGAAGCCGTCCCGCCGGTTGTTGGCGAGGGCGAGGATCTCGCCGGTGCTCGGCTTGACGGCGACGACGGACGACTCGGGGTACTTCTGCACGGCCGTCTCCGCCGCCGCCTGGGCGCTCGCGCTGAGCGTCGTCGGGAGCCTGCCGGGCCTGCCCTTGGCCAGGGTGAGGAGCGTGGTGTCCGCGGCCTGGCTGCCGTCCGCCGCCGCCTGATGCCGGATCACGAGTTCGACGCCGGGCCGGCCGCCGGTCTTGTCGCCGTACCGTCTTCGCAACTCGTCCAGAACGGGGCCGAGGGACGGGTACTTCACCCGGGTCAGCACCTTCCCGTCGCGGTCCACGGCCTCGATCTGAGGTGCGGCCGACCCGCCGGTGGTGAGCGTGTCGCCCTTGCGCAGGCGCGGGTGGACGACGGAGGGCTGCCAGTCGACCAGCGCGCGGTGCGAGGTCTCGCCGCGCACGACGGTCAGCGTGCTCCGGTAGGAGAGCGGGCGGGACGTGCCGTCGTACGACACCGTTGCCTTCACCGTGAAAGGCACCGTGTCGCCGGTGGCCTCGCCGGGCGTGATCCGCACCTCGCCGATGTGCGCGTCCCCGCCGAAGGCCGTCAGCAGCTTCTGGGCCGCCTCCGGGTAGTTCGTGTACGACGCCGCGGTCGCCGCGTCGCCCTTCTCCCAGGCGGCGAAGAACGCCCCGGTCGCGTCCTTCACCTCGGAGCCGCTGGGCGGCCCGGTCCGCACGGAGGCCGCGCCTCCCGTGCCGTCGTCGCCGCTCAGCGCGGACGCGAAGTTGTAGACGCCGTAGCCGGCGCCGCCCAGCAGCGTGACGCACACGCCGCCTATGACGGCGGCCTTGACCCCGTTGCGCATGGCGCGGATTCCCCTCCCGTTCGGCCTGTTGAACGCGTTCAAAACAGGTCTCGGGAGCACTGTAGGCGGTTACGGCGCCCCGGTGACCGGAGTTGCCGAAACCGTGATTCAGACCCAGGTGTCGAGCCACATCCGCGACCGCCAGCTGTCGATGGGGATCGCCGTGCCGGTGTAGAGGGGCCAGAAGTAGATGAAGTTCCAGGCGATCAGCAGCACCAGCACGCCCGCCGCCGACGCGCCGATCACCCGGCGGGTGTCGCCGGAGCCCGCCGGGCCGACGATCGCGCCGATCATCATCGCCACCGCCAGACACAGGAACGGCACGAAGACGACCGCGTAGAAGAGGAAGATCGTCCGCTCCTGGTACAGGAACCAGGGCAGGTAGCCGGCCGCGATCCCGCAGGCGACGGCACCCGCCCGCCAGTCACGCCGGAACGCCCAGCGCCACAGCACGTAGGCGATCGCGAAGCAGGCCGCCCACCACAGCAGCGGCGTGCCGATCGCCAGCACCTCCCGGGCGCACTTCTGGCCCGCGTCCGCCGGGCAGCCGTCCACACCGGGCGAGGGGGACTCGTAGAAGTACGACACCGGGCGGCCCAGCACGATCCAGCTCCACGGGTTGGACTGGTACGTGTGCGGCTGGTCGAGGTGGACGTGGAAGTTGAACACCTCGTGCTCGTAGTGCCACAGGCTGCGCAGCCAGTCCGGCAGGAACGACCAGGTGCCGCCCTTGCCGTCGATGGCCGCCCAGTTGCGGTAGTAGCCGCCCGTGCCGTCGGTGGGGGACAGGATCCAGCCGGTCCAGGAGGCCACATAGACCACCAGCGCCACCGGAATCGTCGCCACGAAGGCGAGACCGGTGTCGTACTTGAGGACGGCGACATACGGGTGATACGCGCCGGCCACCTTGCGGGCGCCGACGTCCCACAGGACCGTCATCACACAGAACGCGGCCAGGATGTACAGGCCGTTCCACTTGGTGCCGACGGCCAGGCCCAGCATCACGCCGGCCCCCCAGCGCCAGGGGCGCCACCCGAAGCGGAAGGCGTCGGCGATGTGCGCGTCCGGCCGTACCCGCCCGTCCGGGCCCACCGGCAGCGCGGCGGCCAGTCTCTCCCGCGCCCGGTCCCGGTCGACGATCAGGCAGCCGAACGCGGCCAGCACGAAGAACATCAGCACGCCGTCGAGCAGCGAGGTCCGGCTCATCACGAAGTGCAGGCCGTCCACCGCCATCAGCGCGCCCGCGAGACAGCCGAGGAACGTCGAGCGGAACATCCGCCGCCCGATCCGGCACAGCAGCAGCACGCTCAGCGTCCCGAGCAGCGCCGTCATGAACCGCCAGCCGAACGGGTCGAACCCGAACATCAGCTCGCCGAGCCCGATCACGTACTTGCCGACCGGCGGGTGCACCACGTACGCCGGGTCCGTCGGGATCGCCAGGTGGCCGTGCTGCTGCAGGACCATGTCGTTGGCGTTCTTGCCGTACTGGTCCCAGCTGACCTCGAAGCCGCGGTGGACGAGCGCCCAGGCGTCCTTGGCGTAGTACGTCTCGTCGAATATCACCGCGCGCGGGCTGCCCAGGTTCCAGAACCGCATCACCCCGGCCATCAGCGTCACCAGCAGCGGCCCGCCCCAGCCCGACCAGCGGGTGAGCCGCTCCGCGAGGACCGGCGGCACACCGAGCGCCCGCCACAGCCGGGGGCTCGGCTCGGCGTACGGCGGCACCAGCCGGTCGCGTACGTCACCCGCGGGCGCGTCCTTGGCCGGTGCGTACCCGAATCGGCGCAGCCGCTGCTGCCACGACGGCCGCTGGTCGTGCGGTGCCTGGCCCTGCCGGAGGTCCATGGAGGACGCGGTACTGGTCACCGCGCCATCGTAGGGAACCGTCCTGTGCGAGTCCCGCGCATGTGCGGTACCGGTCCGGACACGGTCGGAATCCTCCGGGAGTCTCCTGGGAGGATGGGGGTGTGACTGGAACTCTTGTCCTCGCAGGTACCCCCATCGGCGACACCGCGGACGCGCCGCCCCGGCTGGCCGAGGAGCTGGCCGGCGCCGACGTGGTCGCCGCCGAGGACACCCGGCGGCTGCGCCGGCTCACCCAGGCGCTGGGCGTCACGCCCAAGGGCCGCGTCGTCTCGTACTTCGAGGGCAACGAGTCCGCGCGCACGCCGGAGCTGGTCCAGGAGCTGCTCGGCGGGGCGCGCGTGCTGCTGGTGACCGACGCCGGCATGCCCTCCGTCTCCGACCCCGGCTACCGGCTGGTCGCCGCCGCCGTGGAGCAGGACATCCGGGTCACCGCCGTACCCGGGCCGTCCGCCGTGCTCACCGCGCTCGCCCTGTCCGGGCTGCCCGTCGACCGGTTCTGCTTCGAGGGCTTCCTGCCGCGCAAGGCCGGCGAGCGGCTGTCCCGGCTGCGCGAGGTCGAGGGCGAGCGCCGCACCCTCGTCTACTTCGAGGCCCCGCACCGGCTCGACGACACCCTCGCCGCCATGGCCGAGGTCTTCGGCGCCGACCGGCGGGCCGCCGTCTGCCGCGAGCTGACCAAGACGTACGAGGAGGTACGGCGCGGTCCGCTGGCCGAGCTGGCCCGGTGGGCCGCGGAGGGCGTGCGCGGGGAGATCACCGTCGTGGTCGAGGGCGCGCCCGAGACCGGGCCCGAGGAACTGGACGCGGCGGAACTGGTCCGCCGGGTGCGGGTGCGGGAGGAGGCCGGCGAGCGCCGCAAGGAGGCCATCGCGGCGGTCGCGACGGAGGCGGGGCTGCCGAAGCGGGTGGTGTTCGACGCCGTGGTCGAGGCCAAGAAGTCCGACCGGGCCTAGGTGCGCACGCTCCTGAGCAGGGGCCTTCTCGGCTGAGCGCGCGCCCCATGGGCGGGCAAAAGGCTGGCGTCGATGGCAAAGCACAGCCGTCTCATCCGAGTCCCTTCGGCAAGCGCTGCCCAAATCGGCTCCAACACTCGACAGGACGGATGCATTCGCGCCAACGCGGGCGTCCACTGGTCGAAGGGACGCACCCGTCCAAGAGGGACGCACCCGTGCAACAGGGAGCTGGCATGAGTGACATAGCCGTCGTCCACGAGTCGTATTCGTTCGCCTGCATGCGCTGCGGGCACGGCTGGGAGCAGTCGTACGAGATAGAGCACCACACGGACGCCCAGGGGGAGGAGTACGTGCGCTACGTGGCCGACGGCCGGGTCGTGCCGTCGCCGCTGAGCCGGCCGTCCTGCCAGAACTGCGACGGACACATCGTGCGGATCATGCGCGCGGGCCAGGTCTCCTCGGTGCGCGGCGCGGCCGAGCGGCAGCACCACCGGGTCCCGCAGGCGGGCCCGATCGAGGTGCCGCGGGTGCCGGGGGAGTCCGGGGAACGGCACCGCTGGCACCTGTCCGATCTCCTGCACCCGTTCCAGCGCAAGGCGGGCTGAACGGATCACCCGTCCGCGAAGGCATGCCCCTTTCGTAGGATCGGGGCATGCCTTCGAACGCCGGCCAGCGCACCAAGGGCGACGACAAGAACGCGGCGCCGCCGCTCCCGGCACCCCTGCGGGTGCCCGTCGCCGACTCCCACACCCATCTCGACATGCAGTCCGGCACGGTCGAGGAGGGCCTGGCGAAGGCCGCTTCGGTGGGCGTCACGACGGTCGTCCAGGTCGGCTGTGACATCAAGGGCTCGCAGTGGGCCGCGGAGACCGCCGCCGCCCACGGGAACGTCCACGCCACCGTCGCCCTCCACCCCAACGAGGCCCCCCGCATCGTGCACGGCGACCCCGACGGCTGGTCCCGGCAGGGCGCCCGCGCGGCGGGCGGGGACGCGGCCCTGGACGAGGCCCTCGCCGAGATCGACCGGCTGGCCGGCCTGCCCCAGGTGAAGGGCGTCGGCGAGACGGGACTCGACTTCTTCCGCACCGGGCCCGAGGGCAAGGCCGCCCAGGAGCGGTCCTTCCGCGCCCACATCGAGATCGCCAAGCGGCACGGCAAGGCGCTCGTGATCCACGACCGCGACGCCCACGCCGACGTCCTGCGCGTCCTGAAGGAGGAGGGCGCGCCCGAGCGCACCGTGTTCCACTGCTACTCCGGCGACGCCGAGATGGCCGGGATCTGCGCCCGCGAGGGCTACTTCATGTCCTTCGCCGGCAACGTCACCTTCAAGAACGCCCAGAATCTGCGGGACGCCCTCGCGGTCGCCCCCCTGGAACTGGTCCTCGTGGAGACCGACGCGCCGTTCCTGACGCCGGCGCCGTACCGCGGACGGCCCAACGCCCCGTATCTCATTCCGGTCACGGTCCGTGCGATGGCCGCCGTGCGCGGCATCGACGAGGACGCGCTGGCGACAGCCCTGGGCGCGAACACCGCCCGCGCCTTCGGTTACTGAGAGTGCATTGATCATAACTGGCCGATAACGCCCGGCAGAGTCCGGCTCGGGTCCCACCGCGACCGTGAGTAGTCGCGCCGCTTTGGAGAGTGACGAACGCTCCGCTAGGTTCTGGTGGCCCGATCCGGACCCCTCTGGCCTTCTGGAGCGTGTCGGCGTGAGCAACTCGCAGTACGAGACGTACGCGGCGTACGGCCCCTACAGCGCACCGTCCACCACGCCCGGCGGCGTGTGGCCCACCCCGCACGACGCCGGGACGGTGGCGTACGAGGTGCCGGCGTACGGGGTGCCGGCGTACGGGGTGCCGGCGTACGGGGCGGGGGTGTCCGAGTGGGGTGCGCCCGGGGCCGGGCCGACCGCGATGCCGTACGACGACACGTACCGGCCCGCGTACGAGATGGCGGCGCGTGCGGCGGAGCCCGCGCCGAGGCACGCGCGGGTGCGCGAACCGGCGCTGCCGCACCAGGGCGGGAGCGCGGCGGCCGACGGGGCGCGTGACCATGACGCGTACGCCGAGGACGCCTGCCCGTGCGGCCTGGGTGGTGAATGCACGGGAGGGGATCACGGAGACGACGACGGGTACGCCGTCCTCGGTGGCGGGGACGACCGGGACACGCGCGCCGGAGTGAGCGGGCGGGCCGCGCGCCGGCGCAGGGCGCGGTACGCCGAGCGTCCGGAATCCACCGTGCGCCGCCTGCTTCCCCAGGCGCTGGTCGTGGCCTTCCTGGCCGGCGGCACCACCGCGTTCGTCGCCAAGGACAAGGCGGTCGAGCTGACCGTCGAGGGCAGACAGCGGGCCCTGCACACCTTCGCCGACAACGTGAGCGAGCTGCTCACCGAGGAGGGCGTACGCGTGGGGGCGCACGACAGGATCGTGCCCGCCGCCGGCACGGCGCTCGCCAGCGGCGACGCGGTCGCCGTGCGGTACGGGCGCCCCGTGCGGCTCACGCTGGACGGCCGGCCGCACCAGGTGTGGACGACGGCGCACACGGTGGAGGGCGCGCTGGACGAGCTGGGCGTGCGCGCCGAGGGCGCGTACCTGTCGGCCTCCCGCTCCCAGCCGATCGGACGCGCCGGGCTCGCGCTCGACGTGCGCACCGAACGCGCGGTCACCGTCATGGCGGACGGCCGGACCCGCACCGTCCGCACCAACGCGGCCACCGTCCGCGAGGCGGTCGAGGAGGCCGGGATCACCCTGCGCGGGCAGGACACCCTCTCGGTCCCGGGGGACACCTTCCCGCGCGACGGGCAGACGGTGACCGTGCTGCGGGTGAGCGGCAGGCGGGAGGTCCGGGAGGAGCAGATCCCGTTCGAGACCGAGCGGATCGAGGACCCCACGCTCTTCAAGGGCACCGAGGTCGTCGCCCAGCCCGGGCAGCCCGGACTGCTCCGGACCACCTACCTCCTGCGCACCGTCAACGGGGTCCGGCAAAAGCCGCGCCCGGAGGGGTCCGAGGTGGTGCGCAAGCCGCGCAAGCAGGTGGTGAAGGTGGGCACCAAGCGGCGGCCCACCTCCGTGCAGGGCACCGAACACCTGAACTGGCACGGCCTCGCCGCCTGCGAGTCCGGCGGCCGGCCGAACGCGGTCGACCCCTCGGGGACGTACGGCGGGCTGTACCAGTTCGACGCGCGCACCTGGCACAGCCTCGGCGGCAGCGGGCGCCCCCAGGACGCCACGGCGCAGGAGCAGACGTACCGCGCGAAGAAGCTGTACCTGAAGCGCGGCTCGAGCCCCTGGCCGCACTGCGGGGTACGCCTGCACAAGTGAGCGCCGGGCGTGGGGCGAGGGCGGGGTGGCGGCCCCGTACCCTTGTCCCGTGAGCAGCCCCACCCCCGACGCCCTTCTCGGCCCGGCCGACATCCGCGAGCTGGCGGCAGCGCTCGGTGTCCGTCCCACCAAGCAGCGCGGCCAGAACTTCGTGATCGACGCCAACACGGTCCGCCGTATCGTCCGTACGGCCGAGGTGCGCCCCGACGACGTGGTCGTCGAGGTCGGCCCCGGCCTCGGCTCGCTCACCCTCGCGCTGCTGGAGGTCGCCGACCGGGTCACCGCGGTGGAGATCGACGACGTCCTGGCCGGCGCCCTGCCCGCGACCGTCGCCACGCGGATGCCGGAGCGCGCCGACCGGTTCGCGCTGGTCCACTCCGACGCGATGCACGTCGACGAGCTGCCCGGCCCCGCTCCGACGGCCCTGGTGGCGAACCTGCCGTACAACGTCGCCGTGCCGGTGCTGCTGCACATGCTCGACACCTTCCCGAGCATCGAGCGGACGCTGGTCATGGTCCAGTCCGAGGTCGCCGACCGGCTCGCCGCGGCGCCCGGCAACAAGGTGTACGGCGTGCCGTCCGTGAAGGCCAACTGGTACGCGGACGTGAAGCGGGCCGGAGCCATCGGCCGCAATGTCTTCTGGCCGGCGCCGAACGTGGACAGCGGGCTGGTCTCCCTCGTCCGGCGGGCCGAGCCGATCAAGACCACCGCGTCCAAGCGTGAGGTCTTCGCGGTGGTCGACGCGGCCTTCGCCCAGCGCCGCAAGACGCTGCGGGCGGCGCTCGCCGGCTGGGCCGGGTCCGCGGCGGCGGCCGAGGCGGCCCTGGTCGCGGCCGGGATCTCGCCGCAGGCACGCGGGGAGTCGCTGACCGTGGAGGAGTTCGCGCGGATCGCGGAGAACAAGGAGGCGGGCGTGTGAGCGTCACGGTACGCGTACCGGCCAAGGTCAACGTCCAGCTCGCGGTCGGCGCCGCCCGCCCCGACGGGTTCCACGACCTGGCCAACGTCTTCCTCGCGGTCGGCCTGTACGACGAGGTGACGGTGACCCCCGCGGACGAGCTCCGGATCACCTGCGACGGCCCGGACGCCGGCCAGGTCCCCCTGGACCGCACCAACCTCGCCGCGCGCGCGGCCCTCACCCTCGCCGCGCGCCGCGGCATCGAACCGGCCGTGCACATCCACATCGCCAAGGACATCCCGGTCGCCGGCGGCATGGCGGGCGGCAGCGCGGACGGCGCGGGCGCGCTGCTCGCCTGCGACAGGCTGTGGGGCACGGGCGCCTCGCGGGCCGAGCTGCTCGCGATCTGCGCCGAGCTGGGCAGCGATGTGCCGTTCAGCCTGGTCGGCGGCGCGGCCCTCGGTATCGGACGCGGTGAGCAGCTGACGTCCCTGGAGGTCGGCGGCACCTTCCACTGGGTGTTCGCGATGGCCGAGCGGGGCCTGTCGACGCCGGCGGTGTTCCGGGAGTTCGACCGGCTGGCGGAGGGGCGGGAGATTCCCGAGCCGGTGGCTTCGCAGGAACTGCTGGAGGCGCTGGCGAAGGGGGACGCCGAGGCGCTGGCCGCCGCTGTCTCCAACGATCTTCAGCCTGCCGCGCTGTCCCTGTTCCCTGAGCTGGCGGACACGCTGGAGGCGGGGCGGGGGGCGGGTGCGCTGGCCGCGCTGGTCTCCGGGTCCGGGCCTACGACGGCGTTCCTCGCGCGGGATGCGGAGTCTGCGGAGAAGGTGGCGGCGGCCCTGCGGGCGTCCGGCACGTGCAGGGCGGTGCGGACGGCGGCGGGGCCGGTGGCGGGGGCGACGGTCCTCTAGCGCTTCAGAGTTCGTCGATCGCCGTCAGATCGATGTCGATGGGGTACGGCTTGTCGACCTTGACGCGGTCCCGGTAGGTGCCGGTCGACCGGTACGTGCCTGTGTCCGCCGAGAGTTCGAAGACCTCGATGACGGGGTGGTCGTGCGGTTCGGTCATCTCGACCAGCCAGTAGTACTGGATACCTGCCGCCGCGTACTTGTGCGTCTTGGTGAGCCGATCGCGGGCCTCGGACTCCGGAGAGATGACTTCTACGGCGAGCACTACGTCCTTTCCTTCGAAGTACGTCTGGTCCAGTCCCTTCTTTGCGGCGGCTTTGATCACGGAGATGTCGGGCTCGGGGCCGTTGCGGCGATCCAGTACCACCGTCATCTCACGAGCGACCTTCAGGTCGGACGGCACGGTTTGGCGCAGGCCGCTCACCAGCAAGTCAATCGTGGCGAAGTGGAAGTAGCGCTGCGGGCTCACGAGGACCAGGCTCCCGTCGATCAACTCTGTGTGCGGCGGGAGATCCGGCAAGGTGAGCAGGTCGTCGACGGTGTAGCCGTCCAGCGGGGGCATTCGCCATCCGGGCTGCTCAGCACGCTGGGCTGTCATGGTTCCTCCCATGGACGGGATCCTGCAGCTGCCTTCTCACCGTAGCGGCCGTTTCCCGATCACGTCATCACGAAGAGTGACAAGCCCCTCGCGCCCCGCTCCCACCCCCGCAGGCCCTACGCTAGAAGGCTGACCGACCCCCGCACGCAGGAGTGAAATGGCCGTCAACCTGGTCAATGTCGAGAACGTCAGCAAGGTGTACGGCACCCGTGCCCTGCTGGACGGCGTCTCGCTCGGCGTGTCGGAAGGGGACCGGATCGGGGTCGTCGGACGCAACGGCGACGGCAAGACCACCCTCATCCGGATGCTCGCCAAGCTGGAGGAGGCCGACACCGGGCGGGTCACGCACTCGGGCGGGCTGCGCCTCGGGGTGCTGACCCAGCACGACTCGCTCGACCCGGCCGCCACCGTGCGTCACGAGGTCATCGGTGACATGGCCGACCACGAGTGGGCCGGCAACGCCAAGGTCAGGGATGTGCTGACGGGGCTGTTCGGGGGGCTGGACCTGCCGGGCTTCCCCAAGGGCCTGGACACCGTCATCGGGCCGCTCTCCGGTGGCGAGCGGCGCCGTATCGCGCTCGCCAAGCTGCTCATCGAGGAGCAGGACCTGATCGTCCTGGACGAGCCCACCAACCACCTCGACGTCGAGGGCATCGCCTGGCTCGCCCAGCACCTGCGGAACCGGCGGTCGGCACTGGTGTGCGTGACGCACGACCGGTGGTTCCTGGACCAGGTGTGCACGCGCATGTGGGACGTGCAGCGCGGCGACGTGTACGAGTACGAGGGCGGTTACTCGGACTACGTCTTCGCGCGCGCGGAGCGTGAGCGGATCGCCGCCACGGAGGAGGCCAAGCGGCAGAACCTGATCCGCAAGGAGCTGGCCTGGCTGCGCCGCGGCGCGCCCGCGCGGACGTCCAAGCCGCGCTTCCGCGTCGAGGCCGCCAACGAGCTGATCGCGGACGTTCCGCCGCCCCGGGACAGCAGCGAGCTGATGAAGTTCGCCTCCTCGCGGCTCGGCAAGACCGTCTTCGACCTGGAGAACATCACCGTGCAGGCCGGGCCCAAGGTGCTGCTCAAGCACGTCACCTGGCAGCTCGGGCCGGGTGACCGGATCGGCCTCGTCGGGGTCAACGGGGCCGGGAAGACCTCGCTGCTGCGGGCCATGGCCGAGGCCGCGCGGACCGAGGGCGAGGCGCAGCCCGCCGCCGGCCGTATCGCCGTCGGAAAGACCGTCAAGCTCGCCTACCTCTCCCAGGAGGTCGCCGAACTCGACCCCACCTGGCGGGTGCTGGAGGCCGTGCAGCAGGTCCGGGAGCGCGTCGACCTCGGCAAGGGGCGCGAGATGACGGCCGGGCAGCTGTGCGAGACGTTCGGCTTCAACAAGGAGAAGCAGTGGACGCCGGTCGGCGACCTGTCGGGTGGTGAGCGGCGGCGCCTGCAGCTGCTGCGGCTCCTCATGGACGAGCCCAACGTCCTCTTCCTGGACGAGCCCACCAACGACCTCGACATCGAGACCCTCACGCAGCTGGAGGACGTCCTCGACGGCTGGCCCGGCTCGATGATCGTCATCTCCCACGACCGGTTCTTCGTGGAGCGTACGACGGACCGGGTGTTCGCCCTCCTCGGCGACGGCGCCCTGCGGATGCTGCCGCGCGGGATCGACGAGTACCTGGAGCGGCGCCAGCGGATGGAGGAGGCCGTCGCCGCGCAGGCCGCCGCCGCGGCGCCCAAGCCGGCCACCGCGGAGAAGAGCGCCGCCGACCAGCGCGCCGCGAAGAAGGAACTCCAGAAGATCGAGCGCCAGTTGGACAAGATCTCCGAGAAGGAGTCCAAGCTGCACGCCCAGATCGCCGACAACGCGACCGACTTCGCGAAGGTGGCCGAACTGGACGCCCAGCTGCGGGACCTCGCCGGGGAGCGCGAGGAACTGGAGCTGCGCTGGCTGGAACTGGCGGAGGACGCCTGACGTGTGCCCCGTGAAGGGGCCGTGAAGGGTCATAACAACGGCATCACGGGCCGGTCCGCCCTTGGGAACAGGGGCGGACGCGGCCCCCTGTGCTGTCAGTCCCGGGTGATAGAAAGAGCCGTCTGAGAACTGTCTGAAAACGACCTCGGGTCGGTCACGAACCTCCGGGCGTGGCGAAAAAAATCAGTGAACGAGGGGGAAGAGCGCTGATGACTCAGCCGCCCAACCAGCCGCCGCAGGGCGGGTTCGGACCGCCGCAGGACCAGCCGCCGCAGGGCGGTGGCTTCGGCCCCGCCCCGCAGACGCCACCGGCGCAGGGTGGTTTCGGCGCTCCGCAGACGCCACCGGCGCAGGGCGGCTTCGGCGCGCCCCAGCCGCCCGCCGCGCCCCCGCAGCAGCCCCAGCCGGGCTACGGCTACCCGCAGCAGCCCGGGCCGTACGGCGGCGGTGCCCCGGGGCCCTACGGCTACCCGCAAGCCCCGCAGCAGCCGGGCCCGTACGGCGCTGCCCAGCCCGGCTACGGGCACCCGCAGCAGCCGCCGTACCCGGGCGCGCCCGGCGGCCCCGTCGGGGGCGGGCAGGGCAACCGGAAGAAGACGGCGCTGATCATCGGTGCCGCGGTGGCCGCGCTGCTCGTCATCGGCGGCACGGTGTTCGCGTTCGCCGGCGGCGACGGCGACGAGGGCCAGAAGAAGCCCGTCGCCGAGCACAGCGACGACTCCAAGCAGTCCTCCTCCGGCACGCCGACCGCGTCCCCCGGCGGTGACGACCCGGACCACCTCAACGCGGGCCGGCAGGCCGGCGAGGCCAAGGTGCTCTGGTACAAGCCGGCCCCGGACGCCCCCGCGTCCGGCGCCGACGCGCCCGGCATGTGGGTCAGCGGCGACACGGCGGTGAAGGCGGCGTACAAGCAGGTCTTCGCCTTCGGCGCCGGTGACGGCAGCACCGCCTGGGGCCCGGTCACCTTCCCGCAGAAGATCTGCGCGGCCACCCCGCAGAAGTCGGCCGACGACAAGATCGTCGTGGCGTACATGAACGGCGGCGGCGACCGCGCCAAGTGCAACCAGCTCCAGCAGCTCGACCTGCGCACCGGCGAGAAGGGCTGGAGCGGCGAGGTCGCCGACGGCGGGCTGTTCGACAGCGCGCTCACCGTCGAACTGACGGTGAGCGGCAAGACGCTGATGGTGGGCCGTTCGCAGTCGGGCACGGCGTACGACATCGACAGCGGCAAGAAGCTGTACGACAAGAAGCGCTACGGCTCCGCCTGCTTCCCGGCCGCCTTCGCGGGCGGCACCAGCCGGCTGATCCAGGTGGCGTCCTGCGGCGCCGGCACCGCGAGCGAGCACGAGGAGATCCAGGAACTCGACCCGGCCACCGGCAAGGTGCGCTGGACCCAGCCGGTCAAGAAGGGCTGGGAGGTGTCCCGGACGTACTCGGTCGACCCGCTCGTGGTCTACCTGACCAACCGGGACAAGAAGGCCTGGAACATCTCCACCTTCACCGCGAACGGCAAGTTCCGTTCGGAGGTCAAGGTGGACGAGAAGTTCGCCCCCCGCTGCGGCTGGGCGGTCCTCGAACGCGAGCTGCAGGGCTGCCAGGGTGTCGCGGTCGACGCCGACACGCTCTACCTGCCCACCGACTCCACCATCCGCGCCAACGAGATCGTCGCGATCAGCCTCTCCGACGGCAAGGAGAAGTGGCGGGTCAAGTCCCCGTCGGACCGGCCGATGGCGCCGGTGAAGGCCGAGGGCGGCAAGCTCATCGCGTACGTGCAGCCGTCGTACGACTCGGGCGGCCAGGTGGTGTCGGTCCCGGTCACCGGTTCCTCCCACAAGACGACCAGGCTGCTGCAGAACCCGGAGGGCGCCGCCGACGTCGAGAACACCTTCTACGACGGGGTCGTCGACTGGAGCGGCGGGCGGTTCTTCATCTCCTCGGGCCGGCTCTCCGGCGACGACGACTCGAAGGAGAAGCTGATCATGGCGTTCGGCAACTGAGCCCCCGTCTCCTCCCGAGTCCGCGTCCCCTTTGCCGTACGGCCTTCCGAGCGTCCCCGAGGTACCCGCGTCATGACCCAGCCGCCCCCGCCGCCCCCGAACCAGCCGCCGCAGCCGCCCCAGCAGCCACCGGCCCAGCCCCCGCAGCCGCAGCCGGGCTACGGCTACCCGCAGACCCCGCAGCCGCCGGCCCAGGCCCCGCAGCCCGGTTACGGCTACCCCGGCGCGCAGCAGAATCCGTACGCCCAGCAGCCGACCGTCTACAACCAGCCCGCCGGCTACGGCGCGCAGCCCGCCCCGCCGCAGAACCCGTACGCCCAGCCCACGCAGCCCATGCAGGGCGTGCAGCCGGGCTACGGCTATCCGGGTCAGGGGCAGCCGCCGACCGTGGCGATGCAGCCCCAGGCGGGGTCGGGCGGCGGCGGGCGGAACAACACCGCGCTGTTCATCGTCGTCGCGGCGGTCGTCGCCATCGCGCTGATCGTCGGCGGCGGCATCTGGTACGCCAAGTCCTCCGGGGACGACGGCAAGCAGCACGACACCGCCTCCTCCAGCGGCGGCACCGGTGGCGACAAGGGCGGCTCCGGAGGGCCGACCGGCGGTGGCGGCAAGGAGAAGGCGCCGGCCGACCCGGCCTCCTCGGTGCTCTTCGAGGTGCCGATGCCCAAGACGGACGACACGGTCGTCACCTCGGGCTCGTGGCTGACGGACACGGTGTACGCCAAGAGCGGCATCGCGGAGATCGTCGGCTACGACCCGGCCAAGGGCACCAAGCTCTGGACGATCAAGCTGCCCGGCCCGGTCTGCGCCGCCAGCCGCCCTGTCACCGAGGACGGCCGGACGGCGATCACCTTCCAGCCGAAGATGCCCGCGAAGGGCTCCTCCGCCGGCTGCAGCCAGGTCGCGGCGATCGACCTCACCGCGGGGAAGAAGCTGTGGACGAAGTCGATCAAGTCCGGTGACTTCCCGGTCAACTTCCAGAATGTGACGGTCGCTCAGCAGACCGTCGCGGTCGGCAGCAGCGACGGCGGCGCCGCGTTCGACATCGACTCCGGCAAGACGCTGTGGCAGCCGAAGCCGGACGACACCTGCTTCGACTCGGGGTACGGCGGCGGCAGCCGGCTGGTCGCGGTCCGCAAGTGCGGCTCGTACGACGACCGGCAGCTGAGCGTCCAGACCATCGACCCGAAGAGCGGGAAGGTGATCTCCGAGTTCAAGATGCCCGACGGCGTCGAGTACGCCTCCCTCGTCTCCACCGACCCGCTGGTGGTCGCGGCGGAGGTCGGCGACAACTCGAGCGGCGGCATCTCCGACTTCTTCTCGGTCGAC
Source organism: Streptomyces sp. NPDC046727 (assembly GCF_040645635.1). NCBI lineage: Bacteria > Bacillati > Actinomycetota > Actinomycetes > Kitasatosporales > Streptomycetaceae > Streptomyces > Streptomyces sp. NPDC046727. Next base: position 94,225 of record NZ_JBEYYR010000026.1, read on the forward strand.
AACAAGACCGGCAAGCTCCTCGCCCGCATCCCCTCGCCCGCCGACACCTACGGGGGCGACTGCGACGACGTCTACCTCGTCGACGGCTGCAAGCAGATGGTCGCCGGCAACGGCAGGCTGTATCTGATGACCGAGGAACACGACGGCACCGGCGAGTACTCCAAGACCAACGAGATCGTCTCCTTCGACCTGAAGACCGGCAAGCCGACCGGCCAGCGGGCCGAGGCCGGCGACGGGTACACGATCTCCCCGCTGCGCATGGACGGCGGCAATCTCCTCGCCTACAAGGAGCCGCCGTACAACAAGGGCGGCCAGATCGTGAGCCTCGACGGCGGCTCGTTCAAGGAGACCAAGCTGCTGGAGAACCCGGGGACGCGGACCGTGCACGACGCGGAGACCAGCCTGCTGCCGGAGTACGCGGAGGTCCTCTTCGGCAAGGGCCGCCTGTTCATGTCGGCCGTGTACGCCCACAAGTCGAGTTCGTCGTACGGCAAGGAGTACCTGGTGGTGGCGTTCGGCACGGGCGGCTGACCGTCCGCCCCCGCCGTCGCGAGCCTCGCCCGAATGGGTGACTTGCCGAGAAGTGCCCCGGATTTCATCGATCCGGGGCACTTCTCATCTGGAGGGGCAGCGCGACGTCGAACAAGCGTGTAGCTTCCGGGGGCATGAAGGGCGGGGGTGCCGGGGGGTCTGGGGGGTTGTTGCATGGGAGTGCGGCTCATGGTCGTCGACGACCATCGCCTGCTCGCGGAGGCGCTGGCGTCGGCGCTCAAGCTGCGCGGGCACCGGGTGGTGGCCGCGGCGGCGCCGGCCGCGGGCGCGGCGGATCTGGTGATCGCGCGGGCGCCGGAGGTGTGTCTGCTGGGTACGGCGGCGCCGGCCGAGCCGGGGATCTTCGACCCGGTGGTGAAGATCAAGCGGGAGCGGCCGCAGGTGGCGGTGCTCGTGCTGGGTCCGGTGCCGTCGCCGCGCGGGATCGCGGCGGCCTTCGCCGCCGGTGCGTCGGGGTACGTGCGGCACGACGAGCGGATCGAGGGGGTCGAGCGGGCCATCATGAAGGCCCGGGCCGGGGAGGCCGCGGTGGCTCCGCAGCTGCTGCAGGGGGCGTTCGGTGAACTGCTGAACCCTGCGGCGCAGCCGGACGACGAGGCGCAGCGGCTGCTGGAGATGCTGACGCCGCGGGAGGTGGAGGTGCTGGTCCGGGTCGCCGACGGGGAGGACACGCGGCGGATCGCGGCGGGGATGGGGATCGCGCCGAGCACGGCCCGTACGCATGTGCAGCGGGTGCTGATGAAGCTGGGGGTGGGGTCGAGGCTGGAGGCGGCGGCGCTGGCCGCGCGGACGGGCTTGCTGGACCGGGCGGGACCGTTGGGTTCCGGTACCGAGTAGGCACCCTGCGCCGGTGCCGCCCCCGCAAGGGGCGCGGGGAACTGCGCGACCAGCCCCCGCGCGCCCGCGGACGGAAACGGCGCTACTCGCCCTCCCTCTCCTCCGGCAGACCCTCCGGAGGAAGAGGCGGAGGGGTCGGGCGGAGCTTCAGCCAGGCCAGGAAGAAGAGGCCCAGGAGCAGCATGCCGATGCCGGTCCAGAGGTTGATGTTGACGCCCTCGGCCTTGTCGATGGCGGACTGGGAGTCGGTGATGCCGGTGATCGTGACGATGACGCCGTAGACCACGAACAGGCCGCCGATGATGCGGCGCAGGTCGAAGATGCGGGCCGCGGTCGCCGACTTGGTCTCCAGCTCGTCGACTTCCCGCGCCACCTCCTGCTCGGTGTAGTGGTGGCGCCGGTCGGGGTGCTCAGGGTGTTCGGACATGGTTTCCTCGATCCTCCCGCGTCAGAACGAGAACGGGATGTAGCAGGCGGCGGCCAGGACGACCGCGCCCCAGCCCAGCAGGGCCGGCTTGCGGTACCAGGCCTCGTCGCCGGGTGCGGGCGGTTCGGACATGCCGGGGGAGCGGGTGCCGTAGACCAGGCCCTGCAGCTCTTCCGCCGGCTTCGGCCGGGTGAACAGGGAGACCGCGACCATCACGACCGCGCCGGCGACGAAGCCCGCGATGGCGGAGACGAAGTTGGCGCCCTGGTCGGAGGGGATGGAGATGATGTCCTTCTTGTAGAGGACGAAGTAGTTGACCATCGCGGTCACGGTGCCGGCGAGCAGGCCCCAGAAGCCGGACTTGGCGGACGCGCGCTTCCAGAACATGCCGACGATGAAGACGACGAACATCGGCACGTTGAAGAAGGAGAACAGCGTCTGCAGGTAGCTCATGATGTTCGAGAACGAGGACGCCAGGAACGCCGTGCCGACGGACGCGCACACGCCGATCGCGGTGATCAGGCGGCCGAACCTCACGTAGTACCCGTCCTCGCGGCCCCGCACCACGTACTTCGCCCAGATGTCGTTGGTGAACACGGTGTTGAAGGACGACACGTTCGCGGCCATGCCCGCCATGAAGGCCGCCAGCAGGCCGGTGACGGCGATGCCGAGCACGCCGTTGGGCAGCAGCTCCTGCATCAGGAAGGGGATGGCGTCGTTGTACTGGTAGCCGGAGCCGGCGGTGCCGAACTTCGGGATCAGCGCGGCGGCGACCAGGCCCGGGATCATCACCAGGAAGACGATGAAGATCTTCGGGTAGGCGGCGATCAGCGGGGTCCGCTGCCCCGCGGAGAGGTTCTTCGCGGACAGCGCGCGCTGCACCTCGGCGAAGTTGGTGGTCCAGTAGCCGAAGGAGAGCACGAAGCCGAGGCCGAGGACGATGGTCAGCCAGTTCGCGCCCAGCGGGTTGGCGTGGCCGATCCCGGTGCCGCCCCAGGCCGTGGTGAAGTCGGCGCCGTGGGTCGCGGTGAGCTTGTCGGTCAGGCCGCCCCAGCCGCCGACCTTCTTCAGGCCGAGGATGGTGATCGGGATGAGGGCGGCGAGGATCACGAAGAACTGGAGCACCTCGTTGTAGATCGCCGAGGACAGGCCGCCGAGCGTGATGTAGGCGAGCACGAAGGCGCCGGCGACGACGATGGCGACCCACTGCGGCCAGCCGAGCAGGGCCTCGACGACGATCGCGAGGGCGTAGAGGTTGACGCCGGCGATGAGGATCGCGGCGAACGCGAACAGGATCGAACTGAGCAGGTGAGCGGCCCGGTCGAAGCGCAGCAGCAGGAACTCGGGCACCGAGCGGACCTTGCTGCCGTAGTAGAAGGGCATCATCACGAGGCCCAGGAAGACCATGGCGGGGATGGCGCCGATCCAGTACCAGTGGACGGTGTAGGCGCCGTACTGGGCGCTGTTCGCGGCCATGCCGAGGATCTCGGTGGCCGCCAGGTTCGCCGAGATGAAGGCGAGGCCGGTGATCCAGGCGGGCAGCGAGCGTCCGGAGAGGAAGAAGTCGAGGCTGGTCTTCACCGAGCGGCGGGCGGCGAAGCCGATGCCGAGGACGACGACGAAGTAGATCGCCAGGATCGTGTAGTCCAGCCAGTTGGTGGGGAGCCGTAGCTCCGCCGCCAGGTGGACGGTGCCGTATGTGGGGGTTTGCATGAAGAACTCGCTTCGTTGCGCGAACTGATCAGAGCGGAACCTACGCCTCCGTGTTCAGTTATTGAACACTTCTGTTGGTGTTCTTTGTTTGATCGTGATGATCCAGGGCGTTGTGGAGTTGTGGTCTGTTATGTTTGATTGTGTTGAGCTGATGGGGTGCGGGACGTAGAGGAGTCCACCCGTGAAGAAGACCTCGACCCGGCTGGCCGACGGTCGTGAGCTGATCTACTACGACCTCCGGGACGACACCGTGCGGGACGCCGCCGACCGCCGCCCGCTGGACCGTACGATCACCACGTCCGAGGTCCGCCGCGACGTGCTGCTCGGCGACTCGGTGGCGATCGCCTCCCACCGCCAGGGCCGCATCTACCATCCGCCGGCCGACGAGTGCCCGCTGTGCCCGACGCGCGGCGACCGGCTCAGCGAGATCCCGGACTCCTCGTACGACGTCGTCGTCTTCGAGAACCGGTTCCCCTCCCTCGCCGGCGACTCCGGCCGCTGCGAGGTCGTCTGCTTCACCTCCGACCACGACGCCTCCTTCGCCGACCTCGGCCCGGAGCAGGCGAGGCTCGTCCTGGACGCGTGGACGGACCGCACGTCGGAGCTGTCGCATCTGCCCTCCGTCGAGCAGGTGTTCTGTTTCGAGAACCGCGGTGCCGAGATCGGCGTGACCCTCGGCCATCCGCACGGACAGATCTACGCCTACCCCTTCACCACCCCGCGCACCGCGCTGATGCTCCGCTCGCTCGCCGCCCACCGGGAGGCGACCGGCGGGGAGAACCTGTTCGACGCGGTCCTGGAACGGGAACTCGCCGGGGAGCGGGTCGTCCTTGAGGGTGAACACTGGGCGGCCTTCGTGCCGTACGCGGCGCACTGGCCCTACGAGGTCCACCTGTACCCGAAGCGCCGGGTGCCCGATCTGCTCGCGCTCGACGAGGCGGCGCGCACAGAATTCCCCCAGGTCTATCTGGAACTCTTGAGGCGCTTCGACCGGATCTTCGGCGAGGGTGAGCCTCCGACGCCGTACATCGCGGCCTGGCACCAGGCCCCGTTCGGCGCGCTGGACGAGTTCGACGGCGTGACGCGCGACGACTTCGCGCTCCACCTAGAGCTTTTCACCATTCGCCGCACTTCCGGCAAGCTGAAGTTTCTCGCGGGTTCCGAGTCCGGCATGAACGTGTTCATCAACGACGTGCCGCCGGAGCGCGCGGCCGAGCGACTGCGAGAGGTAGCGAGTTCATGAAGTACCTGGTGACGGGTGGCGCGGGATACGTCGGCAGTGTCGTGGCCCAGCATCTGCTGGAGGCCGGCCACGAGGTCACCGTCCTCGACAACCTCTCGACCGGATTCCGCGCGGGCGTCCCGGCCGGTGCCGCGTTCGTCGAGGGCGACATCCGGGACGCCGCCAAGTGGCTCGACCCCTCCTTCGACGGCGTGCTGCACTTCGCGGCGTCCTCGCAGGTCGGCGAGTCGGTCGTGAAGCCGGAGAAGTACTGGGACAACAACGTCGCCGGCTCCATGGCCCTGCTCGCCGCGATGCGCGAGGCCGGCGTCCGCACGCTGGTCTTCTCCTCCACCGCGGCCACCTACGGCGAGCCCGAGCAGGTCCCGATCGTGGAGACCGCCCCGACCAAGCCCACCAACCCCTACGGCGCCTCCAAGCTCGCCGTCGACCACATGATCACCAGCGAGGCGAACGCCCACGGCCTGGCCGCGGTGTCGCTGCGCTACTTCAACGTGGCGGGCGCGTACGGCGCCTACGGCGAGCGGCACGACCCCGAGTCGCACCTCATCCCGCTGGTCCTCCAGGTCGCCCAGGGCCGCCGTGACGCGATCTCGGTCTACGGCGACGACTACCCGACCCCCGACGGCACCTGCATCCGCGACTACATCCACGTGGCCGACCTGGCGGACGCGCATCTGCTGGCCCTGACCGCGGCGCGGCCCGGCGAGCACCTGATCTGCAACCTCGGCAACGGAAACGGCTTCTCCGTCCGCCAGGTCGTCGAGACCGTCCGCGAGGTCACCGGCCATCCGATCCCCGAGGTGGTGGCCCCGCGCCGGGGCGGCGACCCCGCCGTCCTGGTCGCCTCCGCGGACACCGCCCGCGAGAAACTGGGCTGGAACCCGACCCGCGCGGACCTCGCGGGGATCGTCGCGGACGCCTGGGAGTTCGCGCAGAGCATCGCAAAGGAGCACTAGTGGGGGCACAGCGGGTCGCGGAGCGCTTCACCGAGCTGTACGGTGCCGCACCGGAGGGCGTCTGGGCGGCACCCGGCCGCGTCAACCTGATCGGCGAGCACACCGACTACAACGACGGCTTCGTCATGCCGTTCGCGCTGCCGCACCAGGCGATCGCGGCCGTCTCGCGCCGGGACGACGGGATCCTGCGCCTGCACTCGGCGGACGTCGAGGGCGGCGTCGTGGAGCTGCGGCTGGACGCCCTCGCCCCGCAGAGCGACGAGAACTGGACGGCGTACCCGGCGGGCGTCGTCTGGGCGCTGCGCGAGGCGGGCCACGAGATCACCGGCGCCGACGTCCACCTCTCCTCCACGGTCCCGACCGGCGCGGGGCTGTCCTCGTCCGCCGCGCTGGAGGTCGTGATCGCGCTCGCGCTGAACGACCTGTTCGGCCTCGGCCTGCAGCGCTGGAGGCTGGCCCGGCTGTGCCAGCGCGCCGAGAACGTCTACGTCGGCGCCCCGACCGGCATCATGGACCAGACGGCGTCGGCCTGCTGCGAGCAGGGCCACGCGCTGTTCCTGGACACGCGTGACCTGTCCCAGCAGCAGATCCCCTTCGATCTCGCGGCCGAGGGCCTGCGGCTGCTGGTCGTGGACACCCAGGTCAAGCACGCCCACAGCGGCGGCGAGTACGGCAAGCGCCGGGCCGGCTGCGAGAAGGGCGCGGCCCTGCTCGGCGTCGACGCCCTGCGGGACATCCCGTACGCCGAACTGGACGCGGCCCTCGCCCGCCTGGGCGACGAGGAGGAGGTGATCCGCCTGGTCCGGCACGTGGTGACGGAGGATCAGCGGGTCGAGCGGACCGTCGCCCTGCTCCGCGCCGGCGAGACCCGCGCCATCGGCGCCGTCCTGACCGAGGGTCACGCCTCCCTGCGCGACGACTTCCGCATCTCCTGCCCGGAGCTGGACCTGGTCGTCGACACCGCCCTGGCGAACGGCGCCCTGGGCGCCCGGATGACCGGCGGCGGCTTCGGCGGCTCGGCGATCGTCCTGGCGGAGGCGACGGACGTCGACACCCTCACCAAGGCGGTCGAAGCGGCCTTCGCCGCGGCGGACCTCACGGCCCCGCGGGTCTTCGAGGCCGTACCGTCCGCCGGGGCCCGGCGGCTGGCCTGACCTCCCGTCAGCCCAGCCGCTTCGTCAGTGTGTACTCCGTGATCCCCGGCGGATAGTCGGGGATCACGCACACCACCTCGTAGCCCTGCTTCCGGTAGAACCCCGGGGCCTGGAAGTCCCAGGTCTCCACACGGGCGGCCGTGCAGCCGCGGCCGGCCGCGGCGATGTGCTCGGCCTCGGTGAGCAGGCGTGCGCCCAGGCCCGTGCCGCGGTGGGCGGCGTCGACCCACAGGTAGGTGACGTGCAGCCAGGTCGTCCAGGTGTGGCCGACCAGGCCGCCCGCGAGGTCGCCGGCGGCGTCCAGCGCCCAGACGTGGAGCGGGGCCTCGCGCTCGCCGGGTGTGCCGCGCAGGGCCGCCAGGACCGGGGACGCCGCCGTGTTGGTGTCCCGCAGCCGTGAGCGGAGCAGATCACGTCGGTCTTTGTCGACTTCCGCCTCAATACGAAACATGCGGCACACCATAAACGTGCTGGGCGGCCAGTTCTGCAAATCTCCTTCCGCTGCGTGCTCTCATCCGTACTCTGTGGAACAGCACCGGTGGGGGCCGGTGCCGCTCAGGGGGCGAGACAGGCGGGTACGACGCCCGCGGTGGGGTAGCAGTGTCCGCAACGGCGGCGGCCGTGCGGTGTGTGTCCCTGTCCGCGGGTGTCGTACCCCGTGCGCGTCGTCGTTCTCCGGACCTTTTCCGGGTATTTCCGGACGGCCTGTTCCGGAGCTTTCCGGACCTTGGGTATCCCCTGCTCCACGCGGAGCCTGGGGAAGGGGGTTTCGTGGTTCGCATCCGAGTCCTGGTCGTCGACGACCACCGCATCTTCGCCGAGTCGCTCGCCGCCGCGCTGGCCGCCGAGCCGGACGTCGACGTCTTCGCCGCAGGCAGCGGCCCGGCCGCGCTGCGCTGCCTGGAGCGCGCGGCCGGCGAGGGCCGCCGCTACGACGTCCTCCTGGTCGACGCCGACCTGGGCGGCAACCTGCCCGGCGCCCGCCCGGCCGTCCCGGTGCGGGAGGGCAACGAGGAGGGCCTGGTCGACGGGATTTCCCTCGTCGCCGGGGTCCGCGTGGCCCAGCCCGCCGTACGGATCGTCGTCCTCGCCGAGAAGGACGACCCGCGTCGCGCGGCCCTCGCGCTGCAGGCCGGCGCCTCCGGCTGGGTCGCCAAGGACTGCTCGCTGTCCCGGCTGCTGACGGTGATACGAGGAGTGCTGCGTGACGAGACGCATCTGCCGCCCGCGCTGCTCACCGGGGTGCTGAAGGAACTGACGGCCGCCCGCCGGCACCGCACCGAGAGCGAGCGGCTGGTGGAGTCCCTCACCCCGAGGGAGCGGGAGGTGCTGCGCTGCATGGTCGCCGGGCTCGGCCGCAAGGCCGTCGCCGAGCGGTTGTTCCTCTCCCCGCACACCGTCCGCACCCATATGCAGAACGTCCTCGGCAAGCTGGGCGTCCACTCCACGCTGGCCGCCGTCGCGCTGGCCCGGCGGGCCGGGGTGGGCCCGGTGGACCTAGCCGGGGATGTTGTCGAACGGGGCGGTCAGCTGGCGTAGCAGCCCGGCCAGTTCCGCGCGCTGGGCGCGGGACAGTTCGGCGAGGATCGCCCGTTCCTGCTCCAGCAGGCCCGCCAGCGCCTGGTCCGCGCGGTCCCGGCCCTCGTCGGTCAGCCGGACCAGCACGCCCCGCCGGTCGCTCGGGTCGGGCAGCCGCTCGACCAGGCCCTTCTTAGCGAGCCGGTCGATCCGGTTGGTCATCGTGCCCGAGGTGACCAGGGTCTGCGTCAGCAGCTGGCCGGGGGAGAGCTGGTACGGCGTGCCCGCGCGCCGCAGCGCGGTCAGCACGTCGAACTCCCAGGGCTCCAGCTGGTGCTCGGCGAAGGCGAGCCGGCGGGCACGGTCCAGATGCCGGGCGAGTCGGCTCACCCGGCTCAGCACTTCCAGCGGCTCCACGTCGAGGTCCGGACGCTCCCGGCGCCACGCTGCGACCAGCCGATCGACCTCGTCCTCCATGGAGATCAGTGTAGTGGTTGTGTCGACATGAAGTCTCTTGATGTCGAGTCTCTTGACGTCGAGATGTTTGGCCGGGGAGAGTGGACGACATGACCACTTGGGATCCCGCTCAGTACCTCCGCCACGCCGGTCACCGGGCCCGGCCCTTCGCCGACCTCCTCGCCCGCGTCCCGGCGCTGCCCGGCGACCGGCCCCGGATCGCCGACCTCGGCTGCGGCCCCGGCAACGTCACCGCCCTCATCGCCGACCGCTGGCCCACCGCCCACATCACCGGATACGACAACTCGCCCGACATGCTCGACAAGGCCCACGTCGACCACGAGGGACCCACGGCCGGCGGCGGCCGGCTGGACTTCGCCCCCGCCGACGTCCGCACCTGGACACCCGGGGAGCCGTACGACCTGATCGTCTCCAACGCCACCCTCCAGTGGGTGCCGGGTCACGCCGACCGCTTCGGCGACTGGATCGCCGCCCTGCGGCCCGGCGGCGCCTTCGCCTTCCAGGTCCCCGACAACATCGACGCCCCCCTGCACGCCCTGATGCGTGACCTCGCCGGCACCCCCCGCTGGCGGGACCGCCTCGCCGACGTCCTGCGCCGCACGGACTCCGTGCACACCCCCGCCGCCTACCTGGACCGCCTCACCCGCCTCGGCTGCGCGGCCGACGTGTGGCAGACGACGTACTTCCACGTCCTGACCGGCGAGGACCCGGTCCTCGACTGGGTGAAGGGCACCGGCCTGCGACCCGCCCTGACCGCCCTCGCCGACGACCCCGAGGCACGGGACGCGTTCGTCACCGAGTACCGGGACCTGCTGCGCAAGGCCTACCCGAGCGCGCCGTACGGCACGGTGATGCCGTTCCGCCGGCTGTTCGCGGTGGCGGTGAAGGGGGCATGACGGAGATCGATGGTGCCGGCGGCGCGCTGCGGTTGCCGGCCACGGATTCGGACTGATCTCACGCTTTGCGGTGCCCTATCAGCCGCGGCTTCTGCTCCAGCCCGTCCAGGCCGTGCCACGCCAGGTTCACCAGGTGCGCCGCCACCTCCGCCTTCTTCGGGCGGCGCACGTCCAGCCACCACTGGCCGGTCAGCGCGACCATGCCGACCAGGGCCTGCGCGTACAGCGGGGCGAGCTTCGGGTCGAAACCGCGGGACTTGAACTCGCGGCCCAGGATGTCCTCCACCTGCGTGGCGATGTCGGAGATGAGGGACGCGAAGGAGCCTGTGGACTGGGGGATGGGGGAGTCCCGGACCAGGATGCGGAAACCGTCCGTGTACTCCTCGATGTAGTCCAGGAGGGCGAAGGCCGCCTGCTCGCACAGTTCGCGGGGGTGGCCGGCCGTGAGGGAGCTGGTGACCATGTCCAGCAGGCGGCGCATCTCGCGGTCCACCACCACCGCGTACAGGCCCTCCTTGCCGCCGAAGTGCTCGTACACCACCGGCTTGGACACCCCGGCCTTCGCCGCGATCTCCTCCACCGACGTGCCCTCGAAGCCCTTGGCCGCGAAGAGGGTGCGACCGATCTCCAGCAGCTGCTGGCGGCGCTCGGCACCGGTCATACGGGTCCGGCGGGTCCGCCGCTGCTTGTCGTTGCCTGAAGTGCTGCTGGAGTCGGTCGCCACGGCGTCAATCATGCCGCCTCGGCGCTCTCCCTCCGGCGCCGGGAGCCGCCTTCCTCGGTGTTGCGGCGCGAATCGATACGCGAGCGTGACGGCCAGCGCACGTCGTACGCCCAGCCGAGCAGCTCGAACCAGCGGATGAAACGAGCCGACGAGTCGATCTGGCCGCGCATCACCCCGTGCCGCGCCGAGGTCGGGTCGGCGTGGTGCAGGTTGTGCCAGGACTCGCCGCAGGACAGGACCGCCAGCCACCACACGTTGCCCGAACGGTCCCGCGACTTGAACGGCCGCTTGCCGACCGCGTGACAGATCGAGTTGATCGACCACGTCACATGGTGCAGCAACGCCACCCGCACGAGTGAGCCCCAGAAGAACGCGGTGAACGCGCCCCACCAGGACATCGTCACCAGACCGCCGATCACCGGCGGCAGCGCCAGCGAGAGCGCCGTCCACAGAACGAACTGGCGGGAGATCGCACGGATCGCCGGATCCTTGATCAGATCCGGGGCGTACTTCTCCTGCGGAGTCTGCTCCTCATCGAACATCCAGCCGATGTGCGCCCACCACAGGCCCTTCATCAGCGCCGGAACCGTCTCCCCGAACCGCCACGGAGAGTGCGGATCGCCCTCCGCGTCGGAGAACTTGTGGTGCTTGCGGTGATCGGCCACCCAGCGCACCAGGGGGCCCTCGACCGCCAGCGAACCCATGATCGCCAACGCGATCCGCAGGGGCCGCTTGGCCTTGAACGAACCATGGGTGAAGTACCGGTGGAAACCGATCGTGATGCCGTGGCATCCCAGGAAGTAGAAGAACACCAGCAGGCCCAGATCGAGCCAGCTCACCCCCCAGCCCCAGGCCAGCGGCACCGCCGCCACCAGCGCCAGGAACGGGACGGAGATGAAGAGCAGCAGCGTGATCTGCTCGATCGAACGCTTCTGCTCCCCGCCCAGCGTGGCCGAGGGAAGAGCGGTGTCGGTGGCCTTACGGGCTTCGTCGATCACATCGGAACTTGAGGTCATGCGCGTCCCCTGTGGGGTCGAGGGTCGAGGGTTCGAGGGTCGAGACAGATGCCGGGCCGCCGGGACCGAACGGGACTCCACGATGCTTCCCTACGGTTCCGTAACCTACGGCGTCGTAAGTATGGCAGCGTGTCGTGCGGCGGCAAGAGCCCCAGACCCTGCGCGTCCGCATGGCCACCTATCCTTGGAGTCGGTCGGACAGCGCGGTCCGCTGAAGTTTCCTTCCCGGACCCTCCGGCCCGTATGCGGCGCCCGCCGCGCGGCAGCCGACCGGGTTCCCTCCCAGACGAGCTTCAACACTGCAAGGAGCCGCACCTGTGAGCAGTGCCGACGACCAGACCACCACGACCAGCAGTGAGCTGCGCGCCGACATCCGCCGGCTGGGTGATCTCCTGGGCGAGACCCTCGTCCGGCAGGAAGGCCCCGAGCTCCTCGAACTGGTCGAGAAGGTCCGCCGCCTGACCCGCGAGGACGGCGACGCCGCCGCCGAGCTGCTGCGCGGCACCGAACTGGAGACCGCGGCCAAGCTGGTCCGCGCCTTCTCCACCTACTTCCACCTGGCCAACATCACCGAACAGGTGCACCGCGGCCGGGAACTGCGCGCCAAGCGCGCCGCCGAGGGCGGCCTCCTCTCCCGCACCGCGGACCGGCTCAAGGACGCCGACCCGGAGCACCTCAAGGAGACCGTCGAGAACCTGAACGTCCGCCCGGTCTTCACCGCACACCCCACCGAGGCCGCGCGCCGCTCCGTCCTCAACAAGCTCCGGCGCATCGCCGCGCTCCTGGACACCCCCGTCCTCGACTCCGACCGCCGCCGCCACGACGTCCGCCTCGCCGAGAACATCGACCTCGTCTGGCAGACCGACGAGCTGCGCGTCGTACGCCCCGAACCGGCCGACGAGGCCCGCAACGCCATCTACTACCTCGACGAGCTGCACGCCGACGCCGTCGGCGACGTCCTCGAAGACCTGACCGCGGAGCTGGAACGCGTCGGCGTCAAGCTGCCCGACGACACCCGCCCCCTCACCTTCGGCACCTGGATCGGCGGCGACCGCGACGGCAACCCCAACGTCACCCCCCAGGTCACCTGGGACGTCCTCATCCTCCAGCACGAACACGGCATCAACGACGCCCTGGAGATGATCGACGAGCTGCGCGGCCTGCTCTCCAACTCCATCCGCTACACCGGAGCCACCACCGAGCTGCTCGAATCCCTCGACACCGACCTGGAACTCCTCCCCGAGATCAGCCCCCGCTACAAGCGCCTCAACGCCGAGGAGCCCTACCGGCTCAAGGCCACCTGCATCCGGCAGAAGCTGGAGAACACCAAGCAGCGCCTCGCCAGCGGCACCCCCCACGAACCCGGCCGCGACTACCTCGGCACCAGCGAACTCCTGCACGACCTGCGGATCATCCAGGCCTCCCTGCGCGAACACCGCGGCGCACTGTTCGCCGACGGCCGCCTCGCCCGTACCATCCGCACCCTGGCCGCCTTCGGCCTCCAGCTCGCCACCATGGACGTCCGCGAACACGCCGACGCCCACCACCACGCCCTCGGCCAGCTCTTCGACCGCCTCGGCGAGGAATCCTGGCGCTACGCCGACATGCCCCGCGAGTACCGCGCCAAGCTCCTCGCCAAGGAACTCCGCTCACGCCGGCCCCTCGCCCCCACCCCGGCACCCGTCGACGCAGCCGGGCAGAAGACCCTCGGCGTCTTCGAGACCGTCAAGAAGGCCCTGGAGGTCTTCGGCCCCGAAGTCATCGAGTCGTACATCATCTCCATGTGCCAGGGCGCCGACGACGTCTTCGCCGCCACCGTCCTCGCCCGCGAAGCCGGCCTCATCGACCTGCACGCCGGCTGGGCGAAGATCGGCATCGTCCCGCTCCTGGAGACGACGGACGAGCTGAAGGCCGCCGACACGATCCTGGAGGACATGCTCTCCGACCCGTCCTACCGGCGCCTGGTCGCGCTGCGCGGCGACGTCCAGGAGGTCATGCTCGGCTACTCCGACTCCTCCAAGTTCGGCGGCATCACCACCAGCCAGTGGGAGATCCACCGCGCCCAGCGCCGACTGCGCGACGTCGCCCACCGCTACGGCGTCCGCCTGCGCCTCTTCCACGGCCGCGGCGGCACCGTCGGCCGCGGCGGCGGCCCCTCCCACGACGCCATCCTCGCCCAGCCCTGGGGCACCCTGGAAGGCGAGATCAAGGTCACCGAGCAGGGCGAGGTCATCTCCGACAAGTACCTCATCCCCTCCCTGGCCAGGGAGAACCTGGAACTGACCGTCGCCGCGACGCTCCAGGCATCCGCCCTGCACACCGCCCCCCGCCAGTCCGACGAGGCCCTCGCCCGCTGGGACGCCGCCATGGACGTCGTCTCGGACGCCGCCCACGCCGCCTACCGCCGCCTCGTCGAGGACCCCGACCTGCCGACGTACTTCCTCGCGTCGACACCCGTGGACCAGCTCGCCGACCTGCACCTGGGCTCCCGGCCGTCCCGCCGCCCCGGCTCCGGCGTCTCGCTCGACGGCCTGCGCGCCATCCCCTGGGTGTTCGGCTGGACCCAGTCCCGGCAGATCGTCCCCGGCTGGTTCGGCGTCGGCTCCGGCCTGAAGGCCCTCCGCGAAGCCGGCCTGGACACCGTGCTCGACGAGATGCACCAGCAGTGGCACTTCTTCCGCAACTTCATCTCCAACGTGGAGATGACCCTCGCCAAGACGGACCTGCGGATCGCCCAGCACTACGTCGACACCCTCGTCCCGGACGAACTCAAGCACGTCTTCGACACCATCAAGGCCGAACACGAGCTGACCGTCCGCGAGGTCCTCCGGGTCACAGGCGAAGAGGAACTGCTGGACGCCCAGCCCGTCCTCAAGCAGACCTTCGCCATCCGCGACGCCTACCTGGACCCCATCTCCTACCTCCAGGTCACCCTGCTCAAGCGCCAGCGCGACGCCGCGGCCGCCGACGCCGAACCCGACCCGCTGCTCTCCCGCGCCCTGCTCCTCACCGTCAACGGCGTGGCAGCCGGCCTGCGCAACACCGGCTGACCCACCCGGACACAAAGGTGCCCCCGAGGTCGTACGACCCCGGGGGCACTCGTCTGTCTCCGCTCACTGCAACAACACGAACGTCACCGTCAGCAGCCCCGCCCCGGCAAGCCCCAGCACCCACGCCGGCCGGACCAACCGCATCCCGCCCGCGACCACCACCGACGCCAGCAGCAGCGCCCCGCCCAGCGGCACCCAGGCGTACAGGATCCCCGCCGGACCGGACCGCACCGCCTCCCCCGTCCCGGGCTTCAGCACGACGTCGTACGTCGTCCCCGCACGCACCGCGACAGACTTCTCGATCTCCACGCGCGCACGTGGCCGCGCCCCCGACGACACGGGCGTGAACGGGCCGCTGCACACATCCCCCGCGCACCGCGTCACCCGGACCGTCCCGTGCTCGCGCCCCTTGGTCAGCAGCACATGCTGTGCGGTCCCCCAGGAACCCCACACCCCGGCGAACAGGATCAGCGCGGCGAGCGTGCCCATCGCCGCGACCCGCCCGAACCGCAGAGCGGTCACGGAGGCCCGGCGAGCGGAGGCGGCTGTGGCAGGCATGGCCGGGATCATTGGCCATACGCCTACGGCCGGTCAACTCCGCTCGGAGCCAAGACCGGACAAGTCAGGAGTTGTACGCGCTCTGCGCCCGCTCCAGCCCCTCCGTCACCAGACACTCCACCGCGTCCGCCGCACGGTCCACGAAGTAGTCCAGCTCCTTGCGCTCCGCCGACGAGAAGTCCTTCAGCACGAAGTCGGCCACCTGCATCCGCCCCGGCGGCCGGCCGATCCCGAACCGCACCCGGTGATAGTCCGCCCCCATCGCCTTCGTCATCGACTTCAGACCGTTGTGCCCGTTGTCCCCGCCGCCCAGCTTCAGCCGCAGCGTGCCGTAGTCGATGTCCAGCTCGTCGTGCACGGCCACGACGTTCGCCACCGGAACCTTGTAGAAGTCCTTCAGCGCGTTCACCGGACCGCCGGACAGGTTCATGTACGACATCGGCTTCGCCAGGATCACCCGGCGGTTCGCCGGCCCGGCCGGACCGATCCGCCCCTCAAGCACCTGCGCCTGCGCCTTGCCCGCCCGCTTGAACTTCCCCCCGATCCGCTCCGCGAGCAGGTCGGCCACCATGAAACCGACGTTGTGCCGGTTCATGGCGTACTCCGGCCCGGGATTGCCGAGCCCCACGATGAGCCAGGGGCCGCTGGCGGGAGTGGTCACGTCCATGTCTCCTTGATACGCGCCAGCCGCTGCCCCCGGCGAGGGAAGCAGCGGCTGACCAGATGATGACGACGGCGAGGATCAGGCCTCGGCGGCCTCGCCCTCGGCGGCCTCGCCCTCGGTCTCCTCGGCCTGGGCCTGCAGCACCTGCAGCACCACGGCGTCCTCGTCCACGGCCAGCGACACACCGCCCGGCAGGGTGACGTCCTTGGCGAGGACGGAGGCACCGGCCTCCAGGCCCTCGACGGAGACGGTCAGCGCCTCGGGGATGTGCGTGGCCTCGGCCTCGACCGGCAGCGCGGCAAGGACGTGCTCCAGCAGGTTGCCACCCGGGGCCAGCTCGCCCTCGGCGTGCACCGGAACCTCGACCGTGACCTTCTCGCCACGCTTGACCAGCAGCAGGTCGACGTGCTCCAGGAAGCCCTTCAGCGGGTCACGCTGCACGGCCTTCGGGATCGCCAGCTCGTTGGTCTTGCCGTCGATGTCCAGGGAGATCAGGACGTTCGGCGTACGCAGCGCCAGCAGCAGGTCGTGACCCGGCAGGCTCAGGTGCAGCGGCTCGGAGCCGTGCCCGTACAGAACGACCGGAACCTTGTTCTCACGGCGGATGCGACGGGCGGCACCCTTGCCGAACTCGGTGCGGGTCTCGGCGGTGAGCTTCACCTCGGACATGTGGATCACTCCTCGTAGAAACTGGGAACGGACGTGGTCACCCGGCCACGAACGGCCTGCTACGAAGAGCGCGTCGATAACGGACCGCCGTACCCCCGTCAGAAACGGAGTACGGCCTCCCTCGCCGAGCAACTGGAGCAGTCTACTCGGAGAGGGAGGCCGCACCCAAAAGGATCAACGAACCCGAGGTCGCAGAAACCTCACTGCTCGTCAAAGAGGCTGGTCACCGAACCATCCTCGAACACCTCACGCACCGCACTCGCGATCGTCGGAGCGATCGACAGCACCGTGATCTTGTCCAGATCCCGGCCCAGCTCCGCCGGCGTCGGCAGCGTGTTCGTGAACACGAACTCACTCACCCGCGAGTTCTTCAGCCGATCAGCGGCCGGACCCGACAGCACACCGTGCGTCGCCGTCACGATCACATCCTCCGCACCATGCGCGAACAACGCGTCCGCAGCGGCACAGATCGTCCCACCCGTGTCGATCATGTCGTCCACCAGGACACACACACGACCCTTGACCTCACCGACCACCTCGTGAACGGTGACCTGGTTCGCCACGTCCTTGTCACGCCGCTTGTGCACGATCGCCAGCGGCGCACCCAGCCGGTCACACCAACGGTCCGCCACCCGCACACGACCCGCGTCCGGCGACACCACCGTCAGCTTGTCCCGGTCCACCTTCGCGCCCACGTAGTCCGCCAGCAGCGGCAGCGCGAACAGGTGATCCACCGGACCGTCGAAGAAACCCTGGATCTGATCCGTGTGCAGATCCACCGTCAGGATCCGGTCCGCACCCGCCGTCTTCATCAGATCCGCGATCAGACGCGCCGAGATCGGTTCACGACCCCGGTGCTTCTTGTCCTGCCGCGCGTAACCGTAGAACGGCACGATCACCGTGATGGAGCGCGCCGACGCACGCTTCAGCGCGTCGATCATGATCAGCTGCTCCATGATCCACTTGTTGATCGGAGCCGTGTGGCTCTGGATCAGGAAGCAGTCCGCACCACGAGCCGACTCCTGGTAACGGACGTAGATCTCACCATTCGCGAAGTCGAAGGCCTTCGTCGGGACAACCCCGACACCCAGCTGCTGGGCGACCTCCTCGGCAAGCTCGGGGTGGGCGCGGCCGGAGAAGAACATCAACTTCTTCTCGCCGGTCGTCTTGATCCCGGTCACAGCACTGTCTCCTCAGAGGTTGTCTCAGCCAGCCGGCTGCTCGGCGACCTCTCGGCTGGGCATGAGAGGCCGAATCAGCTGGTAAGGGTGCGGGTGCACACGTGCGGATGTGCACTTATCACGGTACGCCGTGTTTGGCGCACCCGTTTCCCCTCAGCCCTCGCTCTCGCCCTGCCGGGACGCCGCCTCGGCCGCCTTCGCCGCCGCGCTCCCCGGACGCTTCCGCGCCACCCAACCCTCGATATTCCGCTGCTGACCACGGGCCACGGCCAGCGAACCAGGCGGCACATCCTTCGTGATCACAGACCCGGCAGCGGTGTAAGCACCGTCCCCGACCGTGACAGGAGCCACAAACATGTTGTCCGAACCCGTCTTGCAGTGCGACCCGACGACGGTGTGGTGCTTGCTCTCCCCGTCGTAGTTCACGAACACACTCGCGGCACCGATGTTCGTGAAATCACCGATCGTCGCATCACCCACGTACGACAGATGCGGAACCTTCGTCCCCTCACCGATCGACGAGTTCTTCGTCTCCACGTACGTACCGATCTTCGACTTCAGACCCAGACGCGTACCCGGCCGCAGATACGCGAACGGCCCCACAGACGCCTGCTCACCGATCCGCGCACCGTCCGACACCGTGTTGTCCACCCGCGCCCCCGCACCCACCCGGGTGTCCTTCAGCCGGCTGTTCGGCCCCACCTCGGCACCCTCACCGAGATGCGTCGACCCCATCAGCTGCGTACCCGGATGCACGACGGCGTCCTGCTCGAAGGTCACGGTGACGTCCACCCAGGTGGTGGCCGGGTCGACGACGGTCACACCGCCGAGCATCGCCCGCGTGAGCAGCCGGTCGTTCAGGATCCGGCGCGCCTCGGCCAGCTGCACCCGGTTGTTGATCCCGGCGATCTCCCGGTGATCGCCGGCCACCGACGCCCCCACCCGATGCCCGGCCTCCCGCAGGATCCCGAGCACGTCTGTCAGGTACTCCTCGCCCTGGGTGTTGTCCGTGCGCACCTTCTTCAGCGCGTCCGCCAGCAGCTGCCCGTCGAACGCGAACACCCCGCTGTTGATCTCCCGGATCGACCGCTGCGCATCCGACGCGTCCTTGTGCTCCACGATCGCGGTGACGGCACCCGTCGCCTCGTCCCGCACGATCCGGCCGTAACCGGTCGCGTCCGGCACCTCGGCGGTCAGCACGGTCACGGCGTTGCCGTCGGCGGCGTGGGTCTCCGCGAGCTGCTTCAGCGTCTCGGCGGTGAGCAGCGGGGTGTCCCCGCACACGACCACGACGGTCCCGTCCACGGCCCCGCCCAGCTCCTCCAGGCCCATCCGCACGGCGTGCCCGGTGCCGTTCTGCTCCGCCTGCACGGCGGTCCTGGTGGCCGGGTCGATCTCGTTCAGGTGCGCGGTGACCTGCTCACGGGCGTGGCCGACCACGACGACCAGGTTCTGCGGGTCCAACTCACGGGCGGCGGCCAGCACATGTCCGACCAGGGAACGGCCGCAGATCTCGTGCAGGACCTTGGGTGTGGCCGACTTCATACGGGTGCCCTCACCCGCTGCGAGAACGACGACGGCGGCCGGGCGGATGGCGCTCACGGGGTTGCCCTTCGGCTGTGGGTGAGTGGGGGTGACAGCCGCAGGATACCGGGGGGTGTTGTGGGGGATATGCGTGCGGGCCCTGACGGTGGTGTATCAGTCAGGACCCGAACCGAGCATGCGCTCCCGGGGGAGGACTCGAACCCCCATGATCAGAACCAAAATCTGACGTCTTGCCCTTAGACGACCCGGGAATTCCGCTATGTCCGATTTGCTAGATCGGTTGCGGTGGCAGCACCTACTATGCCGTACCAGGCGCCCTCCACGCGACGATACAAGTCGGCACTCTTGAGTACGTAGATGACCAGGCAGCCGCGATATGTCTCCGAGGTGTTCTTCCGGCTCGTTTTCGGGTTGTGCTTCTTGAGCGTGGCCTGTTGGAACGTGGAGGGCTCCGCGCCGACCAATGCGGCCCAGAATGCCTCGGCCTCTGCCGTGTTGGCTGACTCGTGGATGCTGACCCTGAAGCGCAGTCGCTCGCGCTCGACGCCGAGGACGTCGAGCCAGCGTAAGAAGAAGCTGACGACGTTCGGGTCGCTATTGATGAAGTGGAGCCGCTCGCGGCGACTGTATGGCTTGTCCTTGGCGCCCTCTGCCCAGTAGAGGGCCACGCCTGTAAGGAACACCTCCCGGTCTGACAGGCCGCCTACGGCTTGCCTGGCGGCCGCCTTCGTGCGTTGGCGCTCCTCCTCGCGTCGTTGCAGCGTCGCTTCCCAGCCCCGTCGGGCGATAGCCGAAGCCTCCTCAGGCGTCCGCTTGCGCTCCGGCCTCGGGAGATCCCGTACCCACAGTGAGATCGAACTCTTCGAGCAGCCCAGCTCGACCTGGATCTGGTCGTAGGTCCAGCCCTGGAGTCGTAGCTCCCGCGCCTTGTCCCGGAGGTCGTCCTTCGCGTTCGGGCGCTTCGTCCACTCGGGGGGCGGCTCGCCCTCCAGGAGGCGGTTGAGGATGTCGTTGTTGTCGACGTGCAGCCGGTCTCGGATCTGCCGGCGGCTGAGTCCCGCCCGGCGCAGGGTGACCGCCCGCTCGCGCAGGCCCTCGAAGTCGGCGTATCTGCCCTGTGCATGTGCCATGCGCATACCGTCCGGCCGGAATGGGGTGTTCCGGGATCGAACGGGAAGGGTTCACCAGTTCGAGTGATACCGGTGGGTTTCGAGGTCGTTCGGTTACTCAGTGTTGTCCGTGCCGGTAGGTGAAAGTCACCGGAAAAGCCGTACCCGTCGCCCGTAGGCTGGAGGCATGACCACGACGGGGGAAGACCATGCCAGGGCCTTGACCGGCCCTTGGTGGTGGGCGAGGTGGCGTAGCGCGGTGCTCGACGGGAGTCTCGCGCTGGTGTCCGCCGTGGAGTGTGCGGCGGAGGGGATTCCGTTCGCCCGGGACGCGGGGGTTCCGGCGTCCGTGGGGATCGTGTTCGGGTTGATCGCCGGTTCGGTGTTGTTGGTGCGCCGGAAGTGGCCGATCGCGGTGGTGCTGGTGGCGATCGCGATCACGCCTGCCGAGATGGGTTTCCTGATGGGTGTGGTCGGCCTGTACACGCTGGCGGCGGCCGAGCTGCCGCGGCGGATCATCGGGGCGCTGGCGGGGATGTCGCTGCTGGGGACGGCGGTGGTGACGTTCGTGCGGGTGCGGCAGGACATGGCGCGTGGTGATCTGACGCTGGGTGACTGGTTCGTGCCGTTCGCGGCGGTGGCGACGGCGTTGGGGCTGACGGCTCCGCCGGTGCTGCTGGGCCTGTATGTGGGGGCGCGGCGGCGGTTGATGGAGAGCTTGCGGGAGCGGGCGGATTCGTTGGAGCGGGAGCTTCAGCTGCTTGCGGAGCGTGCGGAGGAGCGGGCCGAGTGGGCGCGTGGCGAGGAGCGGACGCGGATCGCGCGGGAGATGCACGATGTGGTGGCGCATCGGGTGAGTCTGATGGTGGTGCATGCGGCGGCGTTGCAGGCGGTGGCGCGGAAGGATCCTGAGAAGGCGGTGAAGAATGCTGCCTTGGTGGGGGACATGGGGCGGCAGGCGTTGACCGAGTTGCGGGAGATGCTCGGGGTGTTGCGGGCGGGGGCGGATTCCGAGCGGCGGGTTGCCGAGGTGCCGTTGGCGGCGGTCGGGGAGGCGGCTGCTGCGGCGGCTGCGGAGGCGGCGTCGCGGGCGGCTGATGAGGCGGGTGCGGTGGAGGGGCCGTGTCTGTCGGAGCTGGACGAGTTGATCGGGCAGTCGGCTGCCGCGGGGATGGTGGTGGATCTGTCGGTTCAGGGGGAGGTGCGGGCGTATGCGGCGGAGGTCGAGCAGACGGCGTACCGGGTGGTGCAGGAGGCGTTGACGAACGTCCACAAGCATGCGGCGGGTGCGAAGACGCATGTGCGGTTGGCGCATCGGGTGTCGGAGATCGCGATGCAGGTGGAGAACGAGCCGCCGCCGGAGCCTGCGTCGGCGTCGGCGGCGGGGTTGCCGTCGGGTGGGAACGGCTTGGTGGGGATGCGGGAGCGGGTCGCGGCGCTGGGTGGTGTGTTTGTGTCGGGTCCGACGGATGCGGGTGGTTTTCGGGTGTCGGCGGTGATTCCGGCGGCCTAGGCCCCCTGGCCCCCTGGTCCCCCCTGGTGCTCAGCCCGCGGTGAGTCGTACCGGTTGGATGCCGGTGATGAGGGTGGTCAGGGCGTGGTCGATGTCGGGGCCGACGTACCAGTCGCCGGTGTGGTCGATGGTGTAGACGCGGCCTTCGGTGTCGATGGCGAGGAGGGCGGCGGTGTCGGTCTCTTCGCCGAGGGGGCACATTTCGGTGCCGAGGGCGCGGCCGAGGTCGCCGAGGGTGCGGGCGA
This sequence comes from Streptomyces sp. NPDC046727, assembly GCF_040645635.1. Lineage (NCBI taxonomy): Bacteria > Bacillati > Actinomycetota > Actinomycetes > Kitasatosporales > Streptomycetaceae > Streptomyces > Streptomyces sp. NPDC046727. The sequence continues at coordinate 116,275 of NZ_JBEYYR010000026.1, forward strand.
GGTGGAGGCCGTGCAGGGGGTCGAGGTGGAGGGTGGCGGGGGCGATCTGGCGGCCGGGTCCGCCGGGGGTGATGCGGAGGCCGCCGAATTCGGCCCAGGCTTCGACGGCGGCGGGGAACACGGTGTGCCGGTGTCCGGCGGGTGAGGTGTGTTCGCGTAGGGCGTCGGCCCAGATCTCGGCCTGCTTTATGTCCCAGCGTCCGGGTTGCCAGCCGGCGGTGCGCAGGGCGGCGTCGACGGGGACGGGGAAGCGCGTGGTGGAGGTGCGGTCGGGGTGCATCTGCCCTTCGATCGTCGTGTGTGCTGGGTGGTTCGGGGGACGCCGGGTGTCAGCCGTCGGTTGCGGTCGGGTCGACGATGCGGACGCCGAAGTGGGCGCTGAGGGCGGTGCAGGCGCGGCAGGGGGTGGCGAAGTTGCCGTGGAGGGGGTCGCCGTCCTCGCGTATGCGGCGGGCGGTGAGTTTGGCGTGTTTTAGTGCTTTGCGGGCTTCGCTGTTGGTCATGGGTCTGCGGGCGGCGCGTTTGTTGCGGGCGGCGTCGGCGGTGGCGATGTGCCGGGAGATGAGGATGGTCTCGGCGCAGCGGCCGGTGAAGCGGTCGCGTTGGGCGCTGGTGAGGGTGTCGAGGAAGTCCTGGACGAGGGGGTGCAGGGCGGGGGGCTGGTCGCTGCGGGCGGCGGTGCCGGTGAGGGTGGCGCCACGGACGGAGAGGGCGGCGGCGACGGTGGGCAGGATGCCGTCGCGGCGGTGCCGGAGGGTGGGGGCGGAGGGTGTGTCGGTGCCGCTCCAGTCGATGCGAGGGTCGCCGGCCCGCACGTCGGTACCTCCGGTCTGCAAGGTATTCATGATCGTTTTCCCTCCCCGGGCATCCCCCCGAAGGACACAGGGTGCCAAATGCCGTGGCTGGTGCGGAAGCTGGGGCGCCGCGACACGCCCTGTCCGGGTTGTGTCGTGACGGTGGGGTGACGCCTGGTCACGGAGGTGGGGTGGGATTCCGCTTCGTGTGCCGGCGGTGTTCTCGGTGCTGCCGGGCGGGTGTGGGGTGTGGGGATGCGGTGGGCCGGTGACCGGGGTTCGCGTACCGCATAGGCTGTCGGCATCCGCGATCGACACCGCCGTTCAGGCCAGAGAGAACGCCGCAGGGGGCAACCGCCATGACGACAGGTCGGCTCGGGCAACAAGCCGCGCCGCCGAACGCGGCCTACGCCGGGCAGGTCGTGCACTTCCCGGATCCGGTCCGGGCGGCGCGTCACCCGAGAGGGGTACGGGTCGATGAGCGTGGTTATCCGGATTTCTCGCCGTACGCGCGCGTGGCGGTGGAGATCGCGGAGCCGCCGGAGGGTTTCGGGGTCGACGAGCTGCGGCTGACGGACTATGTGTCGGCGAACGCGGCGCTGGCGGCGGCGGGGCACGAGTTGTGGGACACGGTGCCGGATGTGGCGACGCCGCACGGCTGGACGTGGCATCACGTGGCGGGTACGCGGCGGCTGGAGCTGATTCCGGTCGAGGTGAAGGCGCTGCTGCGGCATCACGGCGGGGTGGCGACGACGGCGGTGGATCACGCCAAGCGGGGTACGCGGCCGTTGCAGGAGTCGCGTCCGGCGCATTTCGGGTTGCCGAAGTCGGGTGTGGCGGTGACGGAGGCGCAGGTGCAGGGGGTCGAGGAGGACCTCGGCTACCGGTTGCCCGGTGCCTATCGTTCGTTCCTGAAGGCGGCGGGCGGCTGCGCGCCGGTCGGTACGGCGTTGGACGCCGGGCTGGGGCTGCTGGTGGACCAGCCGTTCTTCACGGTGCGGGACGAGGCCGCGGTCAATGACCTGGTGTACGTGAACAAGTGTCTGCGTGACCATCTGACGAAGGACTACCTCGGGGTGGGCTTCGTGCAGGGCGGGCTGCTCGCGGTGAAGGTGAAGGGCGAGCGGGTCGGTTCGGTGTGGTTCTGCGCGTACGACGATGTGCGGGACGTGGATCCGTCGTGGTCGCCGGCGGAGCGGGTGGAGCGTCTGCTGCTGCCGTGCGGTGACGGCTTCGACGTCTTCCTGTCCCGGCTGGCGGGTAGTCCGCCGGAGTTGGAGACGGTGGCCAATCTGATGGTGGACGGCGGTTTCGCCCGTGTCGTCCCGGTGTCTTCCGGCTCGGCGTCTTCCGGCCCGGTGGGGGAGTGAGCTGCAGGCGATGGTGACCTACGCGCAGGCGCAGGAGCGCGCCGAGGAGTGGATCAACGGCGATGTGCCCGCGTACCAGCACCGTGAGGTGCGGGTGCGGGAGTTCGAGCTGGGGTTCGTGGTGTGGGGCGAGGACCGGGCGGAGGGTCCGCGTTCGGACGCGGGCGGCCAGCGGCTGGTCATCGCCCGGGACAGCGGGGAGGCGACGCTGTGGCCCGCTCTGCCGGTGGGTGAGGTGATCCGCCGGTACGAGGAGGAGTACGGCCGTGCCGAGGAGCCGCAGGACGCGGTTCCGGCGCCTGCGCCCGCGCGGCTGGATCTGAACCAGACGTCGTTCCTGCTGACTCCTCCGGAGTGGTTGCAGGAGGCGGCGGACAAGCTGGGCTTGGGGGACCGGCGCCAGGAGGGCGCGGGGGGTTCGGCTTCGCCGGCTTCCGGTGGGGCGCCGGCTGCTGACTCGGGGTCTGTTTCTGATGGGGGGTCGGTTCCGGGTGGCGGGCCGGCCGAGACGCAGGCCGGGGTGCCGGTGGGTACTTCGGGAGGGGCGCAGGGTGGTTCCGGTGCGCCGGACGCCTCCGGTGTGCCCGGGGCGCCCGGGGCGCCCGCTCCGGCGGACGTGCCTGTGGGGGCCACGCCGTGGGCCGGTACCGACACGAACGCGGATTCCGCTGAGGACGACCGTTCCGTGCCGTTGCCCGCGACGGTGTTCGCTCCGCCGTTGAGCGACCCGGGTGAGGCGCCGCGCCCGTCGGCGGTCGCGCCGGACGCGCCGACGGCGTTGATGTCGGGTGGCAGCCAGCTGCCGCCGACGGCGGTGGCGCCGGCGCTCGATATGCAGGACGCGTCAGGAGCGCAGGGCTTCGCGCCGGGCGGGCCTGGTGCCCCCGGGGCGCCTGTTCCTCCGGGTGCGCCCGGCGCTCCGCAGGGCAGCACGCCCCCGCCGGCACCGGGCACGCCGGCGTACGGCCACCCGCACGCGCCGTCGGCCCCTGGCACGCCTCCGCCGGGCGTATCGCCGTACCCTCCGGCGCACGGCACTCCGCCCGCGCCTGCCATGGGTCCTGGCGCGCCGGGCGCCCCGCAGGGCAGCACGCCGCCGCCTCCGCCGCCTGGTGCCCCGACGTACGGCTACCCGCAGGGCCCCGGCGCTCCGCAGGGTGCTGCTCCGGGGTACGGCTACCCGCAGGCGCCGGGCGGTGCGCCGAACGCGCCGCAGCCTCCGGCGGGGCCGGGTGCGCCCGCGCGGCCGCTCGCGCCCCATGCCGGGGACATCGCGGATGCCGCGACGAGCAAGGCGGCGCCGCCGCCGAAGAAGGCGCGCGGGGGAGTGGGTGCGCCGCCTCCGCCGCCGGGTGCGCCCGGCACGCCGGGCGCGCGCCCAGGGAGTGCGACTCCGCCGCCCGCGCCTGCCGGTGGGTATGTGCCGACTCAGCTCGTGTCGGCGCTCGGGCCGGAGGGTCCTGAAGTGCAGGGCGGTCCGGGGAGCGCGGACGGGGCGCAGGCGCCGGGTGCGCCGAGCGCTCCGGGGGCTCCGGGCGCTCCCCATCCGCCGGCCGCGCCCCCGGGTGCTCCGGGCGGTACGCCTCCGGGCAATGTGCACCAGGCGGCCACGATGCTGGCCGACCCGAGTCAGCTGGGCGGAGGCGCGCCGCAGCGTCCGGGCGCCCCGGGTGTGCCCCCCGCGCCGGGGGCACCGCAGCCCCCGGGCGCCCCGGGCATGCCTGGCGCTCCGGGCGCTCCTGGCGCACCGAATGCTCCGGGCGCCCCCGGCACTCCCCAGGCCCCTGGCGTCCCCGGCGCTCCCGGCGCACCGCAGCCGCCGAACGCCCCCGGTGTCCCTGGCGCGCCCGGCGGTGCTCGTGGTGCCGTGCACCACGCCGAGACCGTGCTGTCCGCGCCCCCGGTGGCCGGTCCGGGCGCGCCTCCGCCGCCGCCCGTCCCCGGCGCACTCGGTGGGCCGGGCGCCCCCGGCATGCCTCCGGGCGCTCCGGGCACCCCGTCGCCGATGCCGCCGGGTGCCATGCCGCCGCCGGGTGCGATGCCGCCGCCGGGCGGGCCCGTGCCGGGGCAGGCTCCGGCGTACGGGTATCCGCAGCAGGGGCAGCCGACGGTCGGCCCCGGCTATCAGGCCGTGCTGCGCTACCGCGCGCAGGACGGTTCCGAGCAGCAGCTGATCCGGCGTTCGGCGCCGGGTACGCCGCACCCGGAGTGGCAGATCTTCCACGAGCTGCGGGCGATGAACGTGCCGCCGGACCAGGTGCTGGAGCTGCACACGGAGCTGGAGTCGTGCGCGCTGCCGGGTGCCTACTGTGCGCGGATGATCCGCGAGCAGTGGCCGCAGGCGCGGATCACGAGCATCGCGCCGTACGGCACGGACCATGCGAGCCGGCAGCAGGGCATGCAGCAGTTGCTGGCGCACCAGGGTGAGTTGCACCAGGTGGCGGACGGTCCCGCGCGGCCGGCGCCGGTGCGGGCGCCGTTGCCGCCGGTGCAGGGGGTGCCGCCGGTTCCGCCGGAGGGGATCGCGCAGGAGCTGGCGGCGGCGTTCGGGCCGGGGGTCTTCCGGTTCGAGCAGCAGGCGGTGTCCCGGCAGGGCGTGCCGCCGGTCGTGGCGCACACGCTGGTGGTGGCCGGACTGCCGCTGGACATGGGTCCGTTCTTCTGGGCGCAGGCGCAGCCGGGCCGTCCGGTGCCGACGCTGGCGGAGCTGGCGGCGGAGCGCGGGGTGCAGCCGGCGGCGGACGCGGGCTCGTACCTCGTCATGGGCACCGACTTCGGCAAGGCGATCTGTGTGCAGTACGGGACGGCGAACATCGTGGCCGTGCCGGTGGAGGCGGGGCCGGGCGGTGCGCCGGTGCCGCCGCAGTTCGTGAACAGCGGGCTGCCGGAGTTCGCGCGGTGCCTGGCGCTGCTGGGCCGGATGTGGAGGCTGCGGTTCGGGCTGAACCAGGAGCAGGCGGGCCGTTGGACCGTCGACTTCCAGGCGCAGCTGGCCGCCCTCGACCCGGCGGCGCTCGGTTCGCCGGAGAGCTGGTGGTCGGTGCTGCTGGAGCAGATGTGGGACGGGCTGTTGTAGCCCCCTGCGCTCGCCGGTGTCCGGGCCCTTCACGCGCGCGCGTGAAGGGCCCGGACGTGTTTCCGTGGGGTTTTCCGTGCGCGGCCGCCGCGGGCGGTGCCATTCGGAGCAACACCGTCACTCTTGAGGGGGGTGTGCTCCAAGTGGCCGTGTCCGCCACGCCATTGCGAAGTGCGGCGATTCGACCGTGACGTCACTACGGAGTGTCGCGTTATGGACACTTAGGCCCGATCCATGATGATGTGCGCGCAATCAGGGTGTCGCGTATGTCCGGTGGAGAGGGGTCCCAGGGTGAGCAGCGCATCGATGCCGCCGCACGGCTTCGTGACCGTCCGCGGGCGTGGCTACCGCCCCGACCAGGTCGACGCGTACATGGAGGCGCTGTGCGAGAACCGGGACGCCGCCTGGGAGCGCGCCGCGCGGCTGACCGTGCTCGCCAAGGACATGGAGGCGGAGGTCGTGCGGTTGCGCGAGGTCGTCGCCCAGCTCACGCCGCAGACGTACGAGGCGCTGGGGGAGGGCGCGCGGCGCTTGTTCCAGGTCGTGCTGGAGGAGGCGGCGGACCTCCGGGAGCGGGCGCGGCGCCAGGTGCTTGAGCAGGTCGCGCAGGCCGAGGCGCGTGTCGAGCGCGCCCGCCGGGAGGCGCAGGACGCGGCGGACGCGGTGCGTGCGGAGGCCGACGGGCGCGCCCGCCGGCTGCTCCTCGCGGCGAAGGCCGAGGCCGACGACCTGCGCATCGGCGCCCGGCGGGAAGTGAAGGCGGAGCGCGCGGAGGCGCTCGCCGCGCTGCGCGAGGCTCGCGAGCAGACCACCGCCCTGCTGGCCGAGCAGTCCCGGGAGCACTCCGCGCGGTGGGCCGAGATCGAGCGCGAGGAGGCCGAGCAGGTGGCCGGGCTGTACGCCGACCGGATGAGCGAGGCCGAGGCCGAGCTGGCCGACGCCGAGCGGGCCTTCAGCGAGGCCGAGGAGGCGGCGCGCCGCTCCCAGGAGGAGGCAGACGCGCGTGCCGCCGAGATCCTCGCCGAGGCGCGTGCGCGTGAGGAGCGCATCGCCCGGGAGACGGAACGGGTGCTGCGCGAGCACAGTGAGACCTGGGACAGCGTCCAGGCGCACATGGACTCCGTGCGCGACAGCCTCATCTCACTGACCGGCACGGTGTCCACGGAGTAGCCGACACCCCGTCACCTCACCTCACCGCCCTTTCCGTACCGCGCCCGCCAGGATCCGCCCCTCCACCGCCTCGTACTGGTGCCGCTGCCGCTCCGCCGTCGCGCGGCCCGACAGCACCGTGCCGAGCCAGCCGAAGAAGAAGCCGGCCGGGATGGAGACGATGCCGGTGGTGGTGAACGGGAACCAGTTGAAGTCGGCGTGCGGGAACGCCGACACGGGTGATCCGGAGACGAGATTGGTGCCCGGCATGAGCAGCAGCACGGTCAGCGAGCCCCCGACCAGTGTGCCCATCAGCCCGCTGCGGGTGTAGCGGCGCCAGAAGAGGCCGTAGACCAGGGCGGGCGCGAGGGCGGAGGCGCCCAGGCAGAAGGAGAGCGTCACCAGGGGCTGCAGGCTGTGGTGCTGCACCAGGGTGGCCAGCAGGATCGTCGGGACCCCTATGGCGAGCGCCGAGACGCGGGCCAGGATCATCTCGCGGCGGGCCGGCATCTCCCGTACCCGGGCCGCGAACACGTCGTGCGCGAGGGAGTTGGCGCACGCGAGGATCATCCCGGCCACCGAGGCGAGCAGCGTCAGGAAGATCGCGGTGGTGACCATGGTGAACAGGAAGGTCTCCGCCGTCGACACGTCGGCGCCGAACACCGCGCGCGTGCCCAGCAGGTACGCCGTGTTGCCCTGCGGGTCGGCCGCGGAGATCGCCGGGCGCCCGACCAGGGCCGTGGCTCCGAACCCCACCACCGTGACGACCAGCACGAACAGGGCGACGAGCGACACGGCCCAGGACATCGAGCGGCGCACCTGGCGGGCGCTGGAGGCGGTGTACATGCGCATGGTGATGTGCGGCAGGCAGGCGCCGCCGAGCACGACGGTCAGCTCCGAGGCGATCATGTCGACGCGGGACGTGGGCGTGGTGCCGAACTCCAGTCCGGAGCGCAGGAAGGCCGGTCCGGCGCCGCTCTGCCGCGCCGCGGTGGTGAACAGGGCGCCGGGGTCCCAGTCGAAGCGGCGCAGGACCAGGGCGGCGACCACGGCGCCGGAGCCGATCAGCATCACGATCTTCAGGATCTGGATGAGCGCGGTGCCCTTCATGCCGCCGATCGCGGCGTAGGCGATCATGAGCGCGCCGAGTCCCACGACGCACCCGGTCTTCAGGGACTCGTTGGTGAAGCCGAGGATGAAGGCCATCAGCTGCCCGGTCGCGGCCAGTTGGACGAGCATCAGCGGCAGCAGCGCGGCGATGGTCACCGCGCACGCCGTGACGCGGACGCAGCGGCCGGGCAGCCGGCGGGCGAGCGCGTCGCCCATGGTGAACCGGCCGGCGTTGCGCAGCGGTTCGGCCAGCAGGAACATCAGCAGCATCAGCGACAGCGCCGTACTGAGGGCGAGGACGACACCGTCGTAGCCGCACAGGGCGATCACTCCGCCGGTGCCGAGGACGGTGGCGGCGGAGATGTAGTCGCCGGCGATGGCGAGGCCGTTGCGCAGCGGGGACAGGGAGCCGTAGCCGGTGTAAAACTCGTCGAGGTCGTCCCGGTCGGGGCCGGTCATCACGCACAGCAGCAGGGTCACCGTGGCGACGGTGGAGAAGGCGACCAGGGACATGGACTGGGCGGAGTCGCTGAACCCGGCGAGGCCCGGGTGGGGCGAGGAGGCGGCGCCGGTCATCGTGTCGCTCCTCGCCGCGCGTCCAGCTCGGCGTGCCTGCGGATGCGGTCGGCGAGCGGATCGACGTACCGGCGCGCGGTGTGCTCGTACAGGACGATCGCGAGCCAGGTGACGGGGAGTTGGAGGAGGGCGAGCAGCAGGCCGGCGGGGATGCCGTCGGCGACGGTGCTCGTCATGACGCCGGGCGCGCACGCGGACAGGACGAGGAACAGCGTGAAGTAGCCCAGCGCGGTGAGCGCCGCGGTGCGCCGCTGCCGACGGTAGGCGCCGCGCAGCACGCGCAGGTCGCTGTGGTGGCCGAGGGGTTCGCGGGGCGGCCGGTGGTCCGGGCGGGGCGGTTCGGGGGGCCCCGGCGGCTGCCAGGGGTAGGTCGGCTGGGGTGAGTACGAGTACGACGGTTGCGGCGGGTCGTAGGACATCCCGGGGCTCCTTGCGCGGCTCGGGTCCGTGGCGGCGGACCGCAGGGAGGTGGGGGGAACTGAGCCACGCACGCTACTCGCGGAGTCCGGGGCGCGCGGCGATTTCACCGAACTGGCCGGTCGGTATGCGCTTTCCATGCGGCGATGGGCCCACCTGGGCCGCTACCGCCAGAACACGCGGCCGTACGACCCGGGGTGGACGCCCCGATCCGAACTCCCGCCCGTGGTACGGCCCTTCGCGCCCGTGGGCGCACACGCGCATACCTCTCTGAGGCGATGTCCGCACCCCCGCCCCCGGCCTACCATCCGGCACATGGACCTCTCTCGCGCGATACCGCGCCGGGCCGCCGTCGCCGGCCTCGCTCTCGCCGTGGCCCTCTCCCCGGCCGTCCTCGCCCCCGCCGCCCAGGCGGCCCCGGTCCCCGCGACCGCCCGTGCGGCCGAGGCCCCGGCCGCACTGCCCCGCCCCACCGGACCGCACCCCGTCGGCGGCTCCACCCTGCACCTGGTCGACAGCGCCCGCCAGGACCCCTGGGTTCCGGCCGCCGGTGCACGGCAGCTGATGGTCTCGCTGTACTACCCGGCACGCCCCCGGGCCCACGGTCCGACCGCCCCGTACATGACCGCCGACGAGGCGCGGCTCCTGCTGCGGGCGAAGGTGCCGGGGTCCTCGGTCCCGCCCGAGACGATCAGCGGCATCCGGACCTGGGCGCACCCCGGCGCGCGCCCGGCGCACGGGAGATTCCCGCTGGTCGTGCTCTCACCCGGCTTCACCCTGCCGCGCGCCACGCTCACCGGTCTCGCCGAGGACCTCGCGAGCCGCGGGTACGTCGTCGCCGTCGTCGACCACCTGTACGAGACCACGGGTACGACGCTGCCCGACGGGCGGACCGTGCCGTGCGCGATCTGTGACGTCCCGCCGGACGGCGGTCCCGCGGCCGTCGCCCGGAGCCGGGCCGCCGACCTCTCCTTCGTGCTGGACCGCCTGACGGGCGCTCAGCCGGCCTGGCGGTACGCCCGGATGATCGATCCGGCGCGGATCGGCATGGCGGGTCACTCCCTGGGCGGTGACGCCACCGCCGTCACCATGGCCGCCGACCCCCGGGTGCGGGCGGGCGCGAACATGGACGGCACGTTCTTCGAGCCCGTGCCCGGCACGGGCCTCGGCGGGCGCCCGTTCCTGCTCTTCAGCCAGGCCTCCGGGGTGCAGGACGGCACCTGGAACGAGGCATGGGAGCACCTGGACGGCTGGAAGCGCTGGCTGACGGTCGCCGGGGCCGACCACGGCACCTTCACCGACCTGCCCGTGCTCGCGGAGCAGCTCGGCGTCGCCAAGCCGGACGCGCTGCCCGGGCGGCGCTCGGAGGCCCTCACGCGCGCGTACCTGGCCGCCTTCTTCGACCGGCACCTCAAGGGGGCGGCGCGGCCCCTGCTCGACGGGCCGTCGGCGCGGTATCCGGAGGTCTCGGTCCGCCTGCCCTGACCGGCCGGCTCGCAGGGCGTTCACCGGGCGGCGGCAACGGCGCGGGCGCCTGCCCGGCGGATGCCCGGGCGGCCTCGGTCAAGGGGCCGCGGAGACGGTCCCTCCGCCGACGCCCCGCGGAGACGGTCACTCGGCCGACGCCCGCGGAAACGTCACTGCGCCGACGCCGGAGGAAACGTCACTCCGGCAGCACCGGAAACCGCCGAGGTGCCACCAGCAGCAGCACCACGAACGCCAGCGCCGCCGCCGAGGCGGCCCCCAGGTAGACCGCGTGGACCGCGTCGGCGATCGCCCGCCGGGTCGCCTCGGGGGGCGTGCCGGCGTCCAGCGCGCGCGTGACGGAGTCCAGGTCGCCCGCCCCGCCCAGCCGCGCGGCCAGCACCCCGTTGGCGACGGCGCCGAACAGCGACGCGCCGAGGGTCTGGCCGGTCTGCCGGCAGAACAGGACGGACGCGGTCGTGGTGCCCCGCTCCGACCAGCCCACGGTCGACTGCACCCCGACGATCAGCGGCAGCTGGAACAGCCCCAGCGCCCCTCCCAGCAGCAGCATCAGCAGCGTCGGCTGCCACCACGACCCCGGATACGGCAGGAACGGGAACGCGAACAGGATCAGCGCCCCCAGGCCGATGCCGAGCAGCGCGGTGTCCCGGAAGCCGATCCGCCGGTAGATGTGCTGGCTGAACGCGGCGGACACCGGCCAGCTGAGCGTCCACACCGACAGCACGAACCCGGCGGCCACCGGCCCGAGTCCGAGCACCGACTGCGCGTACGTCGGCAGGAACACCGAAGGCGCCACCATCAGCAGCCCCAGCGCGCCGAGCGCCAGATTGACGGCCGCGATCGTCCGGCGCCGCCACACCCACCCCGGGATGATCGGCTCCGCGGCCCGCCGCTCCACGACGACGACCGAGGCGGCCAGGACGAGCCCCGTGCCGAACAGGGCCAGCGAGGGCGCCGACAGCCACGGCCAGGCGACCCCGCCCTGCACCAGCGCGGTCAGCAGCACCCCGCCGCACGCGAACACCGCGAGCGCACCGGCCCAGTCCACGCGCGCGTGGCCGGCGTTCTCCCGCTCCGGCTCGTGCAGATGACGGACGATCAGCCACAGGGCGGCGGCACCGATCGGCAGGTTGAGCAGGAAGATCCAGCGCCAGTCGGCGTAGGCGGCGAGCACCCCGCCGAGCCCGGGCCCGGCCACCGCCGAGACCGCCCACACCGTGGACAGCTTGGACTGGATCTTCGGGCGCTCCGCCAGCGGGTACAGATCGGCGGCCAGCGTCTGCACGGTGCCCTGCAACGCCCCGCCGCCCAGGCCCTGCACGATCCGGAACGCGATCAGCGCCCCCATGTTCCAGGCCGCCGCGCACAGCAGCGAGCCGAGCAGGAACACGGCCGCGCCCACCACCAGCACCGGCTTGCGGCCGAAGGTGTCGGACAGCTTGCCGTACACGGGCAGCGTGACGGTGACGGCGAGCAGATAGCCGGAGAACAGCCACGAGAAGACGGAGAACCCGCCGAGGTCGCCGACGATCTGCGGTACGGCCGTGGAGACGACGGTGGCGTCGAGCGCCGCCAGGGCCATCGTCAGCATGAGCGCGGCCACCACCGCGCCCCGCCGCCCGGTGCCCTGTTGCCGGGCGGCAGCGCCGCGTATCGCCGGTGTCGTACTCCCCACCGCACACCCCTCCCGTGCTTCCCGCCGGAAGCTACCCCGGTGCCCCCTGCATCCATGTCCGGGACGACAGCTTCCCACGGGGGGCCTGCCTTGACCCTGACGCGACGGAAGGGTGGAGGCTTCCCGCACCGAAGGGTGGAGCCGACCCCGAGAACGGCTCCACCCGCCGGTGGAGCACCCCTAGGGGTTCCTCGGTACTGCGGCTGGGGGAGGGTTCGTCCCGGCGGAGGACGAGACCGGCCGGGGGCGCTCCTTAACCTGGCTTTACGCCGCAGGGGGGCGGTGGACCGTACCGGCAGGGGTGGGGTTTTCCCCCCGGAAAGACGGGGCTTCGCACCAGCGCGCGACACCCCGGCCGGCCGCGAGACTCATCGGCGTACCAAGACGACGACCCGGGACACCGGGCACCGGGCAACGACTTGCCAACCGACATAGGAGACATACCGTGACATCGGCTGTGACCATTCCCAGGCACGGGGGCACTGGAGGGCGTACGGCCGTTGCCGCGCGGGCGCGGCAGGTCGTGAAGGCGTACGGGTCCGGCGAGACCCGTGTCGTCGCCCTGGACCACGTCGACGTGGACATCGCCCGCGGCCAGTTCACCGCGATCATGGGCCCCTCGGGGTCCGGCAAGTCCACCCTGATGCACTGCCTCGCCGGCCTCGACACGGTGACGAGCGGCCAGATCCACCTGGACGAGACCGAGATCACCGGCCTGAAGGACAAGAAGCTCACGCAGCTGCGCCGGGACCGGATCGGCTTCATCTTCCAGGCGTTCAACCTGCTGCCGACGCTGAACGCCATCGAGAACATCACGCTGCCCATGGACATCGCCGGCCGCAAGCCCGACCGGGCCTGGCTGGAGCGGGTCGTGGAGACCGTCGGGCTCGCCGGGCGCCTCAAGCACCGGCCGACCCAGCTCTCCGGCGGCCAGCAGCAGCGCGTCGCCGTGGCCCGCGCGCTCGCCGCCCGCCCGGAGATCATCTTCGGGGACGAGCCGACCGGAAATCTCGACTCGCGCGCGGGAGCGGAGGTTCTGGGCTTCCTGCGCCGCTCGGTGGACGAACTCGGCCAGACCATCGTCATGGTCACCCACGACCCGGTGGCCGCCTCCTACGCCGACCGCGTGCTCTACCTCGCCGACGGCCGCATCGTCGACGAGATGTACAACCCGACGGCCGATCAGGTCCTGGACCGCATGAAGGACTTCGACGCCCGGGGGCGCACGTCATGACCGTCCTGAAGACCTCGCTGCGCAACTTCTTCGCGCACAAGGGACGCATGGCGCTGTCGGCGATAGCGGTCCTGCTGTCGGTGGCGTTCGTGTGCGGCACGCTCGTGTTCACCGACACGATGAACACCACCTTCGACAACCTCTTCCAGGCGACCTCCTCGGACGTGACGGTCAGCGCCAAGGGCTCCTCCGACAGCGGCGAGACCACCTCCCGCACCGGCAAGCCGCCGGTCATGCCGGCCGCCGTCCTCGGTGAGGTCCGCAAGGCCGAGGGCGTCAAGTCGGCCGAGGGCACCGTGTTCTCCACCTCGGTGACCGTCGTCGACGCCGACAAGGACAAGCTGTCGCCCAGCAGCGGCGCGCCCACCATCGTCGGCAGCTGGAACGGCAACGACGCCCGCACCATGGAGATCACCTCCGGTACGGCGCCCAAGGGCCCGGACCAGGTGATGGTCGACGCCGACACCGCCGACAAGCACCACCTGAAGCTCGGCGACGAGATCGGCGTGATCACGGCCGTCGGTACGCACCACGCGCGCGTGTCCGGCATCGCCTCCTTCCAGGTCACCAACCCCGGTGCGGCGATCTTCTACCTGGACACGAAGACCGCCCAGCAGACCCTGGTCGGCGAGAGCGGCGTCTACACCAACGTCAACGTCACCGCCGCCAAGGGCGTGACCGACGCCCAGCTGAAGAAGAACGTCACCGCCGCCCTCGGGCACGACTACAAGGTGCAGACCGCCAAGGAGGTCGCCGACGCCAACCAGAAGGACGTCCAGAGCTCCCTGAACGTCATGAAATACGCGATGCTCGGCTTCGCCGGGATCGCCTTCCTCGTCGGCATCTTCCTGATCATCAACACGTTCTCCATGCTGGTCGCCCAGCGCACCCGCGAGATCGGCCTGATGCGCGCCATCGGCTCCTCCCGCAAGCAGATCAACCGGTCCGTGCTGGTCGAGGCGCTGCTGCTCGGTGTGGTCGGCTCCGTGCTCGGCGTGGGCGCCGGCGTCGGCATCGCGATCGGCCTGATGAAGCTCATGGGCCTCATGGACATGCACCTGTCCACCGACGACCTGACCGTCGCCTGGACCACCCCCGCGATCGGCCTGCTGCTCGGCGTCGTCGTCACCGTCCTCGCCGCCTACCTGCCCGCCCGGCGCGCCGGCAAGGTCTCCCCGATGGCCGCCCTGCGCGACGCGGGCGCCCCCACCGACGCCAGGGCCGGCGCCATCCGGGCGGTCATCGGCCTGCTCCTCACCGGCGCCGGCGGCTGGAGCCTGTACGTAGCCGCCACCGCCGACAAGGCCAAGACCGGCTCCGGCTGGCTGGGTCTGGGCGTGGTGCTCACCCTGATCGGCTTCGTCGTCATCGGCCCGCTGCTGGCCGGCGGACTGGTCCGCGTCCTCGGCGCGATCATCCTGCGGATCTTCGGACCCGTGGGCCGCATGGCCGAGCGCAACGCCCTGCGCAACCCGCGCCGCACCGGCGCCACCGGCGCCGCCCTGATGATCGGCCTCGCCCTGGTGGCCTGCCTGTCGGTCGTCGGCTCCTCCATGGTGGCCTCCGCCACCGACCAGCTCGACAAGACCGTCGGCACGGACTTCATCATCCAGGACGACAACGGCAAGGAGATCGTCCCGAAGGCGGTCCAGGCGATCAAGCGCACGCCGGGCCTGGAGCGCGTCACCGAGTACCGGCTCCTGGACGCGACCCTGACCACCCCGGACGGCAGCGTCTCCAAGGGCGAGACGATCAACGCCGCCGACCCGACCTACGCACAGGACCTGCGGACCAAGACGGTCGCCGGCAGCCTCGCCGACGCCTACCGGCCCGACTCGATGTCCGTCTTCGAGGGCTTCGCCAAGAAGCACGGCATCAAGCTCGGCTCCACCGTCGCGGTCGACTTCATGGACGGCACGACGGGCAGGCTGACGGTCCGCGCGATCACCAGTGACGACGTCGTCATCGACAAGGGCGCGATGTACGCCTCCATCGCCACCGCGGCCAAGTACATCCCGGCCAAGCGGATGCCGCTCGACGACCTGGTCTTCGCCACCGCCGAGGACGGGCAGCAGGCCGCCGCCTACAAGGCGCTCAAGGCCGCGCTGCACGACGACTTCCCGCAGTACACGGTGCGCGACCAGACCGACTACAAGCAGGCCCTGAAGGACCAGATCGGCCAGCTGCTGAACATGATCTACGGTCTGCTGGCCCTCGCGATCATCGTCGCGATCCTCGGTGTGGTGAACACCCTGGCCCTGTCCGTCGTCGAGCGGACCCGGGAGATCGGCCTCATGCGGGCCATCGGCCTCTCCCGCCGCCAGCTGCGCCGCATGATCCGCCTGGAGTCCGTGGTGATCGCCGTCTTCGGCGCCCTGCTGGGCCTCGGCCTCGGCATGGGCTGGGGCGCGACCGCCCAGAAGCTCCTCGCCCTGGAGGGCCTGAAGGTCCTGGAGATCCCCTGGCCGACGATCACCGGGGTGTTCATCGGCTCGGCCTTCGTGGGCCTGTTCGCCGCGCTGGTCCCGGCGTTCCGGGCGGGCCGGATGAACGTACTGAACGCCATCGCGACGGACTAGCGCCCACCGGGCCGACAGCCACCGCATACGGGGGTTGCGGGGGAGAACCGGCGCCGGGAGGTCCCCCAGGGCCCGGCATGGTCCGCGGGGGGGCGGACAACGCCGGTCGTGCGATT
>NZ_JBEYYR010000027.1:0-131470 GCF_040645635.1 Streptomyces sp. NPDC046727
GAGATCCTCAGCCACCACAAGGGCGACAGCGAGGTCCGCATCAAGCTCCAGGGCCCCCGCAAGACCACCGTCCTCCGCCTCGACCGGCACCGGGTGACGCCCAGCCCGGCGCTCTTCGGTGACCTGAAGGTGCTGCTCGGCGCGCAGTGCCTCGCGGGGTAAGCACTTCCGGGCACCACACAGTTGGGGGCGGTCTCACCGAGACCGCCCCCAACTGTGTGGTGAATCTGTGAAATACGCAAATCCAAGACCAAAAAATAGCAACGACAATGCCATGGTCTCGCCTACTGTTGCAGCAGTGTGAATTGCCTTCTCGATGGTTGACAGTGATTCGGCCACTGAAGATCATTAAGTGAATCGTTACAGCCGACAGAAGCGGGGTGGCGGCGTTTGGCTGCCAAATTTCTGAATCAAGCCGAAAATGACCCGTCTCCGGCTGCCGGCGACGCGACGATCTTTCGCATTCTGGGTGAGACCAGCGTGGCCACTGCGGAGGCCGGGGCTGTCGCCATCCACGGGAAAAAGGCGGAGCTGCTCTCCTTCCTCCTGCTGAATGCGAACAAAGTGATACCGGTGGACCAGATCGTCGAGACGCTATGGGACGACGAACCGCCCAAATCGGCGATCCGGAACGTCCGGACGTACGTCTGGCAAATCCGCCGTGTTCTGGGCACGCAAGCCCACCGGCTGAACCAGGTGGCCGGCGGCTATGTGTTCCACTGTGATCCGGAGGAGCTGGATGTGTCCCGTTTCGAGGAATTAAGGCTGGCCGGGTACCAGTCGCTGGAGGCGGCGGACAGCGAAACCGCGGCGGAGAAATTCCGCGAGGCGCTGGCGCTGTGGCGGGGCGACGTGCTGAACGGGGTCCGGCTGTCGCATCGTCTCCAGGCCGTGACGGACTGGCTCAGGGACCGCCGGCTCGGCGTGTTCGAATCGCTGATGGAGGCCGACCTGGCCCTCGGCCGCCACCAGGACGTGGCCGAGCACGCGAGCCGCGAGGTCATCAACCACCCCTTCCGTGAGCGGCTGTACGAGGTCGCGATGCGCGCCCAGCTCGGCCTGGGCCGTCCCAGCGAAGCGCTGGCCGTGTACCGGAAGGCGCAGCAGGTCTTCGCCAAGGAGCTGGGTATCAGACCCGGCGCCGCCCTGGACGACATCTACCGGCAGATCGTCCGGGGCAGACCGGGCGACAGCCCCGCCACGCAGCCGTAGGCACCGCGTACCGGTCATCCCACCGTCCGCGCATAGTGGTCCACATCGGCGCTCGGGTCCAGGTCGGCGAGCAGCAGCAGGGACCGGTGCGCCCCCTCGGTGTCACCGGTCTCCGCATGACACTGATACGCCTGGAAGGCGGCGGTGGCACCCAGGACCGTGCCGATCTGCGCGGTGCGTTCGAAGTGATCCGCCGCCTCGGGCAGCCGGCCGGCAGCCGCGTACAGGTCGCCGATGGCGTACCGCTGCGTGGAGGAGTTCGGGTCGGTCCGCTCCAGCTCGGCGACGATGTCGGCGATCTCGTCCGGGTCCCCCTTGCGGCGGGTCTGGTACCGCATCTTGGCGTTGAGCAGCAGACCGTGGCCCTCGGCCCACACATACGCCGAGTCCGGATCGGCCTGGGCGTCGGCGCGGGCTTCCTCGTCGGCCGTGGTGGCCTCTTCCAAGGCGGCCAGTACCGCCGTGTCATCGCCCTGGCGGACGTGGAAGAGGGCCTTGAGGCGATGGAAGCGGCTCGCGATGACCTGGCTCAGCCACACCGGGTGCTCGGCGTGGAGCGCCGGGAGCTGGGCGACGCCGTACTCCACCCAGGACGGCATCGTGTCCTGACGTATCCCGAAACGCAGCATGTACCAAAGGACGTTGATGGTCGCCATGGTGCGGATCACCGGCTCGGCCGCCCGCCGGGCCACCTCCTCCAGCAGCGCCTCGGCGTGGGCGTCCTCAGGGTCGCGGATACGGAGCACCTTCGCCCGCTCGAAGCAGTAGTGCTGGTGGATCAGGTCCCCGTCGGCCAGGTCGGGGTCCTCGGTGCGCGCGACCGGCAGGGTCGCGGTGAGCGCGCCGAGGATCGACGTCGCCTGGAGCCTGCGCAGCGGGTCGTCACCGGTGAGCCACTCCTGCCAGACGTCGCGGAACTCCCGCAGCGGCGGCGGGAAGGGCCCGTCGGCCCGCGCCAGCAGATCGGGGGTCCGGGCCTGGGCGAGGACGAACTTCCGCAGGCCCCCGGCGGCGATGGTCGACAGCCAGGGGCGGGCGAGCAGGTCGCCGGGGTCGGTACGCCGGGTCCGTTCCCACGCCTTGACCGCGTTCCGCCCCAGGTACGACGCGGTCGGATGGTCCTGCAGTGAGATCCAGGGCAGCCAGGCGTCCCGCAGACCGACGACGTCCAGCACGCGCGGCTCGCCGAACTCGCCGTTCTCCTTGCGGAGGTAAGGCAGGACACCTTGCTGTGCCATGGGGCGGTTCCTCTCTTTCGCTTGCCCACAGTGTCACAACAGCAGATCCAGCCGAGATACACGCTGCCGGCCTCCCGCATTGCCCGCGGCGCACGCTCCCGCCCGGCGGATCTCTCGTATATCTCGCGTGTATCAGGACCGGTGAGACTCCGGATCGGCTCGTTCGGGAAACACGTACGGGCCTTGTCGCACACAGGAAGGAGAGGACCATGATCCAGGACGAGATCCGCGACCCGGCTCAGCTGTCGACCGTCCTCTGCTGACGGACGTCGCAGCCGGGGGTGGGGGCACGTTGTGTCCCCACCCCCGATCAACGGATATCAGGGCCGGAATGACGCGCCGACTGGAGCGAACCGCTCGACATGAGTCAACCTGCAATCGAAGTCTCCCGGCTGCGCCGTGATTTCCGCGGTGCGAACGGGACGGTGAAGACCGCCATCCAGGATCTCTCCTTTCACGCCGACCGGGGAGAGCTGCTGGGCCTGCTCGGCCCCAACGGTGCCGGAAAGACCAGCACGGTTCGGGTCCTCATGACAACGTTGCTGCCCACGGCCGGAAACGCCAGGGTCATGGGATGCGATGTGGTGACCGAGACACAGCGGGTCCGGCGCCGCACCGGAATTGTTCTCGGCGGGGACGGTGGCCTCTACAACCGCCTCTCGGCGTGGGACAACCTGGCGTTGTTCGCCGACCTGTACAGCATTCCGTATCGCCAGCAGCGACGCCGCATTCCGGAGCTGCTCGACCGGGTCGGGCTGACGGGCCGGGAGCGGCAGCGCGTGGAGACGTACTCGCGCGGCATGAAGCAGCGGTTGCACATCGCCCGCGGACTGCTGCACGACCCCGACGTCGTGATCATGGACGAACCGAGCAACGGCCTCGATCCCGTCGGCGCCCGGGAACTGCGTGCCCTGGTCAGGGAGCAGGTGTGCGACGGCCGGACGGTACTGCTCACCACGCACTACATGTTCGAGGCCGACGAGCTGTGCGACCGTGTCGTCGTCCTGGCCGCCGGCCGCAAGGTCGCCGAAGGCACCCCCGACTCGCTCAAGCGGCTGTCGGGCGGTGGCACGGTACTCAGCGCGTCCACGAACGGGATCGGGGACGAGCAGCTGCGACGGCTGCGGGAACTGCCCGGGGTGACCTCGGTCAGCATCGAGACCCACGGCGGCGAACAGCTCGTCAACATCCACTGCTCCGGGACCGCGGACCTCACCGCGCTGGCGCTCGACCGGCTCGACGGCGTGCGCGTCCTGAACATCTCCCGGCGTGAACCGACCCTGGAGGACGCCTACGTGGCCCTCGTGGCGGACGCGGCGTCATGACGGTCCGGCTCCGCACGAGCCTGGGCCATCTGGCCCGGGCCTGGCTGCTCGAACTCCGCGTCCTCAGTGCCGACCGCTTCTTCGTCTTCCTCACCGTGGTCCTGCCGCTGGTGTTCGCGTCGATCGGCCACTTCATGTTCCAGGGCTCGCACCGGCCCGCCCAGGCCGTCTCCATCGCCCTGAGCGCCGGGCTCATGGGTATGTGGTCGACCACGCTGCTGGGGGCCGGCAGCGCGATCACCCGCCTGCGGCACATGGGGGTGCTGGAGCCGCTGGTGGCCTCGCCGACGGCCACGATGATGTCCGTCCTGCCCTTCATGCTGGCGTCCGCCACAGGGGGCGTCTACTCGCTCTTCACCACGCTCACCTGGAGCGCCCTGCTCTTCCACATGCCGCTTCAGCTGAGCCATCCGCTGCTGCTGATCCTGGCCGTCGTCCTGACGGTGCTGTCGGTCGCGCTGCTCGGCATGGTGCTCGCCTGCGCCTTCATCCTCTATCCGACCGCGCAGTCCCTGGCCAATCTGCTGGAGTACCCGATCTGGATGCTGAGCGGAATGCTCGTCCCGATCGACCGGCTGCCCGGAGCGTTTCGGTACGTGTCCTACTGCCTCGCCCCGACCTGGGGCGTGAAATCCGTGCTCGGTGCGGCGCTCGACGCGGATCCGCCGTACCGGGCGATGTCCCTGATGGTCATTCAGTCGGTCATCTACGTCGGCCTGGCCTGTCTGCTGCTGAGGAGGTTCGAATGGCTGGCGCGCAAGCGCGGTACTCTGGCGCTGCAGTGAGCGCGGCCCGGATCCTCTTCCTCGCCGGATTCCGTTCCTATCGAGCGCTGTTCCGCTGGCTGACCCCGTCGGCATTCATTCCGACCCTCATCGGTGTGCCACTCGTCCAGCTCGTCTGGTTCGCCTATCTCGGCGACTATCTCGGCACCCGTCCGATCAGTTACTACGTGGTGGGCAACGCCATCGTGTCGTGCGCCGTGGCAGGGCTCTTCGCGCCGGCGATGTCCGTCAGCGGTGAGCGCCTGGGCGGATCGCTGCCGGCGCTGCTGGCCACGCCCGCCAACCGGGTACTGGTCTTCACCGGCCGGCTCATCCCGGCGGTTCTCACCGGATTTCTGACCACCGTATTCCTTTTCGTGGTCGGTGTTCTTTTCACCGATCTGCGGGTACCGTCGGGTAGTGTCCTGCCCCTGGTGCTGGTCCTGCTGGCCACCTCGACCTCGTGCGGGGCTTTCGGTCTGGTGATAGGCGCCATCGGACTGCGCACCCGACAGGCCCCGCTCATCGGCAATCTGACGCTGAACCTGATGCTGCTCCTGTGCGGCGTCAATATTCCGCTGACGGTTCTCCCGCCGGTTCTCCAGGTCCTCGGAAAAGCGATGCCGATGACCTACGGCATCGAAGCGGCCCGCCGGGTGCTGGCCGGCGACGGGCAGATCGGGCACCTGGTGTCGCTGGAACTCCTGAAGGCCCTCGGATATCTGGCGGTGGCCCTCGTGGCCCTGCGGTATCTCGAAATCAGCGGTAAGCGGCATGCCCATCTGGATCTGGCCTGACAGGCATCTGTTCCTCTGCAAGAAAGCAATGAGAAAGTAGGCTGTGTCATGAGCATCACCACTTCCTGCAAGCGCAGCGCCATCCACAACCTGCGGGTCGATGTCGGCGGGCCCGCCACCGGACCGGTGACCGGCCAGGGGATCAACGAGGGCCTGGCGCTCCCGGAGGAGCTGCGCATAGCGAGCGACCTGGTGATCGGCGAGTCCATCATCGTGGCCCTCATCGGAGGCGACAACCGGCAGAACCGCGTCCGCACCTTCGTCGTCCCGTCCGAGACCGACGAGGTGGAGGCCCGCGGCAGCCTGGGGCACTTCCTGTCCTCCGGCGACCTGGTCTGCGTCATCTCCGAGACCCGTCTGGACGAGGCGGGCCAGCGCCTGCACCGCTCGGGAGACCTGCACATCGTGGACTACGGCATCGTCCCGGGCGAGGGCTTCAAGGGCGGCACGCTCAAGCACGAGCGCCTCGGCCGGCCCGACGAGGTCGTGGACACGCCGTCGGAGGAGTCCCTGCTGCGGGACGCGCTGATGCCGCGCGTGATGCTGAACAGCCTGGTCACCGGCCTGGTCGTCAACGACACGAACGACAACTGCCTGCTGGGCAGCGCCGAGATCCCCGGTGGGCTCATGGACCGGGTCGGAATGTCCCGGCACACGATGGTGACCGTGTACAACGCGACCGGCGGCGGATGCACGGACACCTACGCCGTGCCCATGCCGCCCGGTGTCGTGATGACGACCGGCGCCATGGCCGGATTCGCACCGCTCGGCACCCAGGTGCACGTCGCGTCCTTCGTCGTGGCGAACGGGAACCACCCCGCCTCGATCGTCCACACGGACGGCACGGACGCCCTTTCCGCGTAACCGTTCCCCACCGCCGCACATCGAGCACCGCCCTGGCCGTATCAAGCACCGCCCTGGTCGCAGCCGCCGAGAGGGAAGAGGTCCGAGAATGCCGACGCCTGCCGAAAAGAATCCGGACGACCGGTTCGGCGTGAACTCATGGGAGGTGCTTGAGCGGGAGGAGGTGGAATTCCTCGGCAGCACCTGGACTCTGCTGCCGGGCGTCTACCCCATGCAGCGCGTCAGATCCAGCCGGTTCTTCTGGGAGCGGCTTCAGGAACTCGGGCCGGTGGAGAGCTTCCTGGAGATCGGATGCGGCTCCGGCGCGCTGTCCGTGCTGGGCGTGAAGGCGGGGACGTACCGTTCTGCGACGGCTGTCGACATCAATCCGACAGCCGTCGAGAACACCCTTCTCAACGCCCGGCGGCACGGCGTCGAAAGCCGCGTCGAGGTGCGCCGGAGCGACGTCTTCGCGTCCTTGGACGAGGGGCAGCGGTTCGACCTGATCTTCTGGAACTCGCCCGGCGTCTTCCTTGAGGAGGGCGCCACGCTGACCGACCACGAACGCTCCGTTTTCGACCCCGGATACGTCGCCCACACCCGCTACTTGAGCGAGGGGTCCACGTACCTGACGGAGAACGGGCGCCTGACGCTCGGGTTCTGCGGCAACGGAGATCTGCGACTGCTGGAGCAGAAGGCCGCCGACGCCGGCCTGACGATGAAAACCCTGGCCGAGGACGATCAGGGCAGCCATCCGCACTGGCTGCTCGAATTCCGGCACTGAATATCCATCGCGTCAAGAAAGCGGGGCACCGGCATGCCGAAAATCCTGATTCTCAACTACCACGTGGAACTTCCGCTCGTCAGCGACATCCCCGACAGGTACCCGAACCACCTCGGCCGGGCCTGCACGCGCGCGATGTGGTACGCCGACGCGGACGACATCGTCGTCAGCCCGGTCGACCTGGACAAGGAATTCTTCGCGTACGTGGCCGGCACGGCGGGATACGACCTGGACTCCGTCACGGTCCTCGCCCGCGGCCGGAAACTGTACGACGACGTGCTCCTGGAAGAGGACCTCGTGGCCGCGCTCCGGGACCGCGTCGCCGGCGATGCCTCATGGACGCTGATGCCCTGCAACATGACCGAGGGTGTCGCCGAACTCGCCCGCCTCCTGGGCATCGACACGGGTACCGAGTGGGAATTCGCGGCCGAACGCGGAGCCGATCTGCTCAACCGCAAGTCGCACTTCCGGCAACTGGCGGTCGGCACCGGCCTGCCGCTCGCACCGGGAGCCATCGTGCGCTCCCCGGAGGGACTCCTCCGTGCCGTCAACAGCCTCCTGGCGGAGACCGGCACCGTCGTCGTCAAGCAGGACAACGCCGCCGGCGGGGCGGGGAACATCGCCTTCACCTCGGCGGGCCCCCTCACCCCGCTGCCCGGCGTCCGCGAGACCCGTCCCGTCCCCGCCGACCTCGCCGCTGCCGCCGCGCTCTGGGCGGAACTGACGGAGGCGCAGGAACCGGTGCTCGTCGTCGAGAGCTACCACGACGCCGTCCACGCCTTCTTCTTCGAATACTTCGTCGGCAAGGGCGGCCGGGTGGAGTTCCTCAGCAACCCCGGCTTCAAGCGGAGGCTGACCGAGAAGAACGGTGTGCCCTCGTGGGAGTGGATCGGCCTTGAGATCCCCGCGGACGTCCCGGCGGCGACGCTGGGGGAGGCGCTGACGCACGCGGCGTGGTTCGCCGCGGCCGTGGCCGCCCTGGGGCAGCGGGGGTACATGAACATGGACGTGATCGTCACCGACGACGGACGTCTCATCTTCAACGAGATCAATGCCCGCTGGAGCGGCGGGCTCGTCCCGCACACCATCGGCACCCGGCTGCTGGGCCGCCGCTACGCCGACCACCACGTCCTCACGTCCGTACGGAACATCAAGCCCGCGTCGTTCCCGGCGACGATCGA
Organism: Streptomyces sp. NPDC046727; assembly: GCF_040645635.1. Lineage (NCBI taxonomy): Bacteria > Bacillati > Actinomycetota > Actinomycetes > Kitasatosporales > Streptomycetaceae > Streptomyces > Streptomyces sp. NPDC046727. The sequence continues at coordinate 8,145 of NZ_JBEYYR010000027.1, forward strand.
CGCCCTGCGGAGCCGAGGCATCCACTTCGACCCGGAGTCGGGCGAGGGCATCGTCGTCGTGGCACACGGACCGGCCGACACGGACAAGACGGAGTGCATCGCCATCGCCAAGAGCAGGCGACGGGCCCACGAACTGGAAGAGCTGGTCGGCGAGGTGCTCCAGATCGGTGAGGGGGTCGAGGAAGCGGAACGGGCCGTTGCCGTCTACTGACGGGGCCGGGGCCGTCGTGGTTGCCGCGGGGGTCGCGTCGTAGGGCCGGCGCCTTCGGCATGAACCGCCAGACCACCCGCCGTACCACCGACCGCCGTACGGCGCCCCTCGCGCCGGCCTCTCGCACCGCACGGTCCGCACCACCGCGCGGTGTTCCCGGCCCGTCCCGCTCGTCGGTGCCATCCGGATCCCACCCTCACAAGACGGACTGAGGTGACCACTGTGCACGCCCCCCTGCTCGGCGCCGGATTCCGGCGGCACGCGGCCGACGCGCCCGACCGGCCCGCCCTCGTCGTCGGCGGCCGGATCCTCAGCTACGGCGAGTGCGACGACATCGCGCGCCGATGGGCCGCCCGGCTCGTCGACGCCGCCGGCCGCCGCGTCGTCAGGGTCGGCGTGTTCGGGCATCGCAGCCGGACGTCGTATCTGGGGGTGCTGGCCGCGCTCCGGGCCGGTGCCGGATTCGTGCCGCTGAACCCCCGGTTCCCGGTCCGGCGGACCCGCGACATGATGGAGCGGGCCGAACTCGACGCGATCATCGCCGACGACGCGGCGGCGGAGCAGCTGCCCGAACTCCTCGCCGGCCTGGCACGCCCGCCGGCCGTGCTGCTGCCCGGCTCCGCCCGCCCCGAACTGCCCGGCGTACGGCTCATGTCCGGAACCGACCTGGCCGCCGCCGCGCCGCTCGCCGACCCCGTGACGGCCGGCCCGGACGACCTCGCCTATCTGCTCTTCACGTCCGGCAGCACCGGCGCACCCAAGGGCGTACCCATCACCCACGGCAATGCGCGCGCCTTCCTCGACCACAACCAGCAGCGCTACGGCATCGAGCCGGCCGACCGGTTCAGCCAGACCTTCGAGCAGACCTTCGACCTGTCGGTGTTCGACCTGTTCATGGCCTGGGAACACGGCGCCGCGGTGTGCGCCATGGACCCGATCGAACTGATCAGCCCGGCCCGCTACCTGGAACGCAACGAGGTCACCGTCTGGTTCTCGGTGCCCTCGGTGGCGGCCGTCCTCCGCAAGAGGGACGCACTGCGGCCCGGGTCCATGCCGACACTCCGCTGGAGCCTGTTCTGCGGTGAGCCGCTGCCGCGGGCCAGCGCCGAGGCCTGGCAGGCGGCGGCGCCCCACTCGACGGTGGAGAACCTCTACGGGCCGACCGAGCTGACCATCGCCTGCGCCGTGCACCGCTGGGACCCGGTGGTGAGCCCGGGCCTGTGCGTGCACGACAACGTGCCGATCGGGCAGCCGTACCCGGGACTGCACCCGCTGGTCGTGGACGAGGCGCTGCGGCCGGTCGGCGACGGGGCGGTGGGGGAGCTGTGTGTGGCCGGTCCGCAGACCACGCCGGGCTACTGGCGGGCGCCCGAACTGACCGCCGAGCGCTTCTTCGACCGCGCCGGCCGACGCTACTACCGCACCGGCGACCTGGTCCGCCGGGCCGGCACCGAATACGTCTGCCTCGGCCGCAACGACCAGCAGATCAAGGTCGGCGGCCATCGGATCGAGCCCGGCGAGATCGAGGCGGCCCTGCGCCGGGCCGGCAGCGTCGAGGCGGTCTGTCTGCTGTGGCCGGACGAGAGCACTTTCACGGCCGTGGTGTCCGGGACCACCCGGACGCCCGCGCAGCTGATCGAGGCGGTGGCGGCGCGGCTGCCGGCGTACATGGTGCCCCGGTCGGTCCACACCGTCGACCGGATGCCGCTGAACAGCAACGGCAAGATCGACCGGCATGCGCTGCGGGCATGGCTCCGCGAGCGGGGGTCGGCGCGCCGGCAGGGGTCGGCCGCCGCCGCGGAGACGGACATCAGCTCGGTCGAAGAGCTGATCGCCGGCACCCTCGACCTTCCGCTCGACCAGGTGACCGACGGCCTGGAGTACCAGTCGGTCCGGCAGTGGGACTCGCTCGGGCACGTCGCCCTCATGGTCGCGCTGGAGAACGCGTACGGCCGACCGACGGACGACGGGCTCCCACTCGACCTCCGCTCGGTCCCCGCGATCAGGAAGTACGCCGACCGCCGGCCCCCCTACACCGCGCCTGCCGGCACGAGGGCTCCCCACGGGACACCGGCTGGGGAGGCGCCGGCCGGGGACACGCCCGCCGGCGAGACACCTGATCGGGAGACGCCCGCCCGGGACGTGCCGGCGGGCAAGACGTCCGTCGGCGAGAGGCCCGACCGGGACGTGCCTGCCCAGGACACCCCCGCCCAGGACACCCCCCTCCAGGACCCGCCCGCCCGCGAGGCGACCCCGCGCGAGACGACCCCCCGCCGGCCGACCGTCCGTCGCGGACTGGAAGGCATCGCCTTCGACCGTACCGAGATCACCCACATCAACGGCGGCGCCGGTGTGCTCGAATACCGCGGGTACAGCATCCACGACCTCGTCGAGCACGCGGCCTACGAGGACGTCGCACACCTGCTCGTCGACGGCGAACTGCCCGACGCCACAGCCCGCGACGCCTTCCGCAAGGAACTGGCGGCCGGCCGCTCCGTGCCCCCGCCGGTCCTCGACCTGCTCCGTTCGCTGCGCCACGCGCATCCCATGGACGCGCTGCTCACCGCGGTGCCCGCCCTGCAGGCCTACGGCCCGGCCCGCACCGGCGGCGAGGACGAGAGCCACGAGCAGGCGCGCGTGGCCGGTGTCGGCCTGATCGCCGCCGTACCGATGCTGGTCGCCGCCCACCACGCGTACCGCAGCGGCCGGGAGTTCGCCGCACCGCCCGAACACCTCTCGCACGCCGAGGCGTCCCTGACCGCGCTGCTCGGCACCGAGCCGACACCGGCCGCGGTCCGCTTCGTCGACAAGGGCTTCGTGGTCCACGCCGACCACGGTTCGAACGCCTCGGCCTTCGTGGCCCGGGTGACGACCGGCTGCCGGGCCGGCATGAACGCGTCCGTCACCGCCGCGATCGCCGCCTTCGCGGGCTCCGTCCACGGCGGCGCCGCGGAACGGGCCGTGACCCTGGTGGACCGGGTCGGCGCCCCGGAGCACGCGGAGCGCTACGTCGCTCAGACCCTGCGGCGCAACGAGCCGGTCATGGGCTTCGGCCACCGCGTCTACCGCACCGAGGACCCCCGCGTCCGCCATCTGCGCGACACCGTGCGCGAGTTGAGCCGCGAGCGCGGCGACGACTCCGGCCTGCGCGTCCTGGACGCCGTGGCCGCGGCCATGGCGCCGTACCGGCGGCACGGGCTGGCGCCCAACGTCGACCTGTACGCCGGGCTCGCCTACCGGATGCTCGGCCTGCCCGACGACATGGCCGTACCGATGTTCGTGATCGGCCGCATCGCGGGCTGGGTGGCGCAGGTGCTGGAGCAGCACCGCAACAACGTGCTGATCCGGCCGCTGCTGGAGTACGTCGGTCCACGGCACCGCGCCTTCCCGGGGAGCGGGGCACAGCGATGAACATCGGGTCCGGTCTACCGCGATTCGCCGAGGCCGCCGGGTTCGCCCTGGCCGACGTGCCGTACCTCGGACGCGTCCTGCTGGAGGCGCTGCTCCGCGCCGGTGACACCCCGCGGGCCACGCTGCTGGGCACCCGGCTGGCCCGGGGGGAGGAGCCCGGCCTGGAGATGCCGTTCCGCCCGGCCCGCGTCCTGGTGCAGGACTACACCGGCATCCCCCTGCTGGTCGACCTGGCCGCGCTGCGGGCCTGCGTGGCAGAGCCCGGCCGGGTCGACCCGACCCTGCCGGTCGACGTCGTGGTCGACCACTCGGTGCAGACGGACTGGGCCCGCCGCCCCGACGCCCTCGCCCTGAACGAGGCGCGCGAGATGGAGCGCAACGCCGAGCGGTACACGTTCCTGAAGTGGGCGGAGTCCGCCTTCACCGGAGTGCGGGTGATCCCGCCCGGCCAGGGCATCGTGCACCAGATCAACCTGGAGCGGCTGGCCACCGTGGTGACGCGGGACCCCGACGGGCGCCCGGTGCCGGACACGGTGATCGGCACGGACAGCCATACGACCATGGTCAACGGGCTCGGCGTCCTCGGCTGGGGGGTCGGCGGGCTGGAGGCCGAGGCACTCATGCTGGGGCTGCCCCAGCCGATCCGGATCCCGGCCGTGGTCGGCGTACGGCTGTCCGGCGCACCCGCCCTGGGCGTCTCGGCCACCGACATCGTGCTCGCCCTCACCCGGCGGCTGCGCGCCGAGAACGTACGCGGCCTGCTGGTCGAGTTCACCGGCCCCGGCGTGGCGGCGCTGCCCGCGCCGGACCGCTGCACCATCGCCAACATGGCACCCGAGTACGGCGCCATGAGCGGCTTCTTCCCCGTGGACGAGCGGACCGTGGACTACCTGCGGCGCACCGGCCGCCTGGAACCGCACCTCCGGCTCGTCGAGGACTACTGCCGTGACCAGGGGCTGTGGCGCACCGGCCGGGAACCACGCTACGGCCGGGTCATCGAGGTCGACCTGACCGCCGTACGGCCCGGTCTGGCCGGGCCGAGCCGGCCCGACGAATGGCTGGGACCCGACGGCCTCGCTGCCTCGTTCGCCCGGCTGCACGACGGCCCGGTCCGCAGCGCGGACGGCGTCACCGACGGCGACCTCGTGATCGCGGCGATCACCTCGTGCACCAGCACCTCCGACCCGCGGGCCATGCTCACGGCCGGCCTGCTCGCCCGCAACGCGGTGGCGCGCGGACTGCGCGTGCCGGCGCACGTGAAGACCAGCCTGGCGCCGGGATCGCGGGCCGTCACCGACTACCTGACCCGCACCGGCCTGCTCGCCGACCTCGCCGCGCTCGGCTTCCACCTGGTCGGCTACGGCTGCATGACCTGCAACGGCGGCAGCGGCGCGCTGGCCGAGGGCGTCGGCGACGCGGTGGACGAGGCCGGGCTCACGGTGGCCGCCGCCCTCAGCGGCAACCGCAACTTCACCGGCCGCGTGCACCCCCAGGTCCGCGCCGGCTACCTGGCCGCGCCGGCGCTGGTGGTGGCGCTCGCCCTCGCCGGGCACGTACGGCTGGACCCCTGGCGCGACCCGCTCGGCACCGGCGCCGACGGACGGCCCGTGCACCTGCGCGACATCTGGCCCGACCCGGCCGAGGTCGCCGCGCTGGAGGCGGACGCCCTGGCGCCCGGACTGTACGGCGCCCTGCCCGAGTCCCCGGCCTGGACGGCCCTCCGGGCGCCGGACGGCCCGCTCTTCGACTTCTCCGCCGACTCGACGTACATCCGCCCGCCCGCCTACGTCGACGCACCGCCGCGACCGTGGCCGGTCGAGGGCGCCCGGGTGCTCGTCGCGCTCGGCGACGACGTCAGCACGGACCACATCTCCCCGGTGGGCGCCATCGCCCCCCTCTCGCCCGCCGGCCGCTGGCTGCGCGAGCGGGGCGTGCGCGCGTTCAACTCGTACGGGTCGCGGCGCGGCAACCACGAGGTGATGGCGCGGGGCACGTTCGCCAACCCACGGCTGGTCAACCGGCTGCTCGGCGACGGCGGAGACAGCGGCGGCGACACCCTGCACCTGCCCACCGGCGAGCGGTTGCCGGTGTTCGAGGCGGCGGCCCGGTACGCCGACGCCGGCACCCCACTGATCGTGCTGGCCGGCCGCAACTACGGGATGGGCTCGTCCCGGGACTGGGCGGCGAAGGGCCCCTGGCTGCTGGGAGTCCGCGCGGTGCTGGCGGAGAGCTTCGAACGCATCCACCGGGCGAACCTGTGCGCCGTCGGCATCCTGCCGCTCACCCTGCCCGCCGGCCGGTCCTGGACGGCACTCGGTATCACCGGCACCGAAGAGTTCCGGATCGCCCTGGACGAGGCCCGGCACACCGGCCGGGTCGACGTCACGGCCGGCGGAATCCGCTTCACCGCGCGGGCCGAGGTGCACTCGGCCGGCGAGTGGGAGGTGCTGCTGGCCGGCGGAACGCTGGCGTACCTGCGAGAGCGGCTGGGGCCAGGGGCGGCCCGGTGAACACGGACACCGCGGTACGGCCGCCCGGCCCGGCCGCTGATCGGCGGCCCCCACGACAGTGCCACAGCCGCCCCCGCGCCGGCGCCCCCGTTGACCACTCGACGATGACGGATCGGAGAACCCGCATGCCCCGCGAATGGGACGCCACGACCTACGACGCGCTGCCGCAGCCGCACAAGGGGTGGAGCCGGTACACCCTGCGCCACCTGACCCTGGACGGCGGCGAGACCGTCCTGGACGCCGGCGCCGGCACCGGCCGGGACATCGGCCCCCTGCTCGACCGCCTGCCGTCCGGCAGGGTGGTGGCGGTCGACGGATCCACGACGATGCTCGACAAGCTGCGCGCCAACCTGAACGGCCGGCTCGACCGGGTCGACGTCGTCCACGCCGACCTCACCGAGCCGCTTCCGATCGACCGGCCGGTCGACGCGGTCTTCAGCGTGGCCACCTTCCACTGGATCCACGACCACGGCACGCTCTTCGCCAACATCGCCCAGGTGCTGCGGCCGGGCGGGCAGTTCGTCGCCGAGTGCGGAGGGCAGGGCTGCGTGGCCCGCGTGCGCCGCGCCGTCGAGGAGGTGCTGGGCCGCCCGGCCGACGCGGCGCACTTCGCCGGCGTGGAGGAGACGGTGGAACGGCTCACCCGGACCGGATTCACCGACATCGAGGTCAGCCTGCGCGACGACCCGGCCCGCCTGGAACCGGGCGATCAGCTCCGCAACTACCTGAGCACGATGGTGCTCGGCCCCTACCTCGACCGCCTGCCAGAGACCGAACACCGGCGGTTCGTGGCGGAGGTGGCGGCACGACTGCCGGAGCCGGTCATCGACTACGTCCGGCTGAACATCAAGGCCCGCAGGGCGGCCTGAGGAAGGGATTCGACGACATGGGGATCGACTGGGTTCGCTGGCATGAGACATACGACGACCCGGCGTCCATCCTGGCCCGGCGGCTCGTCGTCGTCCGGGGCTTTCTGGACCGGGCGTTGAGCGAGGCACCGGCCGAACAGGACGGCCGACGGCAGCTGATCAGCCTCTGCTGCGGTGACGGGCGGGACACGCTGCCGGTACTGGCCGCACACGAGGCGGGGCGGCGGGTCAGAGCCGTCCTCACCGAGCTCAACCCGGAACTGGCCCGGCAGGCCAGAACGACCGCCGGCTCACTGGACCTGCCCCACGTGGAGGTCCGGACCGGCGACGCGGGCCTGGCGGACACCTACCTCGATGCCGCGCCGGCGCATGTGCTGCTGGTCTGCGGAGTGTTCGCCAACGTCCCCGCCGAGGACATGCGCAGGACCGTCGCGGCACTGCCGGCGCTGCTGACCGAGGGCGGCATCGTGATCTGGACCCGGAGCCACCACGAAGAACCCTCGGACCCCAGCGACGAGATCCGCACCTGCCTCAAGGACCAGGGCTTCCAGGAACTGGCCTTCAGCCGCCCCCACGACGCCTGCTTCCGAGTGGGCATGCACCGACTCACCAGCACGACGGCGCCCCGGCAACAGCTGTCCGGCACCCGCCTGTTCGCCTTCACGTGACCCCGCCACCGGCCGGGACGACCGGGGACATCGGCTCCCGTCAGGTACGCCCACGGGCGTTGAGCCGGGCGGCCCGCCGCATCAGATGGTCGCGCTCGGCGAGGTTGGACGCCTTCCCGGCCGCCTCGGCGTACAGCCGTGCCGCGGTCGCCAGGTCGCCGTCGCGCTCGTGGAGGTAGGCCGCGGCGGCGGCGTACCGGGGCAGTGAGTCGTCCAGCTCGGCGAGCGCCGCCAGCCCGGCGCGCGGTCCGTCGGCCTCACCGACGGCGACCGCGCGGTTGAGCCGGACGACCGGGCTGCCGGTCAGGCGTACGAGTTCGTCGTACCACTCGACGATCTGCACCCAGTCGGTCTCCGCGGCGGTGGGCGCGTCGGCGTGAAGCGCCGCGATGGCGGCCTGGGCCTGGAACTCACCCAGCCGGTCACGGGCGAGGGCCGCCTGAAGGATCCCGACACCCTCGGCGATCAGCTTCGTGTCCCACCGCCCGCGATCCTGCTCGGCGAGCGGCACCAGGCCCCCGTCGGGCGCGGTCCGGGAGGCGCGGCGGGCGTGGTGGAGCAGCATGAGGGCGAGCAGCCCCGCCACCTCCGGGTGGTCGATCGAGGCCGCGAGCTGCCGGGTGAGCCGGATGGCCTCGGCGGCGAGGTCGATGTCGCCGGAGTAGCCCTCGTTGAAGACCAGATACAGCACCCGCAGCACGGTGGCGACATCACCGGGCTGGTCGAACCGCACACCCGAGACGGTCCGCTTGGCCCGGCTGATCCGCTGGGCCATGGTCGCCTCGGGCACCAGGTAGGCCTGGGCGATCTGGCGGGTGGTGAGCCCGCCGACGGCACGCAGCGTGAGCGCGACCGCCGACGCCGGGGTCAGCGACGGGTGGGCGCACAGGAAGTACAACTGGAGCGTGTCGTCCACCGCGGGCGCGGGCCCCGACGCCGGCTCCTCCTCAACGCGGTCCTCACGCCGCCGACGTGCGGCATCGGCGCGCGCCGCGTCGAGGAACTTACGCCAGGCGACGGTGACCAGCCACCCCTTCACATCCCGCGGCGGCTCGGCCGCCCACACCCGGACCGCCTCGACCAGCGCGTCCTGCACGGCGTCCTCGGCCGCCGCGAAGTCGGCTCCGCGGCGGACGAGGACCCCGATCACGCTGGGCGTGAGACTCCGGAGCAGGACCTCGTTCATCGATGAGGTCACTCCGTGGTGCTGGGCTTCGCGGCCAGGAACGGACGCACTTCGAGCCACTCATGGATCGGCTTCCCACCGGCCCCGGGGGCGGCCGACAGCTCCCCGGCCAGCTCGACGGCCCGCTCGTAGCTGTCGACGTCGATCACCATCCAGCCGGCGATGAGGTCCTTGGTCTCGGCGAACGGCCCGTCGGTCACCGGCGGCCGCCCCTCACCGTCGTACCGGACCCAGGCCCCCTCGGGCGCGAGCGCCTGCCCGTCGACGAACTCCCCGGTCTTCTCCAGCCGGTCCGCGAAGTCCCGCATGTACTGCATATGAGCCGAGATCTCCTCCGGCGTCCACTGGTCCATCGGCACGTTGTTGACCGGAGCCGGGGCGCCACGGTAGTGCTTGAGCAGCAGGTACTTGGCCATGATGCGTCTCCTCGCTACGGATGCGACCCATTGTGGTCACACTCACCACGGGGACGAAGCCGCCCAGCGGTTCTCGACATCGCCGGCCGATTTTTTTTCGGCAAGCCGAAAACCGGTTGACCCGTGGCGAATGATGAGACCGTGATCTCCAAGGAACGCGCCGTTGAGCTCATCGAGTCCTTCCTGGCCAGAGAGCTGCCGACGCAGCCGTGGAAGGGGTCTCCCCCCACGCCGGACATCTACCACGTGGAGGAACGCACGGTCGGCTGGCTCGTCTTCTGGCGCTCGGCGGAGCAGGCCCGGGCCCGTGACATGCGCGGCAGCTTCGTCGGCGGCCACTACCTGGTGGACCGGCACGATGGGAGCATCCACTACGTGCCCGCCGTCTGGTGGGAGGACGAGGGCTGGGAGGAGCAGTACCTCCTGCAGACCAAGGGCATCAGACCGCCTGATCCACTGGCCTCCACTGTTCGCGCGCTCCTCCACTCCGCAGGCGTCGTGGCCGCGATGAGCCACCTGCGCAAGCAGGCCCCGCGACTGAACCTGCAGCAAGCAAAGGCCTACGTCACGACCGTTCAGGACGGCGCCGAACCACCGGAAGAGCTGGCAAGCCTTGCCCGGAAGGAGCCGAAATGGCCGCCTCTGCCGATCGAGACGGTGGCTGGTCCGGTCCAGTAGGGATCTGGCCGAGGAGCCGAGGAGCCGAGGAGCCGAGGAGCCGAGGAGCCGAGGAGCCGAGGAGCCGAGGTCCAGGTCGCTTTGCCGGCCCACGGCGGGTGAGCCGACGGTTCATGCAAGGGCCTGCGCTTGATGCCGGTGGTCAGCCAGGGGCCGGCGCCCTGGTGGGCGAGATCGGCCCTCGCGCAGGGCCTTCAGCAGACCCGGCGCCCGTCCGGAAAGCAGGCCGATCACCCTCGCGGGTGACCACCACATGGCGATCAGCACCGTTGTCGACTGGGCATACGGGCAGGATCGCGTACTACGCGGTCGCAACGCCCAGGAAGCGCAGCACCGCCAGGACGCGGCGGTGGTCGGCGTCGGCCTTGGGCAGGTCGAGCTTGGTGAAGATGCTGTTGATGTGCTTGGCGACCGCGCTCTCGCTCACGACCAGCTCGGCGGCGACGCCGGAGTTGGACCGGCCGCCCGCCATCAGCTCCAGCACCTCCCGCTCGCGCGGTGTCAGCCGGTCGAGCGGATCGCTGTGCCGGCGCACCAGCAGCTGCGCGACGACCTGAGGGTCGAGCGCGGTGCCGCCGGCCGCCACCCGGCGTACCGCCTCGGCGAACTCCTCGACATCGGCGACCCGTTGCTTGAGCAGATAGCCGACGCCCGAGGTGTTGGCGGCGAGCAGATCGGCGGCGTACCGCTCCTCCACGTACTGCGACAGCAGGAGCACGGCGGTACGCGGGTACTGGCGGCGGATCACCAGCGCGGCGCGTACTCCCTCGTCGGTGAAGCCGGGCGGCATGCGCACGTCGACCACGGCGATGTCGGGCCGGTGCTCCTCGACAGCCGCCAGCAGCCCTTCCGCGTCGGCGACCTGCGCGCACATCTCGAAGCCGGCCGCCTCCAGCACCTTGACCACGCCGATGCGCAGCAAGAGGGAATCCTCGGCGATCACGGCGCGCACGGCAGCTCCACGGTGATGACGGTCGGGCCCCCGGCGGGGCTGCGGCAGGAGAACGTGCCGTCGACGGACGCGACGCGCTTGGCGAGCCCGGCGAGCCCGGTGCCGCCGGCCGCCGCGAGATCCGCGCCGCCCGCGCCGTCGTCCGCGACGACCACCAGCAGTGTCTCCCCGATCTGCTCCACGGTCACGTCCGCCCGGGTCGCCTGGGCGTGTTTGACCACATTCGTCAGGGCTTCGGAGACCACGAAGTACGCGACGGCCTCGACCGTGGGTGAGGGGCGCTGCGGCAGGTCCACCGCCACGCGCACCGGGATCGGGAGGCGGGCGGCGACCCCGGACAGCGCGGCGTCGAGGCCGCGGTCCTCAAGGACGGCCGGATGCAGGCCGCGCACCAGGTCGTTCAGCTCGGCGATCGCCTCCTTCGCCTCGCGGTGCGCCTCGTCGATCACCTTGCGGGCATCCGCCGGCAGGTCGCCGAGGGTGGCCCTGGCCAGGCCCAGGTTGACGGCGAGTGAGACGAGGCGCTGCTGCGCGCCGTCGTGCAGGTCGCGCTCGATCCGCCGCCGCTCGGCGTCGGCGGCGTCGAGCACGCCGGCCCGGCTCTCGGCGAGGTCGGCGACCCGGCGTGCCAGCTTCTCCGTGCGGCTGGGGCCGAGCAGGACCTCGGCCGCCCGGGTCTCCAGCCGCACCAGAGCGCCGGTCAGCCCGGGCCCGAGGAACAGCAGGGCGAGGCCGCCGGCGGTGATGTACGCGGCCTGCGTGGTGTACCCGAGGTCGGTGACCCGCCACTGCGGGGGCAGCGCCCAGATCCACACGTAGAGGGAGGCGGCCACGAGAGCGGCGGCCCAGACGGCGAGGACGGCGAGGTCCAGGACGGCGAACAGCGGACCCGCCACGGCGTGGTAGCAGACCTGCCGCCACAAGGCCCGGCCGGTCAGCCGGCGCACCGCCGACTTCCAGTTGCGTCCCGGCCCGGGTACGGCGGGGCGCGGAAGGTCCTTGCCGACGAGCGCCCGGTAGCGCCGCCGCTGCCCGACGGTCAGCAGGGGTGTCACCACGAGCGTGAGCAGCACGGGCAGCGGAGTCAGGGCCACCGCGCCGGGCGTGCGCACCGACGCCGCCATCGTGCCGAGCAGCCAGAGCCACAGTGGCACCACGGCGAGGTGGAGCGGCAGGCCGGCGGCGGCGAGCGCGGTCCGGCGTCCCGCCCCGCGGAACGGCCGGCCCGGCACCAGCTGCAGCCACGTCGTGAGTTGCATGCGTCAAACGGTAAAGCCGCAGGCCACCCCCGTGCCATGACGCTCCCGCCCGGTTCGGGGCTGCACTTGTCTCCACCCCGGGTCGGAACCCTGCGTGACTGACGGCGCCCTGGTGTGCGGCGGAGGGTGGAGCACGTGAAGGGGAGAGTCGGCGGAGAGCGAGGGAAGACGATGCGTCAACTGGTGTCGTGCAATGACGAATTGGCCTGTGCCGAGGACTTCGACCGCGCCGAGGTCATCCCGCTCCACGAAAAGGCGGAGGAGCCGCGCCCGGCGCGGGGCATGCGGCGGGCCGGGTGGCTGCTGGTCGCCTGCGGGCTCGCCCTGCTGCCGTGGCTGTACGTGCTGGCCACCGGCCTGCCGGCCACCGCGACCGCGGCGCACTGGCCGGTCGCCTGGGTCGGGCTCGACGCGTTGGAGGCGCTCGGCCTGATCGCCACCGGCCTCCTCGCCGCCCGCGGTGACCGGCGGCACGCCCTGGCAGCCGCCGCGACCGCGACGCTGCTTGTGGTGGACGCCTGGTTCGACACCACGACCGCGGCCCCGGGCGGCGACTTCGCCACCGCGGTCGCCATGGCGCTCGGCGCCGAGCTGCCGCTCGCCGCGCTGTGCGGCCGACTGGCGCTGCGGACGCTGAGCCGGCCCGCGTGACGCCGACCGCCCGGCCACATGCCACGGACCGAACCGATCCACCGGAGAACACCATGCACCGCATCACCACCGCCCCCGTCGCCCCGATCCCGGCCCGGACCCGCTGGGCGGTCGCCGCCGGCGTCGGCGCCGCGTTGACCGCCGCCTGGTGGCTGGGCGACACAGCGCCCTATCCGTACGCCCAACGCCGCGTGCTCGACATGCCGTTGCCGTTCCTGACAGCCGGCCGGATGGACGCCGTACTGCAACCGCGGCCGGGGGAGCGGATGCTGGAGATCGGCCCGGGGACCGGCCTGCAGTCGCTGCACGTCGCCCCGCAGCTCGGGCCGGAGGGACGGCTCGATGTGCTCGACATCCAGCAGGAGATGCTCGACCACGTGATGCGCCGCGCCGAGCGCGACGGCCTGGCGACGATCACGCCCACCCGCTCGGACGCACGTGAACTGCCCTACGCCGACGGGACATTCGACGCCATGTACGCCGTGACCGCGCTCGCCGAGATCCCCGAGCCGGATCGGGTACTGCGCGAGGCGGCACGGGTACTGGCACCAGGCGGGCGACTGGTGATCGGCGAGTTCTTCGACCGGCACTGGATCCCCTTCGGCAAGCTGCACCGGCTCGCCGACGCCGCCGGCCTCCACCTGACCGAGCGCCGCGGCCCAACCCCGGCATACCTCGCCCGCTTCCGACCCTGCAGAGCCGACGCGCCCGTTCGCCAGGGCGAGCACCTCGCCGACGGCGACCGGGAAAGCGACAACGGGCAAGCGTGAGCACCACACGCAGGGACCGCGATCCCCGGGCTGAACAACCTGGTGCGCGGTAGGCCGCTCCAAGAGGCGAGCGGGCTGGCAGAAGCCGTAGGACTCCCCCCCGCCAGGGGTGAACGTGCAGGTGGTCACCGATCCGGACGGCCGGCTGCTGTGGCTCTGACCCGCGCTGCCGGGCCGAGCCCACGACCAGACCGCCGCCCGCACCCACAAGATCATCCGCATCTGCGAGCGGCAGGGCGTCCCCACCCTGGCCGATCTCGCCTACCAGGGCGCCGGCCCCTGGCTGACCACCGGCATCAAGCGCAGGCCCTTGCACGAACTCACCCCCACCGAAAAGACCCTCAACGAGGCGCCGGCCGCGGCGCGGGCACCGGTCGAACACGGCGTCGCACGGCTGAAGTCCTGGCGGATCTTCCGCAGATCCCGATGCAGCCCCCACCGCTGGCCTCGCCCTTGGCTCGAAAGCCGTACCACCTCCGCGCCACGTGCGTGACGAACCGGCTCCGCGCAGGTCTCCCGGTAGCCGAGGTGGCCCGGCGCGCGGGAAACTCGCCAGAGGTGATAAACCGTCGCTACGCAGGCGTCCCGTAGGTTCCGCGTTCACGCGTTCGGCGTACTTTCGATGGCATGTGGCATCGCGGCGAGACAACAATTGCTCTATGGCCGACAGGGATGCGGGGCGCGCGCAGGAAAAGAAACTGACATATGGTGAGCGCTTCAAGAGCCTGACCGAACGCAGTCTACCTTTGGTCGTACTTCTCTACGTCAGCAGTGCGGTCACGGCAGTGAGTACTTTTATTACCGCATATGTCACCGGCGGTCACTGGTATCAGCAACACTTCGATTGGCAATCTGGAGAGTACGCGAAGCTGGCCAAGCTTCACGCTGGTTATACCCTTGGCAAATTTGAAGAACAGTTGGGTCGACCGTCTATCCAGGCTGCCATCAGCAAGACGAGCTTGGGCAATCTCACTCAGAACACCTTCCAGCCTCGCAGCGATTACTGGGTTGACGCTGTGACGGATCCACACAACCGCGTGGTCGCATACGCTGTCACATCCTGCAACCCGGACTTCAATCCCTCTTTCTCCTACTGGGACGGCCAACAGACAAGGACCGTGTCATTAAATAAGACGCCCTTTTCGTCAGCACTTTCACCGGTCATTGACATAGGTACGATAAAGGCGTTTTACAGCACAAGCCGAGCCCCGCACTACTATTTCGCGATCCAGCCCGGGTTTGGATTCACTATGAACAGGTCCTATGCTTGGGGACTTACAAACCTGTGCCAGTGGAAGGCAATTAAGTCGACTCACTCCTCTACCACCTGGAACGATTGGTTCTATGGCGAGTGGCGACGTTTTAATACCAGGGGTGACGACCTTGTGATGCCCGCCAAAGAGCTCGATAAGCTGGGTCGGGATCTCATGTCGGATTATGCCGTCAATACCTACGCTGAAACAGACCCTACTGCTGATTTCAATGTCTATCCTCACCAGATCGGTGCGGACCCCATGCTGATTCCCCCTGCTTTGTCACAGTTTTTCCAGTCAGGGCCTTAAAAGGAGGGGCACACAGGCCCGTCGCCGGGTGAGCGGGGCCCGGCCGGCGCGGGCACCACCTGATCGCCGACGGGCACAGCGCGCCGCGTGCGGTCCTGCTGGCCGATGGCGACCGCAACGACGCTGCTCCTGCTGGATTCCATCCCGCCCATTCATGGCCGGGCTGGCCGCCCCCTCACGCCGCAAGCAGGTCCGCGACCGAGGCATCGTGTCCGCCATCGCCCGCCGCAGTACCCGGCACGACACAGGGCTGGGCACCTATCGGTGGGTGATCGAGCGCTTCGTCTCCGCGCATCCGCTGGGAACGACGAACCGACATCCACGAAGCGTTCCTCAAACTCGCCTGCTGCCTCATCACCCACCGACAGCTCGGCTCATTGTGTTGGCTGTTGCGGGTCATGACGTTGTCGACGCCGACGGTCATCGGATCTCGTTGTCGGGATGCTGCGCGTCGTAAGCCTGGCGGGCATGGGCGATGGTGTCTCGGTGCTCGAGTGACCAGTCGGCCAGTGCCTTGACGAGGTGGGTCAGGCTTGCGCCGGTCTCGGTGAGTCGGTAGTCGACCTGGGCCAGCTCGATGTCCGGGTACCAGGAGCGCCAGGTGTCGGCCCTCGGTCCGCTCTCAGGCGTTCTCACGGCCGACCAGGTGGAGCAGGTGTACGGCGTCGCTCGCCATCGCCAGGCTTGGGGTCAGGCCTGAGCCGGTGCGTCTCAGCGAGCCGCCGGCCTCCCCTGCGGGGCCTGTGGCCGTCTCCAAAGGGGGACCATCGTCGGGGCTGGGTGCCCTGTCAGTGCCGTCTCTTACGCTCCGCTCTTGAACATGCAGTTCGAGTGGAGAGGGGACGCGGATGGGTGGCAACGCATGGACTCATACGGGCCCGTATCAGCGTGATCTGGCGGCCGCGTTCCGGCAGGAGCAGGAAGACGAGCTGGCGCGGGACAACCACGGCTTCGAGGGGCGGTCCGTCGAGGAACTGTGGCATGACCCGGAGTGGCAGGAGTACATCTTCACCGGCGGCACTGGCTCCGTGTTGGACTTCCCTTGCATGATCGAGGCCGCGGACACCGATGACGGTCCGTTCATGCGGCCGCTGACCGATGGCGAGGTTCGAGCGTGGGCTCCTCACGGCCGGCCCACCTACGAGGAGTGGGACGCCGCGCTCGACTCCGAGCAGTTGGACTTCCCAGGCCGCGCCCAGGGGAACTGCACAGTGCTCTACCGCGACGGTAGGCCCGCGCAGATCGCCTACTGGGGGGTCACCGCCGACTAGAGGAGTCGGTACCGCCTTGCGCTGTGGCCCCACACCTGTCCCGGGTCCGGGGCCACATCGTTTTCCGGGCTCACCTGGGACAACGCCTCAAGATCCCGTCCACGCCTCGTCCACAGACCCCGACATACGGCCGCTCCGGGCCGCACACGCCTGCACATACGCGAAGACCCCGGCCTCAGCGTTTCCGCTGGTGACGGGGTCTTTGGGCACCTCATGCTGGGTGCCCCCGGCAGGATTCGAACCTGCGCACACGGCTCCGGAGGCCGTTGCTCTATCCCCTGAGCTACGGGGGCGTGTCGGGCGTTGAGCTTCTCGCTCGCGGCGACGTGTAGAACATTAGCAGGTCCGCGGGGGTGATCAGGAACCCGTTTCCACGGGTGGGGGTGGGCGGGTCCCCTGTAGGGGGTGGAAGTGGGGAAAACCCGGACGCGGTGGCCGGTCCGGACCTACTCTCGACTTGTGCCAGGCGCTTCGGGTCGGGTGCTTGTTGTGGACGACAACAAGGTCATCCGGCAGCTGATCAGGGTCAACCTCGAGCTGGAAGGGCTAGAGGTCGTGACCGCGGCCGATGGTGCCGAGTGTCTGGACGTGGTGCACCAGGTGCGGCCCGACGTCGTGACGCTCGACGTCGTCATGCCCCGGTTGGACGGGCTGCGCACCGCCGCCCGGCTCCGGGCCGATCCCCGTACCAACCACCTGCCCCTCGCCATCATCAGCGCGTGTACGCAGTACGAGGTCGAGACCGGTCTCGACGTCGGCGTGGACGCCTTCCTCGCCAAGCCCTTCGAGCCCGCCGAGCTGGTACGGCTGGTGAAGCACCTCATCGAGCGGAAGCCCGGGCATGAGGAGCGCGGAGGAGACGGCGGAGGGGGGCGGGATGGCGATGGTGGTGGAGGGGGTGACGGTGAAGTTCCCGGGGTGAAAGGAGGGGGGATTGCCGCGGGTTCCGGCTTTCCCGAGTACGGGCAGGCTCAGGCTCCGGGTGTCCCTTCCAATGGTGGGGCCTCCGATGGGCAGGCAAACTCCGGCGGCCACGGTCACGGGGGTTCCCGTAGTGGCTCAGGGCCCGAGGAGCACAGTGCCCCGAGCGGCAGCACCGCACCTGGCGGTCCCGGTGTTCCCCATGGCGGCAGGGCGCCCGGTGGCGTAGGCCGGCAGGCATAACCGCCTCGCGTACCCACCCCCCTCCTCCCCTACGCTTGTCCCGTGACCCCCGTCGAGCTCTCCCGCACCGTGCTGCACGCGGTGCGTCGTGCTGTCGCTGACGGGGAGCTGAGTGTGACCGTGCCCGAGCGGGCCGTGGTGACCGAGCCGGGGCCCGGGGGGTGCGGGGAATTCGCCACCACCATCGCGCTGCAGCTCGCCCGGCCGGCCGGGCAGCCCCCGCAGCGGGTGGCCGAGATTCTGCAGAACCGTCTCGCCGAGGCCGACGGGATCCGGGACGTCGTCGTCACCGGGCCCGGGTTCCTCAACTTCAGCCTCGACGGGCAAGCCGATCCCGTCGCCGCCCTGGTGCGCGAGATCCGGGAGCAGGGCGTCCGGTACGGGCATGGAGACGCCCTCGGCGGGCAGGTCGTCGCGCTGCGCGTGCCGTACGAGGTGCGGGCCGAGGTCGTCGCCGACGCCGTCGTACGGATCGTCGCCACCCAGGACGGGCGGGCCACCGTCGAGCACGGAGAGCCCGTCAATCTGCGGCCCGTGCCGGCGCCGGAGGATCCCGCTCCGCTCGGGGCCGACGCCGCCCAGTGGGCCCTGCTCCATCCCGCGCCGCACGACCGGCCCCGGATCACCGCCGATCATCTGGTCCAGCGGGAGAGCAACCCCCTCTTCCGGGTCCGGTACGCCCACGCCCGCGTCCGCTCCCTCAGCCGCAACGCCGCCCGCCTGGGCTTCACCGCCGAGCCCGGCCCCCTCAACACTGACTCCCCCATCGACGCCGGCGCCGGCAAGGGCACCGCCGACGCCCCCCGTACCGAGCCCGACGTCGCCCTCGTCGTCCGGGCTCTTCTCAGCCCCCTCGCCGACCACCCCCGCATCCTCACCGCGGCCGCCACCCACCGTGCCCCGGACCGGCTTGCCCGGCATCTCGTCACCGTCGCCGATGCCGTGCTGCCCCTGTTTCCTTTCGTGCTTCCCCTCGGTGAGGAGAAACCCTCGGCCGCCCACCGTGCCCGGCTGGCCCTCGCCGAAGCCGCTGGGACGGTGCTGGCCGGTGGCCTGTCCCTGCTCGGCATCGACGCACCCGAACACCTCTGAGGCGACCGAGAGCAGATGCGCCCCGGAGAGAGACAGAGAGTCTGAGAGTCATGAGCCGTTCCGCCCATCCCGCCGGGCCCCGCCACGCCGACGTCCTGCCCGAGGGGCACTACTCCGCGCCGCCCGCCGACCTCAACGCCCTGGACCAGAAGGTGTGGGCCCAGACCGTCACGCGCGCCGACGACGGCGTGGTGAGCGTCGGGGGGATCCCCGTCACCCGGCTCGCGGAGGAGTTCGGTACCCCCGCCTACATCCTCGACGAGGCCGACTTCCGGTCCCGCGCGCGTGCCTGGCGTACCGCGTTCGGGCCGGACGCCGACGTCTTCTACGCCGGGAAGGCGTTCCTCTCCCGGGCCGTGGTGCGGTGGCTGGACGAGGAGGGGCTCAATCTCGACGTGTGCTCCGGGGGCGAGCTGGCCACCGCGCTGTCCGCCGGGATGCCCGCCGAGCGCATCGCCTTCCACGGCAACAACAAGTCCGCCGAGGAGATCCACCGGGCCATCGAGGCCGGTGTCGGGCGGATCGTGCTCGACTCCTTCCAGGAGATCGTGCGGGTCGCTCATGCCGCGCAGTCCCTGGGCAAGCGGCAGAAGGTCCAGATCCGGATCACCGTCGGCGTCGAGGCGCACACGCACGAGTTCATCGCCACGGCCCATGAGGACCAGAAGTTCGGGATCCCGCTCGCCGGGGGGCAGGCCGCCGAGGCCGTGCGGCGGGCGCTGCAGCTGGACGGGCTGGAGCTGATCGGGATCCACTCCCACATCGGGTCGCAGATCTTCGACATGTCCGGCTTCGAGGTCGCCGCCCATCGCGTCGTCGGACTGCTGAAGGACATCCGGGACGAGCACGGCGTCGAGCTGCCCGAGATCGATCTCGGCGGTGGCCTCGGCATCGCCTACACCAGCGCCGACGACCCCCGTGAGCCGCACGAGATCGCCAAGGCGCTCACCGAGATCGTCGGCCGTGAGTGCGAGGCGGCCCGGCTGCGCACGCCCCGGATCTCCGTCGAGCCCGGGCGCGCCATCGTCGGGCCGACCGCCTTCACGCTCTACGAGGTCGGCACCGTCAAGCCGCTCGACGGGCTGCGCACCTACGTCTCCGTCGACGGCGGCATGTCCGACAACATCCGGACCGCGCTCTACGACGCCGAGTACAGCGTCGCCCTCGTGTCCCGGACGAGCGACGCCGAGCCCATGCTCGCCCGTGTCGTCGGCAAGCACTGCGAGAGCGGGGACATCGTGGTCAAGGACGCGTTCCTGCCCGCGGACCTGGCGCCGGGCGACCTGATCGCCGTACCGGCCACGGGCGCGTACTGCAGGTCCATGGCCAGCAACTACAACCACGTGCTCCGGCCGCCGGTCGTCGCCGTACAGGACGGCGCGGCCCGGGTGATCGTCCGGCGCGAGACGGAGGAGGATCTCCTGCGTCTCGACGTCGGGTGAGCCGGAACGACAGCGGGGTGGAAGATCTGCGGTCTGCCACCCCCGTACAAATGAAATAGATGTCTCACGATCCGGACGAAGGGTAGAAACTCCCGTCCGGTGAGTGAGACTGGTCCAACCGTAGACGGTATGAGGAAACGAGGTCGGATGATGCGTACGCGTCCGCTGAAGGTGGCGCTGCTGGGCTGTGGGGTTGTTGGCTCAGAGGTGGCGCGCATCATGACGACGCACGCCGACGACCTCACGGCGAGGATCGGGGCCCCGGTCGAGCTCGCCGGCGTCGCGGTCCGCCGTCCCTCCAAGGTCCGGGAGGGCATCGACCCCGCTCTCGTGACCACCGACGCCACCGCCCTCGTCAAACGCGGCGACATCGACGTCGTGGTGGAGGTCATCGGGGGGATCGAGCCCGCCCGGGCGCTCATCACCACCGCCTTCGAGCACGGCGCCTCCGTCGTCTCCGCCAACAAGGCCCTGCTCGCCCAGGACGGGGCCGCCCTGCACGCCGCCGCCGAGGAGCACGGCAAGGACCTCTACTACGAGGCCGCCGTCGCCGGTGCCATCCCGCTGATCAGGCCGCTGCGCGAGTCCCTCGCCGGCGACAAGGTCAACCGGGTGCTCGGCATCGTCAACGGCACCACCAACTTCATCCTCGACAAGATGGACTCCACGGGGGCTGGTTACCAGGAGGCTCTCGACGAGGCCACTGCCCTCGGGTACGCCGAGGCCGACCCGACCGCCGACGTCGAGGGCTTCGACGCCGCCGCCAAGGCCGCCATCCTCGCCGGGATCGCCTTCCACACGCGCGTGCGCCTGGACGACGTCTACCGCGAGGGCATGACCGAGGTCACCTCCGCCGACTTCCGCTCCGCCAAGGAGATGGGCTGCACCATCAAGCTGCTCGCCATCTGCGAGCGGTCCAAGGACGGGGCCTCCGTCACCGCGCGGGTGCACCCCGCCATGATTCCGCTCACCCACCCGCTCGCCTCCGTGCGCGGCGCGTACAACGCCGTCTTCGTGGAGTCCGACGCCGCCGGGCAGCTCATGTTCTACGGCCCGGGCGCCGGCGGTTCGCCCACCGCCTCCGCGGTCCTCGGCGACCTCGTCGCCGTCTGCCGCAACCGGCTCAACGGTGCCACCGGGCCCGGCGAGTCGGCGTACGCCGACCTGACCGTCTCCCCGATGGGCGAGGTCGTCACGCGGTACCACATCAGCCTCGACGTCGCGGACAAGCCGGGCGTGCTCGCCCAGGTCGCGACCGTGTTCGCCGAGCACGGGGTGTCGATCGACACCGTTCGGCAGCAGGGCAAGGACGGCGAGGCCTCCCTCGTCGTCGTCACCCACCGGGCCTCGGACGCCTCCCTCTCCGGGACCGTCGAGGCACTGCGCAAGCTCGACACCGTGCGGGGTGTCGCCAGCATCATGCGGGTTGAAGGAGAGTAACCAGCAATGACCCACCAGTGGCGCGGAATCATCGAGGAGTACCGGGACAGGCTGCCGGTCTCCGACACCACGCCGGTCGTGACGCTCCGCGAGGGCGGCACCCCCCTCGTGCCGGCGCAGGTGCTCTCCGAGCGCACGGGCTGTGAGGTCCACCTGAAGGTGGAGGGGGCCAATCCCACCGGCTCCTTCAAGGACCGCGGCATGACCATGGCCATCAGCAAGGCCAAGGAGGAGGGGGCGAAGGCGGTCATCTGCGCGTCGACCGGCAACACGTCCGCGTCCGCCGCCGCCTACGCCGTACGGGCGGGCATGGTCTCCGCCGTGCTCGTGCCGCAGGGCAAGATCGCCCTCGGCAAGATGGGCCAGGCCCTCGTGCACGGCGCGAAGATCCTCCAGGTCGACGGCAACTTCGACGACTGCCTCACCCTCGCGCGGGAACTGAGCGAGAACTACCCCGTGGCGCTGGTGAATTCGGTCAACCCGGTGCGTATCGAGGGCCAGAAGACGGCCGCCTTCGAGATCGTGGACATGCTCGGCGACGCGCCCGACATCCATGTCCTCCCGGTCGGCAACGCGGGCAACATCACGGCCTACTGGAAGGGCTACAAGGAGTACGCCGCCGACGGCATCGCCGGCAAGACCCCCCGGATGTGGGGTTTCCAGGCGTCCGGCAGCGCCCCGATCGTGCGCGGCGAGGTCGTCAAGGACCCGTCGACCATCGCCACCGCCATCCGGATCGGCAACCCCGCCTCCTGGCAGTACGCGCTGGCCGCGCGGGACGAGTCCGGCGGTGCCATCGACGAGGTGACGGACCGTGAAATCCTGCGTGCCTACCGTCTGTTGGCCGCGCAGGAGGGCGTCTTCGTGGAGCCCGCCTCCGCCGCCTCCGTGGCCGGGCTGCTCAAGGCCGCCGAGCAGGGCAAGGTCGACCCGGGCCAGCGCATCGTGTGCACCGTCACCGGCAACGGCCTGAAGGACCCCGACTGGGCCGTGGCCGGCGCGCCGCAGCCGGTCACCGTCCCGGTCGACGCGGCCACCGCGGCCGAGCGTCTCGGCCTCGCCTGAGCGCCCCCCTGGGCCCGGGTCATCCTGAAAGGTGCCCCGGGCCCGGGGAACCCCTGACCGGGGGCACAGGGGGCTTACGACACGCATCGTGCGCCTCCTGTGCGCCCTATGTCGCCACAGAACCTTCCTTCGATAGGCTGTATGTAACCCGCCCGCCGCATATGCCCCGCTCGCATGTGCCGCAGTACAGCGCCGTCCCGGGGCGGCTCGGGTTTTTCCGTTCACCTCGCATGTCATTCGACAGTTCCGCAGTGCAAGGAGAGTCAACGAGCGATGGCCGGTCCAGCGTTCCGCGCCGCCGCCGTCCGGGTGCGCGTTCCCGCCACCAGTGCCAACCTCGGCCCGGGCTTCGACGCCCTGGGCCTCGCGCTGGGGCTGTACGACGACGTGGTCGTCCGGGTGGCCGACTCCGGGCTGCACATCGACATCGCGGGTGAGGGCAGCGAGACCCTGCCGAGGGACGAGAGCCACCTGCTCGTCCGCTCCCTGCGCACCGCCTTCGATCTGCTGGGCGGACAGCCCCGTGGCCTGGAGATCGTCTGTGCGAACCGCATCCCGCACGGCCGGGGCCTGGGCTCCTCCTCCGCCGCCATCTGCGCCGGCATCGTCGCCGCCCGCGCCGTGACCATAGGCGGCGAGAGCCGGCTCGACGACGCCGCCCTCCTGGAGCTGGCCACCGAGATCGAGGGCCACCCGGACAACGTGGCCGCCTGTCTGCTCGGCGGCTTCACCCTGTCCTGGATGGAGGCCGGCAACGCCCGTGCCATCAGGATGGAGCCGAACGATTCCATCGTTCCGGTGGTTTTCGTGCCCGGAAAGCCGGTCCTGACCGAGACCGCGCGCGGCCTGCTCCCGCGCACCGTGCCGCACGTGGACGCCGCCGCCAACGCGGGCCGCGCCGCCCTGCTCGTCGAGGCCCTGACCAGGCGCCCCGAGCTGCTGCTGCCCGCCACCGAGGACCGCCTCCACCAGGAGTACCGCGCCCCGGCCATGCCGGAGAGCGCCGCGCTGGTGGAGCGGCTGCGCGCCGACGGCATCCCGGCCGTCATCTCGGGGGCCGGGCCCACCGTCATGGCCCTCGCCGACGTCGGCACCGCCGACAAGGTGGAGGCACTGGCCGGCGCCGACTGGGCCGCCAACCGGCTGAGCCTGGACGTCCAGGGAGCGAGCGTGCTCCCGCTTGCGACCTCCGGCGACATTTAAAAGCGTACGGTTGCCGGATTTGGAGAGGGGGAATGTTTGTTGGATCCGGTAGTGTTAACCTCAAGTCTGCACCCGACCCCACCATGGCGAGGTGCCTCGTGTCCCCGTCCGGGACAGACATTCTTCCGGGAGCCTCCCGCGCCACTCCGTGTTCCTTGCGTCGTACCTGGGCAGTACGTCGTATGCGGACACTGAGCGGGCCGGCGGGCACGCTCCGGAATCGGTGCTACCACGCCACGTGACACTGGGTGCCACGGCTCGCGGAAGCGCCATCACCGCACATTTCTTCCGCCGCTTTGGCGGACCACCGCCCCGGCACGGTTCACAGAAGACAGGACCGTAGCCGGACAGCACAACCGGTCGCCGAGCCAGACAGGCCGACGTCCGCTCCAGGGAAGGACCCTTCGTGAGCGACACCACCGATCTGATGGGCGCACGTGTCGAGGAGACCGCTGCCGCGCCCGCCACGGACGCCTCCGCGCCTGCCGCCGGTGCCGGCTCCCGGCGGCGCCGCGGTACCGGCCTTGAGGGCATGGTGCTGGCCGAGCTGCAGCAGGTCGCCTCGGGCCTCGGCATCAGGGGCACCGCGCGGATGCGCAAGAGCCAGCTGATCGAGGTCATCAAGGAGGCGCAGGCCGCCGGGGGCGCCCCCGCCGCCAAGGCCGACACCGCCACCGAGACCAAGCCGAAGCGCCGGGCCACCTCCAAGGCCCGTACCGGCGAGGACGCCGAGAAGAAGGCGGAGAAGGCCGCTGCGGCCCCCGCCGAGAAGGCCGTGGCCCAGCAGCAGATCGAGATCCCCGGCCAGCCGGCCTCCGACGACGCGCCGACCGAGCGCCGCAGCCGCCGCCGTGCCACCGCCGAGGCGGGCAGCCCGGCCGCGAGCGGCACCGAGACCGTCGCCGCCGAGGCCAAGGCCGAGCCCAAGGCCGAGACGCCCGCGCAGCAGCCGCAGGCGCAGCAGGGCGAGGCCAAGGGCGACGCCGACGGCGAGGGCCGTGGCCGCCGCGACCGCCGTGAGCGCGGCCGGGACCGCGACCGCGACCGGGACCGCGACCGGCGCAACAAGGGCGACGAGCAGCAGGGCGGCCAGCAGCGTCAGCAGCAGGGCCAGCAGCAGGGCGGCGGCCGGCAGGACCGCCAGCAGGACGACGACGACTTCGAGGGCGGCCGGCGCGGCCGTCGTGGCCGCTACCGCGACCGCCGGGGCCGTCGTGGCCGCGACGAGATCGCCGAGCCGCAGCTCGCCGAGGACGACGTCCTGATCCCCGTCGCGGGCATCCTGGACATCCTCGACAACTACGCCTTCATCCGGACCTCCGGCTACCTGCCGGGCCCGAACGACGTGTACGTCTCCCTCGCCCAGGTCCGCAAGAACGGCCTGCGCAAGGGCGACCACGTCACCGGTGCGGTCCGTCAGCCCAAGGAGGGCGAGCGCCGCGAGAAGTTCAACGCGCTGGTCCGCCTGGACTCCGTCAACGGCATGGCGCCCGAACACGGCCGTGGCCGCCCGGAGTTCAACAAGCTGACCCCGCTCTACCCGCAGGACCGGCTCCGCCTGGAGACCGACCCGGGCGTGCTCACCACCCGCATCATCGACCTGGTCTCGCCGATCGGTAAGGGCCAGCGCGGTCTGATCGTGGCCCCGCCGAAGACCGGCAAGACCATGATCATGCAGGCGATCGCCAACGCGATCACGCACAACAACCCCGAGTGCCACCTGATGGTCGTCCTCGTCGACGAGCGTCCGGAAGAGGTCACCGACATGCAGCGGTCGGTCAAGGGCGAGGTCATCTCCTCGACCTTCGACCGCCCGGCCGAGGACCACACCACGGTCGCCGAGCTGGCGATCGAGCGCGCCAAGCGTCTGGTGGAGCTGGGCCACGACGTCGTCGTCCTGCTCGACTCCATCACCCGTCTGGGCCGCGCCTACAACCTGGCCGCGCCGGCCTCCGGCCGCATCCTGTCCGGTGGTGTCGACTCGACCGCGCTGTACCCGCCGAAGCGGTTCTTCGGTGCGGCGCGGAACATCGAGGACGGCGGCTCGCTGACCATCCTCGCCACCGCCCTGGTGGACACCGGGTCCCGCATGGACGAGGTGATCTTCGAGGAGTTCAAGGGCACCGGCAACATGGAGCTCAAGCTCGACCGGAAGCTCGCCGACAAGCGCATCTTCCCGGCGGTGGACGTGGACGCGTCCGGCACCCGTAAGGAAGAGATCCTGCTCGGTGCCGAGGAGCTGGGCATCGTCTGGAAGCTCCGCCGGGTGCTGCACGCGCTGGACCAGCAGCAGGCGATCGAGCTGCTTCTCGACAAGATGAAGCAGACCAAGTCGAACGTCGAGTTCCTGATGCAGATCCAGAAGACGACGCCGACGCCGGGCAACGACTGACCTCGCGCCGTACGACGTGGCAAGGGCCGCTCCCGTGACCGGGGGCGGCCCTTCGCGCTGTGTGCGTTGGTTCCCTCTTGTCGCGGCGAAGGGGCCTGTCGCGGGGACCGCGTACGCGGTGACGACCGTCTTCGTGCCGGTCACCGAGCCCTCCGGGCCGGGTGACGCGCTCGGCGTGGAGGCGGCCCTCGCACTTCTCGATCGCGCTCAGCGCCGCAGGCGGCGAGCCCACGCTCGACCAGGAGCCGGACACGGGCGCCGCTTCCCCTGCCCGGCAGCGTCAACCGGACGCTGTTCCAGGGCAGTTCGGGGCTCCTGCGGGGCACGTACATCGCCTTCGGCATCCCTGGGGAGGACCTCACCTGCTCAGGAGCGGCCAAGGCCGATGCGACGACGGCTCCGCCGACGCGTGGTCCGAGATCTTTGCCACAGGGGCCCCGGCGGGCACCGGCTTCCAGGGCTGTGCGATATGGGGGCGAATCCGCAGGTGAGCGCGGTTTGGCGGGTACCGGGCGACTACACAGCGTGTCCATCGCCGTACGCGATGGGTACTTTGCGTTGTGCAACCCTTTCCCGAGTTTCTCCGTCTGACCAGGCGGAGCGACGATGGAGCGGTGACGACCGCGCCTGACCCTGACCTCAGGGGGTAACACCGACCGCCGAGACCTAGGAGCGATGTGGCCGCCGAGAGCACGCCGGAGCCCGCGATATCCGAGCCGGGCAGGACCGCACCCCGCCGTGGGGGCAAGGGACGCCGCCGCAAGGCGCGCAGCACGGGCAGCAAGGCCCTGCGCGGGGCGGCCTGGACGACCGCGGGCGTGGTCGTGCTGGGCGGTGCCGGCGCGGGGTACGTGTACTTCAAGCTGAACGGCAACCTCCACAGCGTCGACATCAACCAGGCCCTCGGCAGCGACCGGCCCACGAAGATCGACAACGGCTCCGAGAACATCCTGGTCCTCGGCTCGGACACCCGCTCCGGCAAGAACAAGAAGCTGGGCGGCGGCACCGACGACGGCAGTGCCCGCTCGGACACCGCGATGATCGTCCACGTGTACGAGGGCCACAAGAAGGCCAGCGTGGTCTCCATCCCGCGGGACACCCTGGTCGACCGCCCCCAGTGCACCGACACCCAGGGCACCACGCACTCCGCCGCGTCCGGGGTGATGTTCAACGAGGCGTACTCCACCGGCGGCGCGGCCTGTGCGGTCAAGACCGTCGAGTCGATCACCGGCATCCGCATGGACCACTACCTGGAGGTCGACTTCGAGGGCTTCCAGAAGCTCATCGACGACCTCGGCGGGGTCCAGGTCACCACGACCAAGGACATCGACGACCCGCAGAGCCACCTGAAGCTCAAGGCCGGCCCGCACACCCTCAGCGGCGAGCAGGCCCTCGGCCTGGTCCGCACCCGGCACGGCGTCGGCGACGGCTCCGACCTGGGCCGCATCCAGCTGCAGCAGGCGTTCATCAAGGCCCTGATCGACCAGGTCAAGCACGTCGGCGTCTTCACGAACCCGAAGAAGCTGTACGACCTCGCCGACACCGCCACCAAGGCCGTCACCACCGACTCCGACATCGGCTCGGTCAACTCCCTGATGGACTTCGCGGACGGCCTCAAGGGCATCGGCTCCTCCCACATGAAGATGGTCACGATGCCGGTCGAGTACGACCCGGCCAACCCCAACCGCGTCCTCCTGGCGAAGGCCAAGGCGCAGCTGGTGTGGGACGCCCTGAAGAACGACCGCCCGATCCCGAAGTCGGCCACCGAGGGCACGGCCACCGGCGAGGCGAAGGGCGTGGTGAGCTGACCCCGCGCGGGGCGCTCATCCGCAGGAATAGAACAACCGCACCCCCGGTTTGGGTGGATGGCCCCAGTCCTGGCAGACTGGTACGTCGGCTCCGGTTCACGCTCCCGCATCCCGCGGCGGCGACCCGGCGCCCTCCCGGAACCTAGGAGACACCTTGAAGCGCGACATCCACCCCGCGTACGTCGAGACGCAGGTCAGCTGCACCTGTGGCGCGTCGTTCACCACCCGTAGCACCATCGAGTCCGGCACCATCCGGGCCGAGGTCTGCTCCGAGTGCCACCCGTTCTACACGGGCAAGCAGAAGATCCTCGACACCGGTGGCCGTGTGGCCCGCTTCGAGGCCCGCTTCGGCAAGGCTGCCGGCTCCAAGAAGTAGCGAGCCCCATTTCGCCGGTCCACGGCCGCACCCCGACAGGGGTGTGCCCGGGACCGGCGTTTTTGGTCGCCCGCCCTTCCCCTTTCTTCACCGCAGTATCAGGAGCCCAAGATGTTCGAGGCCGTCGAGGAACTCGTCGCCGAGCACGCCGACCTGGAGAAGAAGCTCGCCGACCCGTCGGTCCACGCCGACCAGGCCAACGCGCGCAAGCTGAACAAGCGCTACGCCGAGCTGACCCCGATCGTCGCCACGTACCGCTCCTGGAAGCAGACCGGCGACGACATCGAGACCGCGCGCGAGCTTGCCGCCGTGGACGCCGACTTCGCCGCCGAGGTCAAGGACCTGGAGAAGCAGCGCGAGGAGCTGACCGAGAAGCTGCGCCTCCTGCTGGTCCCGCGCGACCCGAGTGACGACAAGGACGTCATTCTGGAGATCAAGGCGGGCGCCGGCGGCGACGAGTCGGCGCTGTTCGCCGGCGACCTGCTGCGCATGTACCTGCGCTACGCCGAGCGCGTCGGCTGGAAGACCGAGATCATCGACGCCACCGAGTCCGAGCTGGGCGGCTACAAGGACGTCCAGGTCGCGGTGAAGGCCCGCGGGCAGATCGAGCCCGGCCAGGGCGTGTGGGCCCGGATGAAGTACGAGGGTGGGGTGCACCGCGTGCAGCGCGTCCCGGCCACCGAGTCCCAGGGCCGTATCCACACCTCCGCCGCCGGTGTGCTCGTCACGCCCGAGGCGGAGGAGGTCGACGTCGAGATCAACCCGAACGACCTGCGCATCGACGTCTACCGGTCCTCCGGCCCGGGCGGCCAGTCGGTCAACACCACCGACTCCGCGGTGCGCATCACGCACCTGCCGACCGGGGTCGTCGCCTCCTGCCAGAACGAGAAGAGCCAGCTGCAGAACAAGGAGCAGGCGATGCGTATCCTGCGCTCCAGGCTGCTCGCCGCGGCGCAGGAGGAGGCGGAGCGGGAGGCCGCGGACGCCCGCCGCAGCCAGGTCCGCACCGTCGACCGCTCCGAGAAGATCCGCACCTACAACTTCCCGGAGAACCGCATCTCGGACCACCGCGTCGGCTTCAAGGCGTACAACCTGGACCAGGTCCTGGACGGCGACCTCGCCGCGGTGATCCAGGCCTGCGTCGACGCCGACTCGGCGGCGAAGCTCGCCGCCGCGTAAGACCCGTACGCACGCACGAGTACGACACGGAGGACTCGCGTGAACCTGCTGCTCGCCGAGGTGGCCCAGGCCACCCAGCGGCTGGCCGACGCCGGCGTGCCCTCGCCGCGCACCGACGCGGAGGAGCTGGCCGCGTTCGTGCACGGCGTGAAGCGCGGCGAACTGCACTCCGTGAAGGACGCCGACTTCGACGCCCGGTACTGGGAGGTCATCGCCCGGCGTGAGCAGCGCGAGCCGCTGCAGCACATCACCGGGCGGGCCTACTTCCGCTACCTGGAGCTCCAGGTCGGGCCGGGCGTCTTCGTGCCCCGGCCGGAGACCGAGTCCGTGGTCGGCTGGGCCATAGACGCCGTGCGCGCCATGGATGTCGTCGAGCCCTGCATCGTCGACCTGTGCACCGGCTCGGGCGCCATCGCGCTGGCCCTCGCCCAGGAGGTGCCGCGCTCCCGCGTGCACGCCGTGGAGCTGTCCGAGGACGCCCTCGTGTGGACACGGAAGAACGTGGCCGGATCACGGGTCGACCTGCGCCAGGGCGACGCGCTGACCGCCTTCCCCGACCTCGACGGCCAGGTCGACCTGGTCATCTCCAACCCGCCGTACATCCCGCTCACCGAGTGGGAGTACGTCGCCCCCGAGGCCCGTGACTACGACCCGGAGCTGGCCCTGTTCTCCGGCGAGGACGGACTCGACCTCATCCGGGGCATCGAACGCACCGCGCACCGGCTGCTGCGCCCGGGCGGTGTCGTCGTGATCGAGCACGCCGACACCCAGGGCGGCCAGGTGCCGTGGATCTTCACCGAGGAGCGGGGCTGGGCCGACGCGGCCGACCACCCCGACCTGAACAACCGGCCGCGCTTCGCCACCGCGCGCAAGGCGCTGCCGTGAGCACCCCGCAGACTTCAACCCCGCAGTACGTGTACGAGGAGGCCCGCTAGACATGGCACGGCGATACGACACCAACGACGCGACCGACCGCGTGACGGGTCTGCGCGAGGCCGCGTCCGCCGTCCGCCGGGGCGAGCTGGTGGTGCTGCCGACCGACACGGTGTACGGCATCGGCGCCGACGCGTTCTCCTCGGAGGCGGTCGCCGAGCTGCTCGACGCCAAGGGCCGGGGCCGCAACATGCCCACCCCTGTCCTGATCGGCTCCCCGAACACGCTCCACGGTCTGGTCACCGACTTCTCCGAGCTGGCCTGGGAACTGGTCGACGCCTTCTGGCCGGGCGCCCTGACGATCGTCGCCAAGCACCAGCCGTCCCTGCAGTGGGACCTCGGCGACACCCGCGGCACGGTCGCCGTGCGCATGCCACTGCACCCGGTCGCCATCGAGCTGCTCACCGAGGTCGGCCCCATGGCCGTCTCCTCCGCGAACCTCACCGGCCACCCGGCGCCGGAGAACTGCGACGCCGCCCAGGAGATGCTCGGCGACTCCGTCTCCGTGTACCTCGACGGCGGCCCCACCCCCGGCAACGTCCCGTCGTCCATCGTGGACGTCACCGGCTCCGTGCCGGTGCTGCTGCGCGAGGGCGCGATCTCCCCGGACGAGCTGCGGAAGGTCGTACCCGACCTTGAGGTGGCGAATTGACGGCCCCTGAAGCGGGGCGTGGCATAGGCGGCGGGAGCTACAGCGCGGAGGAGACGACGACGTTCGGGTTCCCCCGCGACACCTTCCGCATCCTCCATGTCAGCACCGGCAACGTGTGCCGCTCGCCCATCACCGAGCGGCTGACCCGCCACTTCGTCGCGGAGCGGCTCGGCGTACTCGGCGGCGGGCTGGTCGTGGAGAGCGCGGGCACCTGGGGTCACGAGGGCGCGCCCATGGAGTCCCACGCGGAGACCGTGCTGGGCGAGTTCGGCGCGGACACCGCCGGCTTCGTCGGCCGGGAACTGCTGGACGAGCATGTGATCATGGCCGACCTGGTGCTGACCGCCACCCGCGACCACCGCGCCCAGGTCATCTCCATGGGCCACTCGGCGGGCCTGCGCACCTTCACCCTGAAGGAGTTCACCCGGCTGGTCCGCGCGATAGACCCGGCCACGCTGCCCCCGCTGGAGGACGGCGTGGTCCTGCGGGCCCGTGCCCTGGTGCGGGCGGCGGCGGCGCTGCGCGGCTGGCTGCTCGCCCCGACCGCCGACGCGGACGAGGTGTACGACCCGTACGGCGCCCCGCTGACCTTCTTCCGGTCCATCGGCGACGAGATACGGGACGCGCTGGACCCGGTGGTGACGGCGCTGACGGGCGTACCGGCGCGCACCTGACGCCGCATAATCCGACATAAACGGGCGTAACAACCGCGCGTGCGCCGCAACCCGGGCCTACATTGGGGATACGTCCCCGTCGACCGCCCCGGGAGCCCGCCATGTCGGTCACCCCTGCCCTTGAGACCGACGTCCTGCGGCGGCAGGACCCGGCGATGGCCGAGATCCTCATCGCCGAGCTGGAGCGGCAGTCGACCACGCTCCAGCTGATCGCGGCCGAGAACTTCTGCTCGCCGGCCGTGCTCGCGGCGCTCGGCTCGCCGCTCGCCAACAAGTACGCCGAGGGCTACCCCGGCGCCCGGCACCACGGCGGCTGCGAGATCGTCGACGTCGCCGAACGCGCCGCCATCGACCGGGCCAAGGCCCTCTTCGGCGCCGAGCACGCGAACGTGCAGTCCCACTCCGGCTCCTCGGCCGTTCTGGCCGCCTACGCGGCCCTGCTGCGCCCCGGCGACACCGTCCTCGCCCTCGGCCTGCCCCACGGCGGCCATCTCACCCACGGCTCGCCGGCCAACTTCTCCGGCCGCTGGTTCGACTTCGTCGGCTACGGCGTCGACGCGGAGACCGGGCTGATCGACCACGACCAGGTGCGCCACCTGGCCCGCAACCACCGGCCGAAGGCGATCGTGTGCGGCTCGATCGCCTACCCCCGCCATGTCGACTACGCCTTCTTCCGCGAGGTCGCCGACGAGGTCGGGGCCTATCTGATCGCCGACGCCGCGCATCCGATCGGGCTGGTCGCCGGGGGAGCGGCGCCCAACCCGGTGCCGTACGCCGACATCGTGTGCGCGACCACCCACAAGGTGCTGCGCGGCCCGCGCGGCGGGATGATCCTGTGCGGCGCCGAACTGGCCGAACGCGTCGACCGGGCCGTCTTCCCGTTCACCCAGGGCGGCGCCCAGATGCACACCATCGCCGCCAAGGCCGTGGCGTTCGGCGAGGCGGCAACACCGGCCTTCACCGTGTACGCCCATCAGGTGGTCGCCAACGCGCGGGTGCTCGCCGGTCACCTGGCCGCCGAGGGGCTGGCCGTCACCACCGGCGGCACCGACACCCACCTGATCACCGCCGACCCCGCCCCGCTCGGCGTGGACGGCCGCACCGCGCGCGGCCGGCTCCTCGCGGCCGGCCTGGTGCTGGACTGCTGTGTGCTGCCGCACGGCGACGGCCGCGGGCTGCGTCTGGGCACGGCCGCGGTGACCACCCAGGGGATGGGCGAGCCGGAGATGGTGCGGATCGCGGCACTGCTGGCGGCCGTGCTGCGGGGCGGGACGGAGCCGGCCGCGGCGCGGGAGGAGGTGCGCGCACTCACCGGCCGGTTTCCGCCGTATCCCGGCTGAGCCGGGGTAGCCGACCGGGGTGCACAGCCACGCGTGCAACCATCGTCGCTACCCGGCAGTCCTCATCCATATGCATCCGTCGCTAGGGTGTGGGGCTGTGATGGCCAGCGAGACCTGTGGGGAAGCCCGTGCGTGAATACCTGCTGACGCTCTGCATCACGGCCGCGGTGACGTATCTGCTGACAGGGCCGGTGCGTAAGTTCGCGATCGTGGCCGGAGCCATGCCGGAGATCCGGGCACGTGACGTGCACCGGGAGCCCACTCCGCGCCTCGGCGGTATCGCCATGTTCTTCGGCCTGTGCGCGGGCCTGCTGGTCGCGGACCACCTGTCCAACCTCAACGAGGTCTTCGCCAAGTCGAACGAGCCGCGCGCGCTGCTCTCCGGCGCGGCCCTGATCTGGCTGATCGGCGTCCTGGACGACAAGTTCGAGATCGACGCGCTGATCAAACTGGGCGGTCAGATGATCGCCGCGGGCGTGATGGTCATGCAGGGTCTGACGATCCTGTGGCTGCCCATCCCGGGCGTCGGGAACGTCGCCCTGACCCAGTGGCAGGGCACGCTGCTCACGGTGGCCCTGGTGGTCATCACGATCAACGCGGTGAACTTCGTGGACGGCCTGGACGGCCTCGCGGCCGGCATGGTGTGCATCGCGGCGGGCGCGTTCTTCCTGTACGCCTACCGGATCTGGTACTCGTACGGCATCGAGGCCGCGGCCCCCGGCACGCTGTTCGCGGCCATCCTGATGGGCATGTGCCTGGGCTTCCTGCCGCACAACATGCACCCGGCGCGGATCTTCATGGGCGACTCGGGCTCGATGCTGATCGGCCTGGTGCTGTCGGCGGGCGCGATCTCGATCACCGGTCAGGTGGACCCGGACGCGCTGGCCCTGTTCACGGGTTCGGAGAAGGCGGCGGTGCACCAGACGGTCCCCGTCTACATCCCGCTCCTGCTCCCGCTGACGATCATCGCGGTGCCGGCCGCCGACCTGGTCCTGGCCATCGTCCGCCGCACCTGGCGCGGCCAGTCGCCGTTCGCCGCCGACCGCGGTCATCTGCACCACCGCCTGCTGGAGATCGGCCACTCGCACAGCCGGGCCGTGCTGATCATGTACTTCTGGTCGGCGCTGATCGGCTTCGGGGCCCTCGCCTACTCGGTCAACTCGGCGTCGATGTGGATCGTGCTGGGCGTGGTCTTCCTGAGCGCGGTGGGCCTGGTCCTGCTGCTCCTGCCCCGCTTCACCCCGCGCGTCCCGCTCTGGGCCCAGCGCTTCGTACCGCCCCGCTACCGCAGGCGCCGCCGCGCCCCCGAGACGGCCGTGGCGACGGACAGCACGGAGCCGGAGACCGCCGGGGCGGACCAGCGCACTGCGGTCACGGCCGGGGTCTCAGGCGTCAACGGGGCAACAGCGATCGGCGCTCGTTCGCGTTTCATTGATCGCCGGTGAGCCGGTCAAGGTAAGAATCTGACTAGAGCATTGCCAACTCGTGGGGGAGCAAAGTCCCCTAATACCAGACAAGACGGCTCGGTTTTTGCACAGACGGGCACTGTCACTCTCATGTGTGACAGCAAGCACACCCAGCAGGTAAAGACCTCATCAAATAGTTTGTGATACGGTTCACGAGAACCCCGGATAGGACCGAAGGACCTGAGTGCGACGGTCCTTGGGTGTGAGGTCTCGATCACTCAGCCCGGGACTACGCTCGTCCATGACGACACCCTGCCCCCTTGTGAAAGCGGAGTTGCCGCCATGCCGTCCAATGACGCCCGGAACCTACTGCGGATCGCTGTGCCCACAGCGGCCGCGGGTGCGATCGCTGTCGCCGTGAGCGCCGCGGTCGCGGGAGGCAAGGGTGCGCTCGGGGCGGCCGTCGGCACGGTGCTGGCCATCCTGTTCATGGGAGTCGGCCTCCTCGTGCTGCAGTGGACGGCAAAAACGCTCCCGCAGCTGTTCCAGGCGATGGGGCTCTTGCTCTACGTCGCCCAGCTGCTGCTCCTCCTGACTTTCGTCGCTGTTTTCAAGGACACCTCCCTCTTCAACGCGAAGACGTTCGCCGTGTCGCTCGTCGTCGCGACCGTCGTGTGGATGGCCGCGCAGGCACGCGCGCACATGAAGGCCAAGATCTTCTACATCGACCCGGACTCCGCGAAGAGTGAGAAGCCCGAGAAGACAGGGCCCAAGCCGTGAGGGGTAGGGGCGGGATAAAGGCTTGTGAGATCTCCTGCTATCGTCCGGTGCCAACTGCGGCATCGCGGGCGCGGGCATCTGAGCTGACGCCTGCTCGATCGCGAGGCTCGATGCCCCCCAGCCGCCCCCACATCCGTAACACCAGTCCGGTGCCGATCCGCGGCCGTGTGCCGCGCCGACACAACGAGGTTGCCGAACCCATGCGTCACGCCGAAGGAGCCCGCGGTGAGTGCTGACCAGACCCAGCTCGCCTTTGACTGGAGTTGTCGGATCATGTCCGACAACGGGTGTGGCTTCCCGGCTCCGGGCCTGCACTCGTTCCTGTTCAAGCCGATCGCCACGGTCGGCGGGTTCGAGTTCAACAAGGTGATGCTGCTCGCGCTCATCACCACGCTGCTCGTCGTCCTGTTCTTCTCGGCGGCCTTCGGCAAGGCCAAGGTCGTCCCGGGCAAGCTCCAGATGATCGGCGAGGCCGGCTACGACTTCGTGCGCCGCGGCATCGTGTACGAGACCCTCGGCAAGCGCGAGGGCGAGAAGTGGGTGCCGCTCATGGTCTCCCTCTTCTTCTTCATCTGGATCATGAACATCTGGTCCGTGATCCCGCTGGCCCAGTTCCCGGTCTCCTCGGTCTTCGCCTTCCCGGTCGTCCTGGCCGCGCTCGTCTGGATCCTCTGGGTCGGACTGACCTTCAAGCGCCACGGCTTCGTCGGCTTCTTCAAGAACGTCACGGGGTACGACAAGTCGCTCGGCGGGGTCCTTCCGCTGGTCATGGTCATCGAGTTCCTCTCGAACCTGATCGTCCGCCCGTTCACGCACGCGGTGCGACTCTTCGCCAACATGTTCGCCGGTCACCTGATGCTGGTGATGTTCACCGTCGCCTCCTGGTACCTGCTGAACAGCTGGATGGTCCCGGCCGCCGGCGTGTCCTTCGTGATGACGGTCGCCATGATCGGCTTCGAGCTCTTCGTCCAGGCTGTCCAGGCGTACGTCTTCGTACTCCTCGCCTGCTCCTACATTCAGGGCGCTCTCGCCGAGCACCACTGAGTCACACCACCACCCCTGGTCGTCCGGTGGCCAACCCCCACCGGTCCGTAAAAGAGAAGGAAGAAACGGCATGTCCGCTGCCATCGAACTCGCCGCTGGTGTCTCCGGCTCCCTCGGTTCCGTCGGCTACGGCCTCGCGGCCATCGGCCCCGGCATCGGCGTCGGCATCATCTTCGGTAACGGCACCCAGGCCCTCGCCCGTCAGCCCGAGGCGGCCGGTCTGATCCGCGCCAACCAGATCCTGGGCTTCGCCTTCTGTGAGGCGCTCGCCCTCATCGGCATCGTTATGCCGTTCGTGTTCGGTCGGTAATTGAGCCACCCACCGACACGTTTCGACGAAAGGCACTGATGTGATCGCCAACCTGGCACAGCTGGCGGCCGAGGAGACGGAGCAGAACCCGCTCATCCCGGCCGGCCCCGAGCTGCTCGTCGGCACCATCGCCTTCGCCATCGTGTTCTTCTTCTTCTGGAAGAAGCTGCTTCCGAACATCAACAAGGTTCTGGAGGAGCGTCGCGCGGCGATCGAAGGCGGCATCGAAGAGGCCGACGCCATGAAGGTCGAGGCCCAGAGCGTCCTTGAGCAGTACAAGGCCCAGCTCGCCGAGGCCCGGCACGAGGCCGCGCGTCTGCGTCAGGAGGCGCAGGAGCAGGGTGCCGCGCTCATCGCCGAGATGCGGGCCGAGGGCCAGCGGCAGCGCGAGGAGATCGTCACCGCCGGTCACGCCCAGATCGAGGCCGACCGCAAGACCGCGGCCTCCGCGCTGCGTCAGGACGTCGGCAGGCTCGCCACCGAACTGGCCGGCAAGCTCGTCGGCGAGTCCCTTGAGGACCACGCCCGCCAGAGCCGTGTGATCGACCGCTTCCTCGACGAGCTTGAGGAGAAGGCCGAGGCCACGCGATGAACGGAGCGAGCCGCGAGGCCCTGGCAGCCGCACGTGAGCGTCTCGACGCGCTGACGGACTCCACGTCCGTGGACGCCGCGAAGCTCGCCGACGAGCTGGCGGCCGTCACCGCGCTGCTCGACCGCGAGGCCGGCCTGCGCCGGGTCCTCACCGACCCGGCGCAGCCCGGAGAGGCGAAGGCCCAGCTGGTCCAGCGTCTGGTCGGTGGCCAGGTCAGCGGCCCGACCGCCGACCTGGTGTCCGGGCTGGCGCGTTCCCGCTGGTCGCAGCCCCGCGACCTGGTGGACGCGCTGGAGGAGCTGGCGGACATCGCCGACCTCACGGCGGCGGAGAAGACGGGCACCCTCGACGACGTCGAGGACGAGCTGTTCCGGTTCGGCCGGATCGTCTCCTCCAGCACCGAGCTGCGTGCCGCGCTCACCGACCGTGCCGCCGGCGCCTCGGCCAAGACCGAGCTGCTGAACCGGCTCCTCGGCGGGCGGGCCAAGCCGGCCACCGAGCGTCTGGTGACGCGCCTCGTAACCGCGCCGCGGGGACGTAGCCTGGAGTCGGGACTGGAGTCCCTGTCCAAGCTCGCCGCCGAGCGCCGGGACCGCCTGGTCGCCGTCGTCACCTCGGCGGTGCCGCTGAGCGACGGACAGAAGCAGCGCCTCGGCGCCGCTCTGACCAAGCTCTACGGGCGTCGGATGCACCTGAACCTCGACGTCGACCCCGAGGTCGTCGGAGGCATCCGGGTGCAGGTCGGTGACGAGGTCATCAACGGCTCGCTCGCGGACCGGCTGGACGAGGCCGCCCGCCGCATGGCGAGCTAGCAGCAACTCGATATTTCGAGAAAAGCAGTACGTACTTACGGCCCTGGTTGGGCCGTGCAGAGGATTCCTGGGGGTCGCCCCCAGACCCCCAAAGTGAAACTTCGGGCCCAACAAGGAGAGCAGGGAACCCAGATGGCGGAGCTCACGATCCGGCCGGAGGAGATCCGGGACGCACTGGAGACCTTCGTCCAGTCGTACAAGCCGGACGCGGCCTCGCGCGAGGAGGTCGGTACGGTCACCCTTGCCGGCGACGGCATCGCGAAGGTCGAGGGCCTGCCCTCGGCCATGGCCAACGAACTGCTGAAGTTCGAGGACGGCACCCTCGGCCTCGCGCTGAACCTGGAAGAGCGCGAGATCGGTGCCATCGTCCTCGGTGAGTTCAGCGGCATCGAGGAGGGTCAGCCGGTGCAGCGCACCGGTGAGGTCCTCTCCGTCGCGGTCGGCGAGGGCTACCTCGGCCGTGTCGTCGACCCGCTCGGCAACCCGATCGACGGCCTCGGCGAGATCGAGACGTCCGGCCGCCGCGCCCTCGAGCTGCAGGCCCCCACGGTCATGCAGCGCAAGTCGGTGCACGAGCCGATGGAGACCGGCTACAAGGCCGTGGACGCGATGACCCCGATCGGCCGTGGTCAGCGTCAGCTGATCATCGGTGACCGCCAGACCGGCAAGACCGCCCTGGCCGTCGACACGATCATCAACCAGCGCGACAACTGGCGCACGGGCGACCCGAAGAAGCAGGTCCGCTGCATCTACGTCGCCATCGGCCAGAAGGGCTCCACCATCGCCGGCGTGCGCCGCGCGCTGGAGGAGAACGGCGCCCTGGAGTACACGACCATCGTCGCCGCCCCGGCGTCCGACCCGGCCGGCTTCAAGTACCTGGCGCCGTACACCGGTTCGGCCATCGGCCAGCAGTGGATGTACGAGGGCAAGCACGTCCTCATCATCTTCGACGACCTGTCGAAGCAGGCCGACGCCTACCGCGCCGTGTCCCTGCTGCTGCGCCGCCCGCCGGGCCGTGAGGCCTACCCGGGTGACGTCTTCTACCTGCACTCCCGTCTGCTGGAGCGCTGCGCCAAGCTCTCCGACGACATGGGTGCCGGCTCGATGACCGGTCTGCCGATCGTCGAGACCAAGGCCAACGACGTCTCGGCGTTCATCCCGACCAACGTCATCTCCATCACCGACGGCCAGTGCTTCCTGGAGTCGGACCTGTTCAACGCCGGTCAGCGCCCCGCGCTGAACGTCGGTATCTCCGTCTCCCGAGTCGGTGGTTCCGCGCAGCACAAGGCGATGCGCCAGGTCTCCGGCCGCCTCCGTGTGGACCTCGCCCAGTTCCGTGAGCTGGAGGCGTTCGCCGCCTTCGGTTCCGACCTGGACGCGGCCTCCAAGGCGCAGCTGGAGCGCGGTCAGCGCATGGTCGAGCTGCTGAAGCAGGACCAGTACCAGCCGATGTCCACCGAGGACCAGGTCGTCTCCGTCTGGGCCGGCACCAACGGCCGTATGGACGACGTCCCGGTCGCCGACATCCGCCGCTTCGAGCGCGAGCTGCTGGACTACCTGCACCGCAAGGAGGCGGGCCTGCTCACCTCCATCCGCGAGGGCGCCAAGATGTCGAACGACACGATCCAGGCGATCGACGACGCGGTGGCGGAGTTCAAGAAGCAGTTCGAGACCTCGGACGGGAAGCTGCTCGGCGAGGACACTCCTGCCGCTGCTTCCAAGTGACGTAAGGAAGGGACCTGACTCATGGGAGCCCAGCTCCGGGTCTACAAGCGTCGCATCCGATCCGTCAGCGCGACCAAGAAGATCACCAAGGCGATGGAGATGATCGCCGCCTCGCGCGTCGTCAAGGCGCAGCGCAAGGTGGCGGCCTCCACGCCGTACGCGACCGAGCTGACGCGCGCGGTCACGGCGGTCGGTACGGGTTCGAACACCAAGCACCCGCTCACCACGGAGGCGGAGAACCCGACCCGTGCCGCGGTCCTGCTCCTCACGAGCGACCGCGGTCTGGCCGGCGCCTTCAACTCCAACGCCATCAAGGCGGCGGAGCAGCTGACCGAGCGCCTGGAGCGCGAGGGCAAGCAGGTGGACACGTACATCGTCGGCCGCCGTGGTGTCGCCCACTACAACTTCCGTGAGCGCAAGATCTCGGAGTCGTGGACGGGCTTCACCGACGAGCCGTCGTACGCGGACGCCAAGAAGGTGGCGGAGCCTCTGATCGAGGCCATCGAGAAGGAGACGGCGGACGGCGGCGTGGACGAGCTCCACATCGTCTACACCGAGTTCGTCTCGATGATGACGCAGACCGCGCTCGACGCCCGGCTGCTGCCGCTGCGTCTCGAAGAGGTCGCCGAGGAGGCCAAGCCCAAGGGCGAGATCCTCCCGCTGTACGACTTCGAGCCGTCGGCGGAGGACGTCCTCGACGCCCTGCTGCCGCGCTACGTGGAGAGCCGGATCTACAACGCGCTGCTCCAGTCGGCCGCCTCCAAGCACGCCGCCACGCGGCGCGCGATGAAGTCGGCCACCGACAACGCGGGCGAGCTGATCAACACGCTCTCCCGTCTTGCCAACGCGGCCCGCCAGGCCGAAATCACCCAGGAAATCAGCGAGATCGTCGGTGGCGCGAGCGCCCTGGCCGACGCGACCGCGGGGAGTGACCGATAATGACCACCACTGTTGAGACCGCGACGGCTACGGGCCGCGTCGCCCGGGTCATCGGCCCGGTCGTCGACGTGGAGTTCCCCGTCGACGCGATGCCGGACATCTACAACGCCCTTCACGTCGAGGTGGCCGACCCGGCCAACGCCGGCGAGAAGAAGACGCTGACCCTGGAGGTCGCCCAGCACCTGGGTGACGGCCTGGTCCGCACCATCTCCATGCAGCCCACCGACGGTCTGGTCCGCCAGGCCCCGGTCGTCGACACCGGCAACTCCATCACGGTGCCCGTCGGTGACTTCACCAAGGGCAAGGTGTTCAACACCCTCGGTGAGGTGCTGAACGTCGACGAGCAGTACGAGGGCGAGCGCTGGGGCATCCACCGCAAGGCCCCGAACTTCGACGAGCTCGAGTCGAAGACCGAGATGTTCGAGACGGGCGTCAAGGTCATCGACCTGCTCACCCCGTACGTCAAGGGCGGCAAGATCGGCCTGTTCGGCGGCGCCGGCGTCGGCAAGACGGTGCTCATCCAGGAGATGATCTACCGCGTCGCCAACAACCACGACGGTGTCTCCGTGTTCGCCGGTGTCGGTGAGCGCACCCGTGAGGGCAACGACCTCATCGAGGAGATGTCGGACTCCGGCGTCATCGACAAGACCGCCCTGGTCTTCGGTCAGATGGACGAGCCCCCGGGCACCCGTCTGCGCGTCGCGCTGGCCGGCCTCACCATGGCCGAGTACTTCCGTGACGTCCAGAAGCAGGACGTGCTGTTCTTCATCGACAACATCTTCCGCTTCACGCAGGCCGGTTCCGAGGTCTCCACGCTGCTCGGCCGTATGCCGTCCGCGGTGGGTTACCAGCCGAACCTGGCCGACGAGATGGGTCTCCTCCAGGAGCGCATCACGTCGACCCGCGGTCACTCGATCACCTCGATGCAGGCGATCTACGTCCCCGCGGACGACCTGACCGACCCGGCCCCGGCCACCACCTTCGCCCACCTCGACGCGACGACGGTTCTGTCCCGTCCGATCTCCGAGAAGGGCATCTACCCGGCCGTGGACCCGCTGGACTCCACGTCCCGGATCCTGGACCCGCGCTACATCTCGGCGGATCACTACAACGCGGCCATGCGCGTGAAGACGATCCTGCAGAAGTACAAGGACCTCCAGGACATCATCGCGATCCTCGGTATCGACGAGCTGGGCGAGGAGGACAAGCTCGTCGTCCACCGTGCCCGTCGTGTGGAGCGCTTCCTGTCCCAGAACACCCACGTCGCCAAGCAGTTCACCGGCGTGGACGGCTCGGACGTGCCGCTCGACGAGTCGATCGCCGCGTTCAACGCGATCTGCGACGGTGAGTACGACCACTTCCCCGAGCAGGCGTTCTTCATGTGCGGTGGCCTCGAGGACCTCAAGGCCAACGCCAAGGAGCTGGGCGTCTCCTGAGCCTCGCGCTCGTGTGAGGGGGCGGGTGCGTCCCGCCCCCTCATCCACGCCCTCTAGAATTGACCCCAACACCCGGCACTACCGCCGGGTGGTGACCCGAGGAGCCACCCTTGGCTGCTGAGCTGCACGTCGAGCTGGTCGCCGCCGACCGCCAGGTCTGGTCCGGTGAGGCCACCCTGGTCGTCGCGCGCACCACGTCCGGCGACATCGGCGTCATGCCCGGT
Source organism: Streptomyces sp. NPDC046727 (assembly GCF_040645635.1). Classification (NCBI taxonomy): domain Bacteria; kingdom Bacillati; phylum Actinomycetota; class Actinomycetes; order Kitasatosporales; family Streptomycetaceae; genus Streptomyces; species Streptomyces sp. NPDC046727. The sequence continues at coordinate 50,587 of NZ_JBEYYR010000027.1, forward strand.
CACCAGCCGCTGCTCGGTGTGCTGGAGTCGGGCCCGGTGACCATCCGTACGAGTGATGGTGGAACGGTCGTCGCCGCGGTGCACGGCGGTTTCATCTCGTTCGCGGACGACAAGCTGTCCCTGCTGGCCGAGATCGCCGAGCTGTCGGACGAGATCGATGTCCAGCGCACGGAGCGGGAGCTGGAGCGCGCGAAGGCGGAGGGCGACGCCGCCGCCGAACGCCGCGCGGACGTCCGACTGCGTGCTGCGGCGGCGCGCTGAACCAGCCGCGCTGTACGTTGACGTCACTCAGCCGCGGCCGGCCCGGAGCAATCCGGTGCCGGTCGCGGCTGAGGCAGATGTAGGTGTTTTTTCCGTTTCATTACTCAGTGACAGAAGCAGTTCCTAGGAGACGAGGAGGTCGGTGCCGATGATCCTCGCTCTGACTGTGTGCGGGATCGTGGTCGCGCTCGTGGTGGTGGGGCTGTTCCTGTTCGGACTGCGCCGCAGGCTCATCCAGCGCTCCGGCGGCACCTTCGACTGCTCGCTGCGCTGGGACGTGGCGGAGAAACCGGACGCGGGCGGCAAGGGCTGGAGCTACGGCGTCGCCCGCTACAACGGCGACCGCATCGAGTGGTACCGGGTCTTCTCCTACGCGCTTCGCCCCCGCCGCGTCCTGGAGCGCGCGCAGATCGAGGTGGCCGGCCGCCGGCTGCCCGAGGGCGAGGAGGAGCTGGCGCTGCTGTCGGACGCGGTGGTGCTGGCCTGTACGCACCGGGGCACCCGCCTCGAACTCGCCATGAGCGAAGACGCGCTGACCGGGTTTCTCGCGTGGCTGGAAGCAGCCCCGCCCGGACAGCGAGTGAATGTGGCGTAGCCACATTCACTCGCTGGGTGGGGGTCCCCCCGGACGAAGTCTGGGGGGAGCGTCAACGTCGCTTAAGTGGTTCTGTTCGCTCTTACAGGTTGTTGCTGATGGCGCTCACCAGTTCGCCGTTGCTGGTGTCACCGCTGAACTCCCAGAAGAAGGCGCCGCCGAGGCCCTGGTTCTTGGCCCACGCCATCTTGGTCGCGATGGTGGCCGGAGTGTCGTACGACCACCAGTTGCTGCCGCAGTGCGCGTACGCCGTACCCGCGATCGTGCCGGTCGCCGGACAGGACGTCTTGAGCACCTTGTAGTCCTCGATGCCCTGCTCGTAGGTGCCGGCCGCCGGGCCGGTGGCGGTGCCGCCGGGGGCGTCCTGGGTGACGCCGGTCCAGCCGCGGCCGTAGAAGCCGATGCCGATGAGCAGCTTGCTCGCGGGCACGCCGATCGACTTGAACTTGGCCATCGCGTCGGCGGTGGTGAAGCCCGCCTTCGGGATGCCGTCGTACGAGGTGAGCGGGGAGTGCGGGGCGGTCGGGCCCTTGGCGTCCCAGGCGCCGAAGAAGTCGTACGTCATCACGTTGTACCAGTCGACGGACTGGGCGGCGCCCGCGTAGTCCGCGGCCTCGATCTTGCCGCCGGCCGAGCCGTCGGCGGTGACCGCGGCGGTGACCAGGTTGTTCGAGCCGAACTTGGCGCGCAGCGCGGCCATCAGGTTCTTGTAGGCGGCGGCACCGGAGGTGTCACAGCTCAGGCCGCAGGCGTTCGGGTACTCCCAGTCGATGTCGATGCCGTCGAAGACGTCGGCCCAGCGCGGGTCCTCGACCAGGTCGTAGCAGGACTGGGCGAAGGCGGCCGGGTTCTTCGCGGCCTCGCCGAAGCCGCCGGACCAGGTCCAGCCGCCGAAGGACCACAGCACCTTGATGTTCGGGTACTTCGCCTTCAGCTGGCGCAGCTGGTTGAAGTTGCCGCGCAGCGGCTGGTCCCAGGTGTCGGCGGTGCCGCTGACGGACTGGTCGGCGGTGAACGCCTTGTCGTAGTCGGCGTAGGAGTCGCCGATCGCGCACTTGCCGCCGGTGACGTTGCCGAAGGCGTAGTTGATGTGCGTGATCTTCGACGCGGAGCCGGACGTCACCAGGTTCTTGACGTTGTAGTTGCGGCCGTAGATGCCCCACTCGGTGAAGTAGCCGAGCTTGACCTTGTCGCCGCTGGGCGGGGGAGTGGTGCCGCCGCCGGTGGTGTGCACCTTGACCGCGCCGCTGACCGGGCCGGTCTGGTCGGCGGTGTCGCGGGCCCGCACGGTGTAGGAGTAGTCGGTGCCGGCGGTCAGGCCGGTGTCGGTGTACGACGTGGTGGTGACCGTGGCGACCTTGGTGCCGTCGCGCAGCACGTCGTAGTTCTTGACGCCCTTGTCGTCGGTGGCCGCGCTCCAGCCGAGCTTCACCGAGGTGTCGGTGACGGAGGAGGCGGTCGGGGTGCCGGGGGCGGACGGGGCCGCGTCACCCGGGACCGTCGTACCGTCGCAGCTGTCGCCGTTCAGCTTGCAGTTGGACGGGGAGCCGGAGCCCGCGCCGTTGAAGCCGAAGGAGACGGTGGCGCCGGGGGCGATGGTGCCGTTGTAGGACTTGTTCTTCGCCGTCCAGTGGGTGCCGGAGCCGGTGACGTCCGCGTCCCAGGCGGAGGTGACGGACGTGCCGGAGGGGAAGTCCCACTCGATGGTCCAGGAGCTGATGCTGCTGGTACCGGTGTTCTTGATGGTCCACTGACCACCGAAGCCGGTTCCCCAGTCGCTCGTCTTGGTGAAGCCGGCCGTCGCGTTCGTCGCGGCCTGCGCGGGGCTCGCGAGACCGACCAGACCGGCCAGGGGGAGCAACAGGGTCGCGAACCCTGCCGCGGCTCTGTGTCTGAAGCGCATGCTGCGCCTCCCTCGTCATCGGGGGTGTCAGGGGCATGACTGAGCCTTCACGCCCACGGTGCTGCGAGGGTAGAAAGGTCTGGACCACAGGTCAATAGGTCTGGACCATTCCGGGGCGGAGCGGTGCCGAGCGGTACTAGACCCCCAACTCCCGGGCGAGGACGGCGGCTTGCACCCGGCTGCGCAGCTCCAGCTTGGCCAGCAACCGGCTGACGTGCGTCTTCACCGTGCCCTCCGCCATGTCCAGGCGGGCCGCGATCTCCGCGTTCGACAGCCCCTCGCCGATACAGCCCAGCACCTCCCGCTCCCGCCGGGTGAGGTCCTCCAGCACGGCCGGGTCGGCCCCCGCCTCCCGCGCCGGCGCCGCGGCGAACTCGGCGATCAGCCGCCGGGTCACGGCCGGCGCGACGATCCCCTCCCCGCGCGCCACCGTCCGTACCGCCTCCAGCAGATCCCTCGCCTCGGTGTTCTTCAGCAGGAATCCGGCCGCGCCCGCCCGCAGCGCGCCGAACACGTACTCGTCCAGGTCGAAGGTGGTCAGCACGAGCACATCCGCGAGCCCCTCGGCGACGACCCGCCGGGTCGCGGAGACCCCGTCCAGGCGGGGCATCTGAACGTCCATCAGGATCAGGTCCGGCCGCAGGCTCCGGGCCAGTTCGACCGCCCGCTCGCCGTCCTCCGCCTCCCCGACCACCTCGATGTCCGGCGCGCTGCGCAGGATCAGGACGAGCCCGGCACGGACGGCGGACTGGTCCTCGGCGACCAGGACACGGATCATGCTTCAGTCTCCTTCGGTGAGCGGCAGGGTGGCGCGTACGGCCCACTGGGCGCCCCGCGGCCCGGCCTCGAACGCGCCGCCGAGCAGCGCGGCCCGCTCGCGCATCCCGGTGAGGCCGGAGCCGGAGCCGGGTGCGCGGGGGCCGTCGCCGGGCCGGTAGGGGCTGGTCACCCGGATGTCCAGCAGGTCGCTGTGCTGCCGGAGGGAGACCTGGACGCGCCCCTTCGCCGCGTGTTTGAGGGCGTTGGTCAGCGACTCCTGCACGATCCGGTAGGCGGCCAGTTCCACCGGCGCCGGCACCTTGCCGTGACCGGCGTCCAGGGTGACGTCCAGGCCGCCCGCCCGAGCCCGGTCGACCAGGGCGCCGAGGCCGTCCAGCGTGGGGGAAGCGGCGGGCTCCCGATCGCCGGAGCCGGTGCGCAGGATGCCGATCAGCCGGCGCATCTCGGCCAGACCCGCCACGCTGTTCTCCCGGATGACGGCCAGCGCGTCCCGGGTGGTCTTCGGGTCGTCCAGGGAGAGCGCCGCCGTGGAGTGGATGGCGATGGCCGACAGATGGTTGGCCACCATGTCGTGCAACTCGCGGGCCATCCGGGCCCGTTCGGCGGTGACCGCCTGCGTGCGGTCCATCTCGGCCAGCAGCGCGGTCTGTTCGGCGCGCAGCCGGGCGGCCTCGGCGGCCTCGCGGTGGTCGCGCACGGTCGCCCCGGTGGCGGCGGGGGCCAGCGCCACCACCCCGATGCCCACCCCGATCAGCAGCCCCTGCGGATCCCGCCACAGCGCCGCCGGGACCACCCCGCCGAGGACCGTGAGCATCCCGGTGATCCACGGGATGCGGCGGGCGGAGGCCGGGGTGCCGTACAGGACGGCCGCGTACACCAGGTCGGTGTACAGCACGATCGTGACGATGCTGCCGAGGGTCACCGTGTCCAGGGCCAGCGCGCCGGTACCGATCAGCAGGCCGGTGCGCGGCCGGATGCGGCGCAACGGCTCGCACGCCGCCGTCACCGCCAGCGGCACCAGCGGCGCCCAGGGCGCGCCCCACAGCACCAGGTCGTCCGAGGACACGCGCGGATGGATCCCCAGCGCCCACAGCAGCACCCCGCCGAGCAGTCCGCCCACGGCGATGTACCAGTCGTCGTGGTGCGGGCGGGGGAGCGTGCGGGCCATGCCCCTTATCCAACACGGCGCCGGGGCGGGCCGCCTGCACCCGGGGAAGGGTGCCGTACTGCGACTTTCGCTTACCCGCGGATTCCTCTGCGCCGACGACGAAACCGGCGGATCCGGCCGGGAGCCTGGAAGGGTGAACGAGGGGAGCGAAACGTGATCGTCGGACTGATCATCGCCTGTGAGGTGGCGTTCTGGGTGCTGCTGGCGGCCGGGCTGGCCTTCCGGTACGCGCTGCGGATGCCGCGCACCGGCCTGGCCCTGCTGCTGTGCGAGCCGCTGCTGGAGGTCGTGCTCTTCGCCGTCACCGCGATCGACCTCAAGAACGGCGCCGAACCCGACTGGCGGCACGGCCTCGCCGCGGTCTACATCGGCTTCACGGTCGGTCTCGGCCACTCCACCATCAAGTGGGCCGACGCCCGGGTGGCCCACCGCTTCGCCGGCGGCCCGCCGCCGGTCAGGCCGCCGAAGTACGGCACGGCCCGCGCGGTCCACGAGTGGAAGGTCGCGGGCCGCTGGATCCTGGCCTCGCTGGTCGCCTGCGCGCTGCTCCAGGCCGCCGTCTGGTACGTCGGCGGCGACGGCGACACCGGCTCGCTGCGGGCGTGGCAGCTGCGCATGCTGTGGGTGATCGGCATCAACCTGGTCATCGCCGTCAGCTACACCGTCTTCCCCAAGCAGGAGCCCCGGGGCAAGGCCGTCGAAAATCCGGTCGACAGCGAGTCGGGCGCCGGTTCATCATCGCGGCGATGACACGCACCGACACGCCTCCCGCCTGGGACGAGCGCACCCAGCTGACCACCTTCCTCGACTACGTCCGCGCCACCGCGCGCGAAAAGTGCGAGGACCTCTCCGACGAGGACGCCCGCAGGGCGCACCTGCCCGGTTCGCCGCTGATGACGCTGAGCGGACTGATCAGCCATCTGCGCTGGGTCGAGTACCACTGGTTCCGGGTCGTCTTCCTGGGGGAGGAGGACGAGGGCCCCTGGACCGACGAGGACCCCGACCGCGAGATGCGGATCGCCGTCGACCTCCCGCTGTCCCGGCTGCTCGACGAGTACGCCGAGGAATGCGCGCGGCACAACGAGCTGATCGCCGCGCACGACCTGGACACCAAGGCACAGCGGAAGCGGGACGACGGCAGCGCGGTCGACCTCCGCTGGATCGTGCTGCACCTCATCGAGGAGACGGCCCGGCACAACGGCCACATCGACATCCTGCGCGAGCTGACCGACGGCCGGACCGGCGACTGACCGCGGCGGCGGTCAGCGCTCCCCGCCCGGCACCCACAGCACGTCGCCGGTCTCCCGGTTGGCGCTGCGGGCCAGGATGAACAGCAGGTCGGAGAGGCGGTTGAGGTAGGTCGCGGTGAGCGGGTTCATCGTCTCGCCGTGCACCTCCAGGGCCGTCCAGGTGGAGCGCTCGGCCCGGCGTGCGACCGTGCACGCCTGGTGGAGCAGGGCCGCGCCCGGGGTGCCGCCGGGCAGGATGAAGGAGCGCAGTTTCTCCAGCCGCTCGTTGAAGCGGTCGCAGTCCGCCTCCAGCCGGTCGATGTAGAACTGCTCCACCCTGAGCGGCGGGAACTGCGGGTTCTCCACCACCGGCGTCGACAGGTCCGCACCCACGTCGAACAGGTCGTTCTGGACGCGGGTGAGGACCGCGACGATCTCCTCCTCCAGACCGCCCAGCGCGATCGCGGTGCCGATGACCGCGTTGGCCTCGTTGGCGTCCGCGTAGGCGGAGATCCTGAGGTCCGTCTTGGGCACCCGGCTCATGTCGCCGAGGCTGGTGGTGCCCTGGTCGCCGGTCCTGGTGTAGATGCGCGTCAGATTGACCATGCGGCCAGCGTAGTTACGCCCCGGCCGTCCGGAACACCCGTGTGCCCACCGTCACGGCCAGCGCCGAGAAGCCGACGGCGACCAGGACGCCGTAGAGCATGTGCGCGCTCGTGTAGTGGCCCACGTAGGCGTCGCGGACGGCGTCCACCAGATAGCGGAACGGGACGAAGTGCGAGAGCACGTCCAGCCAGGTGGGCGCGAGCGTCATCGGGAGCATCAGGCCGGACAGCAGCATCGACGGCATCGACACCGCGTTGATCAGCGGGCCGAACTCCTGCGGGGTGCGGACCTTCATGCCGAGCGCGTACGACACCGAGGCCAGCGAGAGCGTGAGCAGGGCGACGAAGGCGAAGCCGACCAGAATGCCGGCCAGCGGCGCGCGCAGGCCCATCACCAGCGCGGCCAGCACCAGCAGCACCGCCTGGAAGACGAACACCGTGGCGTCCCGCAGCACCCGGCCGAGCAGCAGGGCGAGCCGGCTCACCGGGGTCACCCGCATCCGCTCCACCACCCCCTGCCCGTTCTCGATGATGACGGTGAACCCGGCGAACAGGGCCCCGAACAGGCCGAGCTGCAGCAGCAGCCCGGGGACCAGCACCTGCCAGGAGCTGCCCTGCCCGCCCAGCGGCAGACCGGTGAGCAGCGGGCCGAAGAAGAGCAGGTAGAGCAGCGGCGTCAGCACGCCGAAGAGCAGGGCGAAGCGGGAGCGCAGGGACTGGCGGAGATAGCGGCCGTAGATCAGGGCCGTGTCGTGGAGGAGCATGTGCGCGGTCCTATACGGCGACGGGGGCGGAGTCGGCCGGGGAGGGCCCGCGGCCGGTGACGGCGAGGAACGTGTCCTGGAGCGAGGCGTCGATCGAGCCGCCGTACTCCAGCTTCAGCGCGCCCGGGGTGCCCTCGGCGGCGACCGTGCCCCGGTCGACGATCACCAGCCGGTCGGCGAGGGCGTCGGCCTCGTCCAGGTAGTGGGTGGTGAGGAAGACGGTCGTACCGTGCTCGTCGCGCAGCCGGCGGACCAGGTCCCACAGGTCGGCGCGGCTGCCGGGGTCCAGGCCGGTCGTCGGCTCGTCCAGGAACAGCACCTTCGGGCGGTGGGTGAGCGCCATCGCGATGTCCAGGCGGCGCCGCTGGCCTCCCGAGAGCGCGCCGGTCCTTCGGTCGAGGAGCCCGGTGAGGTCCAGCTCCCGCGCCAGCTCCCCGGCGCGCGCGACCGCCTCGGCCTTCGGCAGGCGGTACAGCCGGCCCTGGGTGACCAGCTCCTCCCGCACGGTGATCTGCGGGTCCACTCCGCCGGACTGGGCGACATAGCCGCTCGCCCGGCGCACCCCCGCCGGATCGGTCGCCAGGTCGCAGCCGGCGACCGTGGCCGCGCCGCCGGTCGGCTTCAGGAGTGTGGTGAGCATCCGCAGGGTGGTCGTCTTGCCGGCGCCGTTGGGGCCGAGGAAGCCGAGGATCTCTCCCTCGCGGACGGTGAGGTCGATGCCGCGGACGGCGTCGACGGGCCCGGCCTTGGTCCGGAAGGTGCGGGCGAGGCCCGCCGTACTGATGACTGCCATGCCCACAGAAAAACAGAGTCCCTGAAATTTTGCAATGACACCAAGTTTTCAGTTGGCCCAGCGAAGTTAGGATGCGGGCATGGCAGAGGGGCTCAGGGAACGGAAGAAGCGGCAGACCCGGCAGTACATCTCGGATGTCGCCACGGGACTGTTCCTGGAGCGCGGCTTCGAGGCGGTGACCGTCGCGGAGATCGCCGAGGCCGCGAACGTCTCCGTCAACACCGTCTACAACTACTTCCCGGCCAAGGAGGACCTCTTCTTCGACCGCTCGGCCGGGGTGGCCGACCGGCTGGCCCGCTGGGTCCGGGGCCGGGACGCCGGCGAGTCCGCCGCGCGCGCCGTGCTGCGCGAACTGCGCGGGGAGGTCGAGGCCGTCTCGCCCAGGGTCGGCCTGCTGGAGGGCTACGACCGCTTCATGCGCGTCATCCAGGACGCGCCGCCGCTGCGCTCCCGGCTGTGGAGCCTGCAGCAGGAGATGCACGACACCCTGGAGGCGGCCCTGCGGGAGGAGACCGCCGCCGCCGACGACGATCCGCTGCCGAACCTGATGGCCGGTCAGATCTGCTGGATCCATCAGGCGGTCTTCGTCACCATCGGACGCGAGATGCTCGCCGGGCGCAAACCGGCCGAAGTGTCACGAGAGGTACTCGTACTCCTCGACGACATCGAGGACCTGTTGAGCGAAAAGGTGCTCAACTACGCCGTCCGAGGCGTGGACTGACCCCTGCCGGTGTGATGTCCGTCAAATGAGACGTGACGCGCGTTACTTACCGGTCACACAGCGGCGCCGGAGCGCTATGGTCCGCCGAGAGGCAGACCTTCACCGCGTTCAAGGGAGTCGGAGTGGCACGGAAGCTCGCCGTCATCGGGGCCGGTCTCATGGGTTCCGGCATCGCCCAGGTCGCCGCACAGGCGGGCTGGGACGTCGTCCTGCGGGACGTCACCGACGAGGCACTGCAGCGCGGCACCGACGGCATCAAGGCCTCGTACGACAAGTTCGTCGGCAAGGGCAGGCTGGCGGCCGAGGACGCCGAGGCCGCCCTCGCGCGCATCACCCCGACCACCGACCTGGACGCCGCCGCCGACGCCGACATCGTCGTGGAGGCCGTCTTCGAGAAGCTGGAGGTCAAGCACGAGATCTTCCGCGCGCTCGACAAGCTCGTGCGCGAGGACGCCGTGCTCGCCTCCAACACCTCCGCCATCCCGATCACGAAGATCGCCGCGGCCACCGAGCACCCCGAGCGGGTCGTCGGCGTGCACTTCTTCTCGCCGGTGCCGATGATGCAGCTCGTGGAGCTGGTCCGCGGCTACAAGACCAGCGACGAAACCCTCGCCACCGCCCGGGAGTTCGCCGAGTCCGTCGGCAAGACCTGCATCGTCGTCAACCGGGACGTGGCCGGCTTCGTCACCACCCGGCTGATCTCCGCCCTCGTCGTCGAGGCCGTCAAGCTCTACGAGTCCGGCGTCGCGACCGCCGAGGACATCGACCTCGCCTGCAAGCTGGGCTTCGGCCACGCCATGGGTCCGCTGGCCACCACCGACCTCACCGGCGTGGACATCCTGCTGCACGCCGCCGGCAACATCTACACCGAGACCCAGGACGAGAAGTTCGCCCCGCCGGAGCTGATGCGCCGGATGGTGGATGCCGGTGACATCGGCCGCAAGAGCGGGCAGGGCTTCTACACGTACTGAGTCAACCCGCCCACGCACACCCGCCCCGGGAGTATCACCCCCCGGGGTGAATTCGGTATCGGTTCGCTTACAAACAGCAACCGCACCGCCACCCGAACAGTCAGACGTTGCACAGCACCGTCATCGAGTACGCCAACCGCACTCAACGGGGAGCGCATATGCACATCAGGGGCGACCACGCCGAGCTGGTCGTCGGGGGCCGCCTCGACGTCCGCAGCGCGGCGGACGCCCGTACGGCCCTGCACTCGGCCGTCGACACCGGAGTCGGCGACCTGGTGCTCGACCTGTCCGAACTGGACTCCTGGGACGCCACCGGGCTCGGGGTGATCATGGGCGCCCACCGGCGGGCCGGCCGCTGCGGGCGCCGCCTGGTGCTGCGTGGCGTACCGCCGCAGATGCAGCGCCTGCTGGTGGCCACCCGGCTGCACCGCATCCTCGCCATCGAGGGCGGCATCGGGGTGGAGTCGCTGCCCCGGGTGTGAGGCGCGTACGGGGGTGAACCGGGCGGCGTACGAGGCGCAACGAGCGACGTACGAGGCGAACCGGGTGCCGGGAGAGACCCGGGCGCATCCGCCGAAGCGCACGTCGAGGGCAATCCTCATAAGACCGTGACGTCTCGGACCGCACGGCACCCCGCCTTGTCGGAGATACTGGGCGAAGGTTTAGGGTGCGGTCGCCCGCCGTCTCGCAACCCTCGACCGAGCGGGCCCGGACCATAAGCGACAGCGCGGTGTGCGACAAGGCCGGGAGGGCCGTAACACGGGCACACGACGCTTTTGGGGGGCTTGAACCCATGGACCCGATCGACTCGATCGACCCGACCAACCCGGGACCCGAGGCCCACGGTCAGACACACGGCCGCCGCCCGCCCCGGGAATCCCTCACCGCCGACTTCGCCCCGGGCACGCCCGCACCCGCCCGCATGGTCCAGCTCGTCTCCGGCGACCTCCAGCTGACGGTCAACCCGGTCGACGGCAGCGAGATAGAACCCTGTTCGCCGGCCCAGCGCCCCGGCAGGCCCCGCAAGCGCACCGCCGACGAACGCGCCGAGACCGAACGCGCCGCCCGGCCGCCCGTACCGCCCGGCCCCGCCCAGCCGGTGCTCTCCCTGCTGGAACGCCAGGACGAACGCGAGCGCCTGGTCCGCCTGCTCGCCCGGGGCCGCTCGGTCCGCCTCACCGGCCCGGCCGGATCCGGCCGTACCGCCCTGCTCGACCTGGTCGCCGAGGACTGCCTGGACCTCGCCCCCGACGGCGTGGTCCGCCTGAGCGGCTTCCGCCGCACCGCCGGTGACGTGCTGCACGACCTGTTCCACGCCGTCCACGACGCCCCGCGCCACCGCCCCGACCGGGACGAACTGGTCGCCTGCGTCCGCGAGATCGGCGCGGTCGTCGTCCTGGACGACCTGGAGTTCGGCGGCGCCCTCCTGGACGAGGTGCTCGACGCCACCCCCGAGTGCGCGTTCCTGCTCGGTGCCACCCCCGATGTGCCCGCCCCCTCCGCCGAGTCGGAGGTGGAGGAGGTCTTCCTCGCCGGCCTCGACCGCGCCGCCGGCGTGGAGATCCTGGAGCGGACCGTCGGCCGGGTGCTCACCGAGGAGGAGGCCAACTGGGCCGGCGACCTGTGGTTCGAGTCCGAGGGACTGCCCCTGCGGTTCGTCCAGGCCGGCGCCCTGCTCCGGCAGCGCGACCAGCTGCGGGCCGGCACCGGCGCGGTGGACGAGTACGGCGTCTTCGAGGACGTGCGCCCGCCGGCGGATCCGTCCGTGGACCTTGAGGACGACGTTCCGCTGCCGGCCCTCGGCGAGGCCGCGGCGCCCGCCCCGCTGCTCGCCTCCCGGCTCAGCGCCTCCGCCCGCGCCACCCTCCGCTTCGCGGTCGCCCTCGGCGGCGAGATACCCCACCAGGCGCACCTGCCCGCCCTGGTCGGCGACACCCACGCGGACGCCGCCCTCGGCGAACTGGCGGGGTGCGGCCTGGTCTCCCGGGTCGGCTCCCGCTACCGGCTCGCGGCCGGCGTGCAGACCCAGCTGGAGGCCGCCGGATACGCCGACGACGCCCCCGAGCTCGCCCTCACCGCCGCCCAGCACTACGCCTGGTGGGCCGGACACCCCTCCGTCACCCCGGAACGGGTGTGCATGGAGGCCGACGCGGTCCTGGCCGCGCTCGCCGCCGCCGTACCGCAGACGTCCCCGCCCGTCGAGGGCGAGGAGAGCAGCGCCGTACGGCTGGCCCGCACGGCCGCGCCCGCCTTCGCCGCCGGACTTCACTGGAGCGCCTGGGAACGGGCCCTGCGGTCCGGCGCGGAAGCCTCCCGGCTGGCCGGCGAGGTACCCGAACAAGCCTATTTCCACCATGAGTTGGGCATCCTCGCGCTCTGCACCGGACAGCTCGACCGGGCCCGCGCCGAGCTGGAGGCCTCGGGCGGGCTGCGCGGCGCCCTCGCCGACAAGCGGGGCGCGGTCGCCGGCCGCCGCGCCCTCGCGCTGCTCGCCGACCGCACCGGCCGGGCCCCCGGGCTGCCGGTGCCGATGGCGGAGGAGGTGCCGGAGGCCCGGGACGAGCGGCCGGCGCCGCCGGCGTACGCCCCCGCGGCCGACACCCTGGTCACCCAGCAGCTCCCGCGGCCCGCGAGCCGGGTCGCCGGCCTGCGGCGCATGGCCCGGCGCAACCTGGTGGCGGCCGGCGCCGGCGCGCTGCTCGCCGCCGTGCTCGGCACGGTCGTCACGCTCGGTATGACGTCCTCCGACAACGCCGACCGCAACCCGGCCGGCAAGGTCGACGCCAACCCGTCCGCGGGCCAGGACATCGGCGACGGCGGCCTGGGCACGGACCCGACCGGCACCGGCGACACCGGCGGCACGGGGAGTACCGGCAGCGCCCCGGGCCGGCCCGCCTCGCCGGGCCCCGACGGCACGTACGGCACGGCGGACGACCCGGCCGCGCCGTCGGACACGGCCCGGCCCTCGGAGAGCATCGACCCGTCCGGCTCCGGCTCCCCCTCCCACTCCCCGTCCAAGTCCCCCAAGCCGTCCGGCTCGACGGGCTCGTCGAGCGGCGGTACGACGGGGGGTACGACCTCGGGCGGCTCGACCGGCGGCAGCACCGGCGGCGGCTCCACGGGCGGCACGACCAGCGGCGGCTCGACGGGCGGTACGACGTCCGGCGGCACGACCTCGGGCGGCTCGACGGGCGGCAGCACCGGCGGCGGCTCCACGGGCGGCACGACCGGCGGCGACACCGGCGGTACGACGGGCGGCGACACCGGTGGCACGACCGGCACCACCACGGGCGGCGACAGCGGCGGCACGACGACGGGTGGCACGGACGCGGGCACGACCGGCTCCGCCGGAGAGACGTCGAGCAGCGCGTCCGCGTCGCAGACCGCGCCCGGGACGGCCGCCACGGTGATGTGACGGCCGCCTCGGGAGAGGGACGACAGGAGCCGTCGGCTAGAACAGGCGGAGCTTGTCGTCCTCGATGCCGCGCAGGGCGTCGTAGTCCAGGATCTGGCAGTGGATGCCGCGGTCGGTGGCGAGGACGCGGGCCTGGGGCTTGATCTCCTGGGCGGCGAAGACGCCGCGGACCGGGGCCAGGTGGGGGTCGCGGTTCAGCAGGTCCAGGTAACGGGTGAGCTGCTCCACGCCGTCGATCTCGCCCCGGCGCTTGATCTCCACGGCGACCGTCCCGCCGTCGGCGTCCCGGCACAGGATGTCCACCGGGCCGATCGCGGTCATGTACTCGCGGCGGATGAGGGTGTAGCCCTCGCCCAGCGTCTCGATGCGGTCGGCGAGCAGCTCCTGGAGGTGCGCTTCCACGCCGTCCTTGATCAGGCCGGGATCCACGCCGAGTTCGTGCGAGGAGTCGTGGAGGATCTCCTCCATCGTGATGATCAGTTTCTCGCCCGCCTTGTTGACGACGGTCCACACGCCCTCGTCCTCACCGGTCCCCTCCTTCAGGGTGCAGGGCGGCGACATCCAGTTGAGGGGCTTGTAGGCCCGGTCGTCGGCGTGGATGGAGACGCTGCCGTCCGCCTTGACCAGGATCAGGCGGGGCGCCGTGGGCAGGTGGGCGGTGAGCCGGCCGGCGTAGTCGACCGAGCACCGGGCAATGACGAGACGCATGGTCCGCAACGCTACTCGACGCGCGCCGGTGCACGCGATCCGCCCATCCCGCTCCCTGTGAATCGCCCCAATTGTCACTGGAAACTCTTGTTCATCCCTGGCCGATAGTGAGCATGAGCAGACCGTTCCATATACGCATTCTGCTGGTGTGGTCACCGACCGTTGCCTACCGTAGAGAACGGGAGGTTGCGGCTCATGTACTGAGCGTGTTCGAAATCGCGAACTCCCACATCTGTCCGGCAACCCCTGTGCTTCGGGGGTGCGAGAGGAGAACCCATGTCGCTCGACGTCTCACCGGCCCTACTCGAACAGGCCGAGCGAGGCGAGGTCGACGAAGCAGACTTCGTCGACTGCGTCCGGACCTCCCTGCCCTACGCATGGGAGATGATCAGCTCCCTGGTGGCCCAGCTGAAGGTGGACGGCGGCCCCTTCGCCGACAACCAGACGCCCCCGCCGGACGAGCAGGCACGCGGTCAGCTGTTGCGTGCGCTCGCGAGTGACGCCATCCGCGGCGCGCTGCAGCGGCACTTCGGCGTGCGGCTGGCCTTCCAGAACTGCCACCGGGTGGCGGTGTTCCCGCTGGACGCCTCGGTGGACGAGACGTTGGCCCGCTTCACGTCGGTGCGCAACCAGTTGCTGAACCAGTCGCCGGAGCTTCGGGACTGCTGACGCGGTTCGGTACGGCCGCGAGACGGAGAGCCGTCGGCTTGCCGCTCCATCCGCGGGAGGTGCATTCGGTACCGGGGCGGCAAGCCCCCCAGGTGGCTTGCCCGTCGGGGCGGGTCAGCGCAGTTGGGGCAGCACCTCGGCGCCCAGCCGCCGCAGGGTCTCCTCCGTGGCCGCGAGGTCGCCCGAGCCTTCCGTCAGGAGGGCGAAGCGGGAGATGCCGGTGCGCTCCGAGGTGGCCGCGAGCCGGTCGGCGGCGAGCCGCGGGGTGCCCACCGGGTGCAGGCCGCAGAGCAGTTCGGTGTAGGCGTGCGGGTCGCGCATCGCGCGTGCCCGTCCGTCCACCGTGACATGGGCGTCGAGCCCCTGCTTCAGCCAGCCCGGCATCGCCTTCAGCAGCGTCTCCACCGCGTCCGTGCGCCGGTCGGCGAGCTGGCACACCCCGGCGGAGACATGGGCGGCGCCCGCGATCTCCTCGGCCGGCCGGCCCGCCGCGCGGGCGCAGCGCCGCCACAGGGCGACCATCTCGGCCTTCTCCTCGTCCCCGATGTGCATGCCGAGCAGCATCGGCAGCCCGCGCTCGGCGGCCAGCCGCACGCTCGACGGCGAGGTGCAGGCGAGGACGACCTCGGGGCCGGGGGTGTCCGTCAGCGCCTCCGACGGACGGGGCACGACCGGCACCTCACGGAAGGAGAACCGCTCCCCGGAGGCCGCCACGGACGGTTCGCCCAGCCAGCGGAGCAGCAGATCGAGCGACTCCGGGAACCCGTGTTCGTACGCCTCCAGTCCCATGCCGAACACCTCCAGGTCCACCCAGGGGCCGCCGCGCCCGACGCCCAGGGTGAACCGGCCGCCGCTGGTCAGGTGCAGCAGCGCCGCCTGCTCGCCGAGGGCGACCGGGTGCGCGGTGGGGAGTACGCTGACCGCCGTGCCGACCCGGATGCGGCGGGTGCGGCCGAGCAGCAGCGCGGCCAGGGTGATCGCGGACGGGCATGTGCCGTAGGGCACGAAGTGGTGCTCGGCCAGCCATACCGCGTCCAGCCCGGACCGCTCGGCGACCTCCGCCGAGCGGACCGCCCGGTGCAGCGCCTCTCCCGGGCCCTGGCCCGGGAACTGGGCGGCCAGCACAAAACTTCCTACGTGCATCGCATTTCCTGCTTCCTTGGCTCCGACCCGGAGCTCCCCCACCCGGCATAACCGTCTGACACGTGCCCAGGACACGGCCTGGCGGAGAGATTTGCCGATTGTCTGCAGAATGGGTCGCGCTGGAGGGGGAGTTGTACGGGTTGGTGCACTACGCGTACCCCGCTCGGCGGCGCGTAGGCTGGATGCAGCCGTCCTTCCTGTAGAGCCCCGAGAGGTGTCCCGTGTCCCCGCGTCGCAACCGACCGAAGGCAGCCGGATCGTCGGGCCGGAGCGCCGAGGACGATCACGCCGGCCGGTACGGCGGCTGGCAGTCCACGGAGAACTGGCAGGGCGAGGAGTGGAGCGTCCGGCATGTCGCCGGGGCCAGCGCGGAGGGCAAGACCTACCGCTGCCCGGGCTGCGACCAGCTGATCCCCTCCGGCGTGCCGCACGTGGTGGCCTGGCCGGAGCACGCGGGCGTCGACGACCGCCGGCACTGGCACAAGGCGTGCTGGAACGCGAAGGACCGCCGCACCACGCGGGTGCGGCGGTCCCGTAACGCGCCGAGGTTCTGAGCCGGCCGGGTCACACGTCCCGGCTCTGCAGCAGCGCGTACGTGCCCGCGTACACCGCCGCCGTCAGGCCCAGGACGATCCACAGCGGGTCCCAGCCGGACGGGCCGGACTCGGTCAGCGAGTTGGCGTAGAAGACGCTGAGCTGGTTCGGGATCGAGTACTCGAAGAGCCACTCGCGCACGTCGTGCAGCGACTCCGACGCCATGAACAGCGCGAGCACCAGCGGCGCGAGCACCACGCCGATCATGATGGTGATGGCGCCCGCGGAGTGCCGGATGACCGAGCCGATGAGCAGCGAGAGCAGCCCGAGCAGCGCGATGTAGAGGCTGATGCCGACGGTGCCCTTGAACCAGTCCTCGCCGGTGGGCGTCCGGGCGCCGGTGCTCTCCAGCATGGACGCCTGGACCATGGCCACGAAGCCGGACGCGACCAGGGTGACGACGAAGGCGACGGCGAAGAACACGATCGACTTGGCGGCGAGCACCCGCGCCCGGCTGGGGCACGCGGTCATCGTCGTCCGGATCATGCCGGTGCCGTACTCCGAGGCCGTGGTCAGCACGCCGAGCGTGATGATGCAGATGCTGCCGAGGAGCAGGCCGAAGAAGCCGAACGACAGCGGGTTCTCGCCGGACAGGGTCGTGGAGTCGGAGTTGGCGTTGACCAGCGCGCCGGCCAGCAGGCCGATGCCGACGACGAGCAGCACGAACACGCCGAGCGTCCACATCGTGGAGCGCACCGACTTGATCTTCGTCCACTCGGAGGCCAGGGCGTGCCCGAGGTGGGTGCGCACGACCGGGATGGGCGAGGTGTAGCCGGGGTACTGGCCGCCGGGCGCGGCGGCCGGAGCCTGCGGCATCGGGGGCTGGTGGGTGCTCATCGGGCGTCCTCGGGCTGGGTCGGGTCGGCGGGGGCGGAGGCGGCGGGCGCCTGCTGCGGCACGGGCGCGGCGGCCGGGACCGGCGGGGCGGCGGGGGCCACCGGGGCCGCGGGAGCCGCCGGGGCGGCCGGAGCCTGCGGAGCCGCGGGAGCCTGCTTGGTCAGGGCCGGCGGCTGGTCCTGCGGCGGCGCCGCGGCCGGCTGGGGCTGCGCGGGCTGCTGGGCCTGCGGGGCCTGCTGGGGCTGACCGGCCGGCTGGGCCGGTGCGCCCGGCTGGGCGTACGGGTTGGCCGTGCCGGCACCCGCGCCCGGGGCGCCGTACCCGCTCGCCGGGGCGCCGACGTACGGGCCCGCGGGCGTGGCCGGCATCGCGAAGGGCTGGCCGCCCTGCTGGGGCGACGGCGGGGCGTACCAGCCGGGCTGGCCCTGGCCGGGGACCGGCACGGGCGGCTGGGCGCCGGGCGGCAGCGGCTGCTGCAGGCCCGCCTTCTGGTCGACGGTCGAGCGGTAGTCCACGGCGCCCTGCGTCATCCGCATGTACGCCTCCTCCAGCGAGGCCTGGTGCGGGGACAGCTCCCACAGCCGGACGTCCGCGTCGTGCGCGAGGTCGCTGATGCGGGGGAGCGGCAGCCCGGTCACCCGCAGCGCGCCGTCCTGCTCCGGCAGGACATGGCCGCCGGCCTCGGTGAGCGCGGAGGAGAGCTTCTCGCGCAGCTGCGGCTCGGTGTCCGGGGTGCGCACGCGCGCGAAGTCCGCGGAGTTGGCCGAGATGAAGTCCCGCACGCTCATGTCGGCGAGCAGCTGGCCGCGCCCGATCACGATGAGGTGGTCGGCGGTCAGCGCCATCTCGCTCATCAGGTGGGAGGAGACGAAGACCGTACGGCCCTCGGCCGCGAGGGCCTTCATCAGGTTGCGGACCCAGAGGATGCCCTCGGGGTCGAGGCCGTTGACCGGCTCGTCGAAGAGCAGCACCTGCGGGTCGCCGAGCAGCGCGGCGGCGATGCCGAGGCGCTGGCCCATGCCGAGCGAGAAGCCCTTGGAGCGCTTTTTGGCCACGCCCTGGAGGCCGACGACACCGAGCACCTCGTCCACGCGCCGGGCCGGGATGCCCGACAGCTGGGCGAGGCTCAGCAGGTGGTTGCGGGCGGAACGGCCGCCGTGCACGGCCTTGGCGTCGAGCAGCGCGCCGACCTGCCGGGGGGCGTTGGGCAGCTTGCGGTACGGGTAGCCGCCGATGGTGACCGACCCGGACGTGGGGTTGTCCAGCCCGAGGATCATCCGCATCGTCGTGGACTTGCCCGAGCCGTTCGGCCCGAGGAAGCCGGTCACGGCCCCTGGCCGCACCTGGAAGGAAAGGTTGTACACGGCGGTCTTGTCGCCGTAGCGCTTGGTCAGGCCGACAGCCTCGATCATGCTCCGCACCCATCGAAAGGTTCAGGACAGCGGGGCACACGCCCCCGTAAGGGTTAGGAGGATATCGGGGCGCTGACGGTTCCGCCCAAGGGAAAGTAAAGCCATGGCATTACGCCGGGTGATCGTGGGGGCTACTGGGCGTCCCGGCGCCTGAGGAGGACGTAGCCGCCGGCCAGCGCGGCGATCACCCACAGCCCCATGATCCCGAGCCCGGCCCAGGGACCGTAGGGGGTGTCGTCGCCGACGCGCGGGACCACCTGCATGATCCGGCTGCCGGCCTGGTCGGGCAGGAAGCGGCCGATCTTCTGGGTGGCGTCGACGTTGCCGAGGATGTTGGAGATCAGGAAGAAGAACGGCATCAGGATGCCGAGGGACAGCATCGGCGAGCGCAGCATCGTGGCGACGCCCATGGAGAACACCGCGATCAGCGTCATGTACAGCCCGGCGCCGAACACCGCGCGCAGCACGCCGGGCTCGCCGATGCCGGTGCCGTGGGAGCCGAGCATCGCCTGGCCGAGGAAGAACGCCGCGAAACAAGTGACCATGCCGACGGCCAGCGCGAGCGCCGTGGCCACCGCGACCTTGCTGAACAGGAACGTGCCGCGCTGCGGTACGGCGGCCAGGGAGACGCGGATCATGCCGGTGCTGTACTCGTTCGAGACGACCAGCACACCGAACACGATCATGGCGAGCTGGCCGAGGGTCATGCCCGCGAAACTGATGACCGTGGGATCGAAGGAGAGCCGCTCCCGCGCGGGCATCCGGGCGAACTGGCTGTTCGACAGCGCGGAGACCAGCATCCCGAGGGCGACGGTGACGACCACGGCCAGCGACAGCGTCCACACCGTGGACGCCACCGACCGGATCTTGGTCCACTCGGACCGGACGACCTGGACGGCGGCCATGGCTCAGGCCCCCTTCCAGCCGGCGCCCCACTCCTGCGGGGCGGCACCCGGACCCGCGTGCGCGTGGTACTCCACCGCCTGCGCCGTCAACCGCATGAACGCCTCCTCCAGCGAAGCCTGCCGCGGGCTCAGCTCGTGCAGCACGAGCCCGTTCCGCGCGGCCAGTTCACCGATCTGCTCGGCCTTGCCGCCCTCCACCTCCAGCGCCCCGCCGCCCGCCTCCACGACGGTGATCCCGGCCTGGTGCAGCGCGTCGAGCAGCCGCTCGCGCTGCGGGCAGCGGATCCGGACGTACGACCGCGAGTTCGTCCGGATGAAGTCGGCCATCGAGGTGTCCGCGAGCAGCCGGCCCTGTCCGATGACGACCAGATGATCGGCGGTCAGCGCCATCTCGCTCATCAGATGGCTCGACACGAACACCGTCCGGCCCTGCGCGGCCAGCGACTTCATCAGGTTCCGGATCCAGTGGATGCCCTCCGGGTCGAGCCCGTTCACCGGCTCGTCGAACATCAGGATCCGCGGGTCGCCGAGGAGCGCGCCCGCGATCCCCAGCCGCTGGCCCATGCCGTACGAGAACCCCTTGGCCTTCTTCCGTGCCACGGCCGTGAGCCCGACCGTCTCCAGCACCTCGGCCACCCGGCTGTCCGGGATGCCGTTGCTCCGCGCGAGGCAGAGCAGATGGTTGTAGGCGCTCCGGCCGCCGTGCACGGCCTTGGCGTCCAGCAGGGCGCCGATGTACGTGAGCGGGTCCCTGAGCCGGTCGTAGTGCGTGCCGTCGATGCGGACGTCGCCGGCGGTGGGGTGGTCGAGCCCGAGGATCATCCGCATGGTCGTGGACTTCCCGGCGCCGTTGGGCCCCAGAAACCCCGTCACGATGCCCGGCCGCACGGAGAAGGTGAGGTGGTCGACCGCCACCTTCTCGCCGTACCGCTTGGTCAGCCCCTCCAGCTCGATCATGCGGCCACGCTAGGACGGCCCGCGGAGGGCCGCCACTTGAGCGGTCGCGGTATGTCCGCCGGGGCCGCGGCCGGACTCGCGGTGGAGTTCCATCTCCTGGGGTGGACGTCCATCCCGGGCAACTCCTGCGGCGGCCGGTACCGCCCCTGCCCGGACGGCACCACCCCCACGCTCGTCCTGGCGTTCGCGCTGACGTTCGTCGGCTACATCGCCCTCCTGGTCACCATCGGCAAGTTCACCGACCGGCGCCCCGGCAAGGCCGTACCCGCCGCCCTGGCCGTCGTGGGCGTGCTGCTCGCGCTGTGGCCCGGATGGCAGGCGTACCTGTGGCTGCGCGGCCCGGTGCTCGACCTCGCCTGGCAGGCCGGCCCGGACCGGCCGTCGAGCGTCCGGGGCGAGGGCGTGTGGACCGTGGGCGAGCACGGCTCGACTGTCGTCCGGGTGCGCAGCGACGCGCTCGTCGCCCACACCGCCCACGACGGCGACCGCCGCTGGACCCTGCGGGCGCCCGTGCGCGAGTCGGTGTGCGGGATGAGCGCGGGCGTCGCCGACGGCGTCGGCCTGGTCGCCTTCGCCCGCCACGACAACCCCTGCGACACCCTGTGGGGCGTCGACACCCGCACCGGCCGCAGGCTGTGGGAGCGGAAGATCTCCGGGGTCACCACCGGCACCGACGGCGTGCTCGCGGCCGACGGGCACGTGGCCCTCGCGCTGACCGGAACCGGGGTACGGGCGTACGGCCTCACCGACGGCCGCCGGCGCTGGAGTGCCGACCTGCGCGGCAGGAAGACCGACGAGACGTGCGCGCCCCGTGTCGTGTCCGCCGCCCACGGCACCGCCCGGGCCGTGGTGACCTGCCGGACCGGGGACAAGGACAGCGCGCGGCTGGTGATCCTGGACAACGCCACCGGCGAGCAGCGCGGCAGCCGGCCGCTGCCCGTGGAGAGCCCCGTCGACACGGTCATGGTGATCGCCGCCGACCCCTTCACCCTGCTCCTGAAGGAGAGCGACGAGCGCGGAGTCGCGGCCGTCCTGTCCTACCCCGACGACGACGCCGACCCGGTACGGATCCCGCTCTCCGCCGACGACGAGAACCTCGCCGTCCAGGAGATCCTGGGCGAGGGCCTCACGGCACGGCCCGCCCCGAAGGCGACGATCAGCTCGGGCACCCTCGTCGTCGCCACCGGGAAGCCCGGCGGCTACGGCGTCGACCACGTCTCCGGCTACGCCCTGCGCGACGGACGGCGGCTGTGGCGCGCCGGTGTGGACGGGGTCGCCGGACTGGTGCCCGTGGACCACGACCGGGTGGCGGTGCTCAGCCAGAACGGCCGGCTGTGGACCTTCGACGCGGCCGACGGCGACCGGATCGGCGAGGACGACGGGATCATGGTCCGCACCAACCGGCTCGCCACGCGCACCCAGCTGCTGCGCGCGGACGGCACCTGGATCGTCGTCAACGGCGAGGGCACCGAGGAACCACCGCTGTACGGCCTGCGTTAGGCGACGGCGAAGGGGCGGCGGGACCCTGTCCCACCGCCCCTCGCGGCGTCACCGTGCCGGACGACTACCGGGACTGCTGCGCCGGAACGCCCCGGGAGATCGGCTCGTCGTCGGTCGACGTGCCGGCCGCGGCCACCGCGGCGCCGGTCAGCGTGGCGAGCATCTCGCGGACGTTCGTCAGCTGGGCGTTGATGCTGTCGCGGCGGTTGGTGAGCGCCGCCAGCTCGCGCTCGGACTCCGAACGGATCCGGTCGGCCTTGGCGTTGGCGTCGGCCACGATGTCCTCGGCCTGGCGCTGGGCGGTCTCCACCGTCTGGCGGGCGCGGCGCTCGGCGTCGGTGCGCAGCTTCTCCGCCTCCAGGCGCAGCTGCTCGGCCCGGTGCTCGATCTCCGCGAGGCGCTTCTCGGCCTTCTGCTGACGCGAGGCCAGGTCGCGCTCGGACTGCTCGCGACGCTTGGCCAGGTTGGTCTCGAAGTCGGCGGCGGCCTGCGCGGCCTTGGCGCGGGTCTCCTCGAAGAGGGCGTCCGCCTCCTCGCGCTTGGACTGCGCGTCCTTCTGTGCCTCGGCCCGCAGCTGAGCCGCGTCGGCCTTGGCCTTCTCGACGATCCGGACGCCCTCGTCCTCGGCCTTGGCCTTGCGCTCGGCCGCGTACGCCTCGGCGTCGTTGCGGACCTGCTGGGCCGCCGACTCCGCGAGGTCACGGTGCTGCTCGGCCGCCCGCCGGGCCTCCTCACGCAGCTCCTTGGCCTCTTCCTCGGCCAGGCGCAGGATCTTCTCGACCCGTGCGCCGAGACCCGCGTACGACGGCTCGGCGTCGGTGATCTGAGCCTGGGCGTTCTGCGTTTCGAGGTGCAGCTCCTCGATGCGCTTCTCCAGAGCGGTGATGCGGGTGAGAGCGCTGTCACGGTCGGAGACGAGCTTGGAGATACGTTCGTCCACCTGAGCGCGGTCGTACCCACGCCGCACAAGCTCGAAGCCGTAGGGGGAAGTGTCGCTCATGGGGTTCCTGTCAATGAGACCGGTGAGGTGATAGGGGAAATCCTAGGGGCCGAAGCGGTGTGTCATCGAGCGGATACGGTTTTGATCTGGAGAATGGCACCTCTTTTGGGTGGCTGACCGTCGGACAGCTTGCCAAGGAGTAGGGCAAAGCCCCCAGAAGACACCGGAACGCGTCTCGCACGCTAGCCCTCTGACGACTTGCCACCCGATCGGGGGGCGCCCACGGACGCGCCCGCCTTGACTCCGCCGTCCTTGCCGGACCCGGGAGCCTCGAAGGACTCCAACGCCTCCAGGACGTCCTGCACCCGGGAGATCTCGGCGTTGATGTCCTCGCGCCGGCGCACCAGGATCTCCAGCTCCCGCTTGCCCTCCTCGACCGTGCGCCGCGCCTCGCGGATCGCCTCCGCCCTCAGCTCCTCGGCCTCCTTGATGAGGCTGGCCTTCTTCTGCTCGGCCTCCTTGAGCAGCCCCTCCGCCTTCTTCACTGCGGCGATACGCACCTTGCCCGCCTCCGAGCCGGCGTCCGAGACCAGCTCCTTGGCCTTCGCCTCGGCCTTCGCCAGCTGCTCCTCGGCGGCCTTGATGAGCGCGTCGCAGCGGTCGCCGGTGGACTTCATCGTCTCGGCGGCCTCGCGGCGGGCCCGCTCGTGCAGCTCCTCCACCTCGGTGGTGATGCGGTCGCGCAGCTCCTCCGCGCGCTCCCTGATCGCCGTGGCGTCCCGGCGCGCGCCGACCAGCAGCTCGTCCGCGTCCGTACGAGCCTTCTCCACCAGCGAGTTGCCCTCGATGGTCGACTCGGACACGATCCGCTCGGCCTCGCTGCGGGCCGCGCCGACCATCGCGTCGGCCTGCGACTCGGCGTCCGCGGTCGTCTTCAGCGCCTGCTGCTGCGCCTCGGTGAGCAGCTTGTCGGCCTCCGCCGTGGTCTCCGTGATGAGCTTGTCGACCTGCTCGGCCGCCTCGGAACGCCGCTTGTTGGCGTCCTTGCGGGCCTCGTCCAGGGTCCGCTCGGCCTCCTGGCGCGCGGAGTTGACGAGCCGCTCGGCCTCGGCCTCCGCCTCCGCCCTGAGCCGCTCGGCATCCGCCCGCACCCGCTCGGCGTGCTGCTGGGCCGAGCCGACCGTCTCGGCGGCCTCGGCGCGCAGCCGCTCGGCCTCGCCGGTGGCCTCCCCGACGAGCTGCTCGGCGCCCGCGACGGCCTCGGCGCGGACCCGGTCGGCCTCGGTGAGCGCCTCCGTCCGCACGCGCTCGGCCTCGGCGGTGGTCTCCGCCTGGAGCCGCTCGGCCTCGGTGAGCGCCTCCGTACGCACCCGGTCGGCCTCCGCGGCCGTCTCCGTCTGCAGCCGCTCGGCCTCGTTGCGGGCCTCGGTGATGAGGGTGTCCGCCTGCGTCGCCGCGTCCGAACGGATGCGGTTGGCGTCCTCGCGGGCGTCCGCCCGGGTACGGGCCGCCGCCTGGTCGGCCTCGGCGAGCGCGTCCGACGCCTCGGTGC
Source organism: Streptomyces sp. NPDC046727 (assembly GCF_040645635.1). Lineage (NCBI taxonomy): Bacteria > Bacillati > Actinomycetota > Actinomycetes > Kitasatosporales > Streptomycetaceae > Streptomyces > Streptomyces sp. NPDC046727. The sequence continues at coordinate 75,009 of NZ_JBEYYR010000027.1, forward strand.
GCACCCGCTGGGCGTAGTCGCCCGCGTCCGCGCGCAGCCGCTCGGCCTCGGCGATCGCCTCCGCCATCGTCCGCTCGGCCAGCGCCTTCGCGGCCTCCGACTCCTCGTTCGCCTCGCGCCGGACCCGGGAGGCGTCCTCGCTCGCCCGCTCCCGCTCGGCGTAGGCGTCGGCGCGGACCCGGTCCGCCTCCTCCTCGGCCTCCCGACGGGTGCGGTCCGCCGCGTGCTCGGCGGCCGAGCGCAGCCCGGCGATCTCCTCCTGCGCCTGCTCGTGCAGCCCCGCGACCGAGTCCCGGACCTGCTGCGCGTGCTGCTCGGCGGCGGCGACCATCTCGGTGGCGCGCCGGTCGGCCTCCTCGACCAACCGGGTCGCCTCGGTCTGCGCCTCCTCCACGCGCTTGCGCGCCGAGGCCAGCAGCTCCTCGCTCTGCTCACGGGCCCGCTGCCGCTCCTGGTCGGCCTCCTCGCGGGCGGCACCGAGGAGTTCCTCGGCCTCGCGGCGGCGCCGGGCGGCCTCCTCCTGCGCGGCGGCCAGCGTCTCGGACGCCTCCGTGCCCAGCCGCTCGGCGGCGGCCTGCGCCTCCGCACGCACCCGGTCGGCGGTGTCCTGCGCCTCCGTCTTCAGCCGCTCGGCCTCCGCGGCGGCCTCGGACCGCAGCCGTACGGCGATGGCCTCGCCCTCGGCGCGGGAGGCGGACGCGTCGGACGCGGCCTCGTTGCGCAGCCGGTCGGCCTCGGCCTCGGCCTGCTGCTGGAGCGTACGGATCCGCTCGGCGGACTCCGCGCGCAGCCGCTCGGTCTCCTCGCCGGCCTCCCGGCGGATCCGGGCGGCCTCCTCACGGGCGTCGGTCAGCGCCTGCTCGGCCGCCGCCAGCCGCTCCTGCGTCTCCGTCTGCAGCCGCGTCAGTTCCTCGGCGGCCTCGGCCCGGCGGGCCTCGACGGCCTTCTCGGTCTCCTCGCGCAGCTCCCGCGCGGCCTTCTCGGCGTCCGCGCCGACCGTCTCGGCCTGCTCGGCGGCCTCGGCACGCAGCCGCTCGGCCTCCTTGCGGGCGCGCTCCAGGGTCTCCTCGGCCTGCCGGCGCAGGCCGGTGGCCCGCTCGATGGCCTCGGTGCGGACCTTCTCGCTGTCGGCGGTCGCGGTCTGCCGCAGCTCGTCGGCGTCCGCCTTGGCCTTGGCCAGCAGCTCCTCGGCGGACTTCGCCGCCTCCTCGATCTGCGCGACCGCCTCGCGACGGGCCTCGGCGCGGATCGACTCGCCCTCCGCGACCGCGTCGGCGCGCAGCTGCTCGGCCTCGCCGCGCAGCCGGCGGGCCTCCTCCTGCAGTTCGACCGTCTTGGCCCGGTACTCCTTGGTGTCGTCCTTCGCCGCGCCCTTGAGCTGCTCGGCGATGTCGTGCGCCTCGGCGCGCAGCCGGTCCGCCTCGGCCTCGGCCTCCGTGCGGATCCGCTCGGCCTCCTCGGCGGCGGCCCGGGTGGTCCGCTTGGCCTCCTCGGACGCCTTGTTGAGGACGTCCTCCGCGGTCCTGGCCGCCTTGGACAGCTGGGTCGCGCTCTCCTCGGCGGTGACCGTGCGGGCCTTCTCGGCGGCCTCGGCGACGATCTTCTCGGCCTCGGCGCGGGCGTCGGCGACCAGCTGCTCGGCCTCGGACCTGGTCTGCTCGGCCTCCTTGGTGGCCTCCTCGACCAGCCGGGCGACCTGCTCCTTGGCGGTGCGCGTGCGCGCCTCGCCCGCGGCCTCGGCGCTCGCGAGGGACTTGGCGGCGGCGTCCTTCGCCTCGGTGACCACCTTCTCGGCCTCGGCCTGCGCCTTGCGCAGCGCCTCCTCGGCCGCCGCCATCCGCTCCTCGGCGGCCCGGCTCAGCTCGGCCGACTGCCGGCGGGCGGTGTCCGACTCGGTGACGGTGGCGGTGCGCAGCTGCTCGGCGTGCTCGGTGGCCTCCTGCGCCTGCGTGGAGGCGGCGTTCAGCAGCCGCTCGGCGTCCGCGCGGGCCCGGCGCAGGATCTGCTCGGCCTCCGTGCGCGCGGCCTCGGCGTCGCTCTGCAGCCGCTCCCGGGCCTCCCGGGTCAGCCGCTCGGCCTCCGCGCGGGCGGTGGCCATCGCCTGCTCGGCCTCCGCGCGGGACTCGTCGAGCAGCCGGCGGGCCTGCGACTCGGTACGGGCGCGCAGCTGCTCGGCCCAGGCCACGTTCTCGTTGACGTGCGACTCGACGGTGGACCTGCGCTCGGCCAGCTCCTGGTCGAGCTGCTGGCGCCGGGTCACCGCCTCCTGGTGCAGCTCGGCCTGGAGCCGGGCGGCCTGCTCGGCGTGCTCCTGGAGGAGGCGCTGGGTCTGCGCGCGGACCTGGCTCAGCTCCCGCTCGGCGTCCTGGCGCAGCTGCTCGGCCTGCATCTGGGCGTTACGGAGCAACTGTTCGGCCTGGTAGCCGATGTCACCGCCGTCGTAGGCGGGCCGGGTCATGAGGGTGCGCCGCGCCTCGTGCAGCTTGGCGCGCAGCACCTCGACCTGGTAGCCGAGGTCCTCGGCGTGCTGGATCGCCTTTTCCCGCTCGGTCCTCAGCCGCTTCATCTCGGCCTCGAACCGAGAGAGGTGGTCGACGTCAGCCGCCGGCTCTCGCTCCTGGCTCTCGTAGCCCCGCACTGCGCGGTCCCATCCGTCCCCTGGTCAGCTTCTGCAACGAGCTCCGTCCATCCGCCGAACGGGGCCCCCGGGGAATGGTGTCAGATCAACGGCGGAGCACGGGCTGCTGCCCCGACGCTCGTCCCCCGAAACCCGGACCCCGGCATGCGATCGTCCCCGTTTCAGGGACGATCGCCCCCAACCCTACCGGCCCTTATGTACGAGGGTCAGTGCTCAGGCGACTCAACAGGGGCCGAAGTGACCAGTTCTGTCAGAACACCATGGCAGTCCTTGGGGTGCAGGAAGGTGATCCGCGACCCCATGGAGCCGCGCCGTGGCTCCTCGTACAGCACGCGTACGCCCTTGCCCCGGATCTCCTCGGAGTCGGCGTCCACGTCCGCCGTGCCGAAGGCGATGTGGTGGACGCCCTCGCCGTTCTTCGCGAGCCACTTGGCGACCGTGGAGTCCTCACGGATCGGCTCCAGCAGCTGGAGGTAGGAGGCGCCGCCGTCCGACGTCTCGTTGATCTTGAGCATGGCCTCGCGCACGCCCTGCTCCTCGTTGACCTCGGTGTGGAACACCTCGAAGCCGTACGTGGCCCGGTAGAACTCGACGGTCGCGTCGAGGTCGTGGCAGGCGATCCCGATGTGGTCGATTCGCGTCAGCATGGATTCAGTGCAGCGCCCCCGGGGTGGTTACGCAACGTGCGCGCGATCACACCGACTGGCCGGTGACGCCATGTCCAACCGCTCAGTACATTCGAAGTAAACCCTCGTTCACTCCTCGGCTGTGCAGGCCGGTAAGGGGATCGCAGCTCATGTCTTCTGGAACGACCAGCTCTGTGATCGTCGCGGGCGCCCGTACGCCCATGGGACGGCTGCTGGGCTCGCTGAAGTCCTTCTCCGGGGCCGACCTCGGCGGCTTCGCGATCAAGGCCGCCCTCGACCGTGCGGGGATCGGCGGCGACCAGGTGCAGTACGTGATCATGGGCCAGGTCCTGCAGGCCGGCGCGGGGCAGATCCCGGCCCGCCAGGCCGCCGTCAAGGCCGGCATCCCGATGAGCGTCCCGGCGCTCACCGTCAACAAGGTGTGCCTCTCCGGCCTGGACGCCATCGCCCTCGCCGACCAGCTGATCCGCGCGGGTGAGTTCGACATCGTCGTGGCGGGCGGCCAGGAGTCCATGACCAACGCCCCGCACCTGCTCCCCAAGTCCCGCGACGGCTACAAGTACGGCGCGGTCCAGATGCTCGACGCGATGGCCTACGACGGCCTGACCGACCCGTGGGAGAACATCCCCATGGGCGAGTCGACCGAGAAGCACAACACCCGCCTGGGCATCCAGCGTCCCGAGCAGGACGAGATCGCCGCCCTGTCCCACCAGCGGGCCGCCGCCGCACAGAAGAACGGCCTGTTCGAGGCCGAGATCACCCCGGTGGAGATCCCGCAGCGCAAGGGCGACCCGGTCCTGTTCAGCAAGGACGAGGGCATCCGCGGCGACACCACCGTGGAGTCCCTGGCCAAGCTGCGCCCGGCCTTCACCAAGGACGGCACGATCACGGCCGGCACCTCCTCGCAGATCTCCGACGGCGCCGCCGCGGTGGTCGTGATGAGCAAGGCCAAGGCCGAGGAGCTGGGCCTTGAGTGGCTCGCCGAGATCGGCGCGCACGGCAATGTGGCCGGCCCGGACAACTCCCTGCAGTCCCAGCCGTCCAACGCCATCCAGCACGCCCTCAAGAAGGAGGGCCTGGAGGTCTCCGACCTCGACCTCATCGAGATCAACGAGGCCTTCGCCGCGGTCGCCGTGCAGTCAATGAAGGACCTCGGCGTGTCCACGGAAAAGGTGAACGTCAACGGCGGCGCCATCGCGCTGGGCCACCCGATCGGTATGTCCGGCGCCCGGCTCGTGCTCCACTTGGCGCTGGAGCTGAAGCGGCGCGGCGGCGGTGTCGGCGCGGCGGCGCTGTGCGGTGGCGGTGGCCAGGGCGACGCACTGATCGTGCGGGTTCCGAAGGCCTGAGTCCGAAGTACGTCGGTGAAGTGAACGGAGCTGTTTGATGCAGGACGTCTCCTCTCTGGTGGCCCGGGCCAGGGAAGGCCGGCCGCGGGCCGTGGCCCGGCTGATCTCCCTCGTGGAGGGGGCGTCCCCGCAGCTCAGGGAGGTCATGGCGGCGCTCGCCCCGCTGACCGGCAACGCCTATGTGGTGGGCCTGACCGGCTCGCCGGGTGTCGGCAAGTCGACCTCCACCTCCGCGCTCGTCACCGCGTACCGCAAGCAGGGCAAACGGGTCGGTGTCCTGGCCGTCGACCCGTCCTCCCCCTTCTCCGGCGGCGCCCTGCTCGGCGACCGCGTCCGGATGTCGGACCACGCCTCCGACCCCGGTGTCTACATCCGCTCGATGGCCACCCGCGGTCACCTGGGCGGCCTCGCCTGGGCGGCCCCTCAGGCCATCCGGGTGCTGGACGCGGCGGGCTGCGACGTGATCCTGGTCGAGACGGTCGGCGTCGGCCAGTCGGAGGTCGAGATCGCCTCCCAGGCGGACACGAGCGTGGTGCTGCTGGCGCCCGGCATGGGCGACGGCATCCAGGCGGCGAAGGCCGGCATCCTGGAGATCGGCGACGTCTACGTCGTCAACAAGGCGGACCGGGACGGCGCCGACGCCACGGCCCGCGAGCTGAACCACATGCTCGGTCTGGGCGAGTCCCGCGGCCCCGGCGACTGGCGCCCGCCCATCGTGAAGACGGTCGCGGCCCGCGCGGAGGGCGTCGACGAGGTCGTGGAGGCCCTGGAGAAGCACCGGGCCTGGATGGAGGAGCGGGGCGTCCTCGCCGAGCGCCGCAAGGCCCGCGCGGCCCGCGAGGTGGAGACCATCGCCGTGACCGCGCTGCGCGAACGCATCGGCGACCTGCACGGCGACCGCCGCCTCAGCGCCCTCGCCGAGCGGATCGTCTCCGGCGAACTGGACCCGTACCGCGCGGCGGACGAACTGGTCGCGGGCCTGACGGAGGGCGTCGCGGGCCCGGCCGTGGGCTGAGGGTCGCCGACTCGGTGATCACGCTGCTACCTTGACCGGCATGTTCCTCTCCTTGGCGTAGAGCGCACCCGGGTGCGCGGGGCCTGACGACCGGCCACCGCGTCCTTCGGTGTCCCCTCTTCCACGCCTCCCGCAGAGGAACGTCCGCGTGTCCACGCACCTTTCGCGGCCTTCGTACGCCGCCGTCCTGCGCGTCCCCCTCGCGCGCCGCGCCTTCACCGCCGCCCTGATCGCCCGGCTGTCCTACGGCACGGTCGCCCTGGCGGTCCTGCTGTCCGTCACCCGGGCCACCGGGTCGTACGCCGTCTCCGGCATCGTGATGTCCCTGTTCGGCGCCACGACCGTGCTTCTGATGCCGGTACGGGCCGCGCTGATCGACCGCCATGGACCGCGCCGGGCGCTGCTGCCCATGTCGGCCCTCTACGGCACCCTGCTGTGCGCCCTGGCGGCCCTCACCTGGCACCCCGGCGCCCCGGCACCGCTCCTCGCCCTGTCCGCGGGCCTGGCAGGCGCCTGCGCGCCCCCGCTGGGCCCGACCATGCGCGCCCTGTGGTCCGAACTGGTCACGGACCGGGAACTGCTGCAGCGGGCCTACAGCCTGGACGGAGTCGCCGAGGAGCTGCTGTTCGTCTCCGGCCCGGTACTCATCGGCGCCCTCATGGGCGTCGCCCCGCCGGCCGCCGGAATCCTGCTGAGCGCGTTCCTGAACACGGCGGGGACCTGCGCCTTCGTCACCTCCCCGGCCCTGCCGGGCTCCCGCCCCCGCCCCGCGTCCGGCGGGCCGAGGCCGGCCGCCGTGCGCGGTCTGCTGCCCCCGGTCGCCGCCGCCCTGGGCGTCGGCCTGGCCCTCAGCGGCGTGGAGCTGCTGGTCATGGCCTTCGCCACGGAACGCTCGTACGACACCGCCCTCGTCCCGTGGGTCCTGGGCGCGCTCTCGGCGGGCAGCGCGCTGGGCGGACTGGTCAACGGGGCGGTGCGGTGGCGTACGACCGCCCGGGCCCGGCTGGGCCGGTGCGCGGCGGGTCTCGGCCTGGTGCTCGCGCCGGCCGGCCTGGCCCCCGGCCTGTGGACCCTCACCGGGGTGATGGCCCTCGCGGGCGCGTTCATCGCCCCGGCCCTGACGACGGCCTACCTGCTGGCCGACGAAACGGCCCCCGAGGGCAGCCGTACACAGGCCGGGGCGTGGGTGAACATGGCGGTCAACGCGGGGAGTTCGGGCGGGGCGATCGCGGCCGGGTCACTGATCGGCCGGCTGCCGCTGCCGGCGTGCTTCGCCCTGGCGGGCGGAACGGTACTGTGCGCCGCCGCAGCCGTGGCCGTGAAAGCGCCGTCGCTGCGGGCAGTCGTCCGGCCGCGGGTCCGCGGAGGCTGGTCGCGCAGTTCCCCGCGCGCCCAGGCGCAGGAGGCTCAGGGGCGTCCCCGCTGACCCCTGAGGTGCTCGGCGATCGGTTTGAGCGCCTTGTCCAGTTCCGTCAGCGCGTCCGGGGACAGCAGGTCGATGAAGTGCCGGCGCACCGACGCCACGTGATGCGGCGCGACCTTTCTCATCGTCTCCATGCCGTGGTCCGTGAGCACGGCGTACAGCCCCCGGCGGTCGGTGTCACAGTTCTCGCGGCGCACCAGGTTCGCGTTCTCCATGCGCGTGATCTGGTGCGAGAGCCGGCTCTTGGACTGCATCGTCGCGGAGGCGAGGTCGCTCATCCGCATCCGCACGTCGTCCGACTCGGACAGATTCACCAGGATCTCGTAGTCGTTCATTGTCAGGCCGAACGGCTGCAGATCCTTTTCGAGCTGGTACGTCAACAGCCTGTTGACCTCCAGGTGGGTGCGCCAGGCGCACTGCTCCGCATCGGTCAGCCAGCGCGTGGCCGTCTCGGTCTCCATGAATGAAGTCTACCTAAGAAGTTGAATGGCGAACTACTTCGGGTGGTGTGACAGTGCGCACGCGTTCGACGTCACACTCCGCAGACTACCGCTCACAGCCCGAAGCGACGCTGGAGGTCTCCCAGCTGTCCGGGAAGGCGCGGTACGCCCGACGATTGCGGACCGTGTCCGACCGGTGCCGTTCCGCCACCTCCGGGGACCCCCGGTTCGGACGGAACCGCCCCCGTGGCGGCCTCCGCCATGAGGGTCTCCGTCGACTGCAGCAGGACCGTCCCGGCGCCCACGAACTCGAACTGGTGCTCCTCGCCGGAGACCCCGCCGAAGCCCGTCATCGCACGTAGGCCGCCTAGTACACCCGTCAGATACCCGTGGTCGTAGTGATGACACGGGGACGGGCAGTCGGCCCACCCGACGAGCGCCTGAGGGTCGACCCGGATCGGAGGTTCCATGAACACCACCGGGCCGTTAGATGCGGCCACAAACTTTCCGGTTCCGATAAGGGTCAGAAAACCCGGCACGATCGATTGTTTGAGCGCGAGACTTGGCTGAAAAGCGAGCAGGTTGCCCGCGCGAATGGTCAAGTTCCCGTCGTCCAGGTCGTAGGAGTTGACGTCGAAGGCCCGGTCGGCCAGCAGCATCTTGCCGGAGCCCTCCGCCACGACCCAGTCGCTCGCGTGCAGTGGCGAATGGAACGACGTGCGGACAAGCCGGTCAAGTCGACCGTGCCCGATGCCGTTGAACTCGATCGCCCCGTAGTAGGCGATCATCTTCCCCTTCTGCAGGAACCACTGGCCGCTCTTCAGCTCGACACAGAACGTGTACCGGTTCACGTTGTCGTCGGCGGGCAGTGTCATCGGGTCGTGCACGACCGGTCCGGCGCCCGGAGTTCCGTAGGTGCTCACAGCTTCTCCTCCGACGCCTGGACGTACACCGTGCCGTGGCCGCTCAGCTCCAGCTGGAAGGCCTCGCCCGAGCCGCGGCCCACCATGTCGCGCCAGCCGAGCGCGGTGGACAGCTTGTTGCGGACGTCCCCGTGGTGGGCGACGTAGGCCTGGGGGTCGACATGGACCGGGCGCTGCGGGGTGACCGGGATCTCGAAGACGCCGCCGTGCGCCATCACGGCCACCGCGCCCTGCCCCTGGAGGGTCGTCGTGAACAGGCCCTGCCCGGTGACCTGGCCCCGCACCATGCCCATGACCCCGCCCTGCGAGCCCATGAACATCGTGCCCTGCCGCAGCGTGCCCTCGAAGGCGAGCAGCCGGTCGGCCTCGACGTAGAGGGTGTCGCCGGAGAGGGCGATCACATGGACGTGGTGGCCGCCGTGCCCGAAGAAGACCGTGCCGCTGCCCTCCACGGTCATCAGCGGGGTCGCCTCGCCGGCCACCCGGCGCCCGATCATGGACATCAGGCCGCCCTGCCCGCCCTGGACGCTGGGCGTGAAGGACACGTCCCCCTTGTACGCGAGCATCGCCCCGCGCTGGCTGAACAGCCGCTGCCCCGGCGCCACGGTCGCCTCGACCATCTTGGAGTTGATCTCTCGGAAGGTCATCTCACACGTCCCCCGCGATCGTGTTCCGCTCGCTCGGCTGCACGTACACCAGGCCGTCGCCCTCGAAGCGGATCTGGAACGCCTCGCCGCCGCCCTCCCCGAGCAGCGTGCGGAACGTCACACCGGACTGGAAGGACTGCCGGACATTGCCCTGATGGGCCACATAGGCGCCCGGGTCGACGATCAGCGGGTACTGCGGGCTGACCCGGAGGACGACCGCCGGGCCGTCGGAGATGATCGCCGCCTGGCCGTGCCCCTCCACGGTCGTCGTGAACAGGCCGTTGCCCTGCGAGGCGCCGCGCAGCCCCGTGAACGTCGTCCCCGTCCGCAGCGCCGCGTCCGTCGCCAGCAGGTTGCCCGCCTCGACGTACAGCTTGTCCCCCTGGAGGCTGACCAGGTTGATCTCGGACGCCCGGTCCGCGAACCAGCAGGTCCCGTGTCCCTTCACCTCCATCACCGTCATCTGCTCGCCGGTGAGCCGCCGGGTGACCATCCCGCGCAGCCCGTCACCGCCACCTGTCAGCTTCTTGAAGGCCATCTGCCCGTCGTACGCGACCATCGAGCCGTTCTTCGCCTTCACGGCGTCCCCGGTCATGTCGACGGCGAGCACCTTGCTGCCTTGCAGTCGGAACATCGCCACGCAGCGAAAGTAGCGGCGACGCGGGTGGACGGAACAGGGCCCGTGGGTGGATACCCACCCTGAGCGGACCCCTAGGGTCACCGTTTGCCACAATGGGGGAACGCTTGTGCGTGCGTTCACAAACGACTCTCCCACCGAAGGTGACCCGTGGACCTGAAGACAGCCTCCGCCATCCGCCGCCTGCGCCTGGTCTCCGTGCCGGAGGGCATCTCCTGGATCGTGCTCGCGACCTGCACGGTCATCAAGTACACGGTGGCCTCCGGCTTCGACGTCGCCCCGGTGCTCGGCCCGATCCACGGCGTGCTGTTCATCCTCTACGTGCTCTTCTGGCTGGACGCCTGGAACCGCACCAAGTGGAACAAGGGCAAGGCCGCCCTCTACTTCGCGTACTCCTTCATCCCCGGCGGCGGCTTCGTCATCGAGCGCGCGCTGCGCCGCGAGGCCGAGGACGCCGTGATCGCCGCCCGTGCCCGCAAGGAAGGAGTTGTGAACGCATGATCGTCGCCTTCTCCGTGACGCCCCTCGGGGTCGGTGAGGACGTGGGGGAGTACGTCGCCGACGCCGTGCGCGTGGTCCGCGAGTCGGGCCTGCCGAACCGCACCGACGCCATGTTCACCTCGATCGAGGGCGAGTGGGACGAGGTCATGGACGTCGTCAAGCGGGCCGTCGCCGCCGTGGAGGCGCGTGCCCCGCGCGTGTCGCTCGTCCTCAAGGCCGACATCCGGCCCGGCGTGACCGACGGACTGACCAGCAAGGTGGAGACGGTCGAGCGCCACCTGGCCCAGTAGTCCACGGCCTCACAGCCAAGGGAAACCCCGGTCCTGCCCAGGGCCGGGGTTTTCTTCCGTCCGCGCGATTGAGCGAATGCTCAAAAGCGAGTACCTTCCTCCCCAGAGAGTTTGAGCACTCGCTCAAAACGCCACTGACGGGGGTACGACCGCAATGGGGCTCTACATAGAGGCGCGCATCCGCGCCGACCTCGACGAGCTGTGGGCACGCACCCAGGACCCGGCCCGGCACCAGCGCTGGGACCTGCGGTTCACCGAGATCGACTACCTCCCGCGCGCGGAGGGCGAACCGCAGCGCTTCCGGTACGCCACGCGCGTGCTGCCGTTCCTCACGGTCGCCGGCACCGGGATCTCGGCCGGGGAGAAGGAACGCCCTGACGGCACCCGCACCTCCGCCCTGCGCTTCGCCTCCCCGCACCCCCTCTCCCTGCTCGCCGAGGGCAGCGGCTACTGGCGCTACGTCCCGGCCGCCGACGGCGTCCGCTTCCTCACCGGCTACGACTACCGGCCCCGCTGGGGCGCCTTCGGCGCGCTCGCCGACCGGCTGCTGTTCCGGCCGTTGATGGGCTGGGCGACGGCCTGGTCCTTCGACCGGCTGCGGCTGTGGCTGGAGCGCGGGATCACCCCGGAACGGGCGCTGCGGAACTGGCTGGCCGAGCTGGCGGTCCGGGCCCTCGTCCTCGCCCTCTGCCTGACCGGGCTCGGCCGGGGCTCCCTCCCCGGCCCGCCCGGCCCCCTCCCGGACGCCCTGGCCTTCCTGTGCCCGCTGCTGCTGGTCGTCGGCGTCTTCCTCACCCTGTTCACCTCCCCGCTCGCCACCACCCCCGCCGCCCGCCGCTGTCTGCGCACCCCGCCCTCCCGGGTGGCCGCCCCCCGCATCCTGCGCACCCTGGAGAAGCAGTCATGACCTCGATGTTCCGCACCGTGCTGGGCTCCGACTTCGACCGGCTGCACCCCCGGCTCCAGCGCCGGTTCTCGGTCGGCCTGGCGAGCGGCGAGGCCTGCACCGGCCGGGGCGTGATGGAGCGCGTCTGGCACGGGCCGGCGTTCGTGAAGCCGTTCCTGGCCCTCGGTGCCACCCGCAACATCCTGGTCCCGGAGGCGGGCCGGAACATCCCCTTCGTGATCGAGAACGTGCCCTACGTCGACACCCACGGCCGTGAGACGGTGACGTTCGTGCGCACCTTCGACCTGCCCGGCCGCTCCCGCCGCTTCGACGCCCAGATGGTGCTGAGCCCCAAGGGCGACCGCATCCTCGACTACCTCGGCACCCACCAGCACCTCGCCAGCGAGCTGCACTTCCGTGCCGAGCCCGACGGCTCCCTGCTCATCCGCTCCGGCGAGCACCGGTTCCGGGAAGGCCCGGTGGACGTCCTCGTCCCGGAACTCGTCGGGGCCACCGCCGAGGTCCGCGAGTCCTACGACGACACGGCCGGCCGCTTCCGGATCCGGGTCCGGGTGGTGAACCGCTACTTCGGCCCCCTCTTCGGCTACCAGGGCTCCTTCACTGCGTCGTACACCGACATCCACCGCTGCGGGGTACGGCCAGGGCTGCGGCCCGTCCGCGAGGAGTCGCGCGCGTGAGCCCGGAGACCGCCAAGTCGCTGGAGACCAAGACGAAGCTCCTGGAGGGCGCGCTGCGGACGCTCACCGAGCAGGGGATCGCCAAGACCTCCGCCCGTACGGTCGCGGCGGCTGCCGGGGTCAACCAGGCGCTCGTCTTCTACCACTTCGGATCGGTGGACGAACTTCTCGCCGCGGCCTGCCGGTACGGGGCGGAGAAGGCGGTCGCCCGGTACCGGGAGCGGCTCGCCGAGGTGGGCTCGCTGTCCGAACTCCTGGCCGTGGGCCGCGAGATCCACGCGCACGAGCGGGAGGGCGGACATGTGGCGCTGCTGGGCCAGCTGCTGGCCGGCGCGCCGACCCATCCGGGCCTGGGGCCGGCCACGGCCGCGGGCCTCAGCCTGTGGATCACGGAGATCGAGCAGGTGCTGGGGCGGGTGCTGGCGGCTACGCCGTTCGGCGAGTTCGCCGATCCCGCGGGGCTGGCGCGGGCGGTGGCCGCGTCCTTCGTGGGCATCGAGCTGTACGAGGGGGTCGACGAGGCCGGTGCGCACGCGGCGCTGGACGCCCTGGAGCAGCTGGGTGCGCTGGTGGCCGCGGTGGAGTCTTTGGGGCCGGTGGCTCAGCGGGCGGTCCGGCACCAGCTGCGGCGACGGGCGGCTGGGCGGGCCTGATGGCTCGGGTGGCCGAGGTGCGTCGGCGGGTGCGGGTGCGTGGGGGGTGCTCGCGCCTGCGCGGCGGAGCCGCTTGTCGACACAGCCCCGCGCCCCTGGGTCGGCTGCGGTGTCCGGTGTTGTGATGTCGACGCAGTCCCGCGTCCCCGGGTCGGCTGTGCCGTCCGGAGGCGTCAGCCCCCCGCCGCTACCGCCATTCCCAGGGGCGTGCGTTCGTAGAGGACCTGGTGGCCGTATCGGTGTGTGGTCAGCAGGCCCGCGTCTCTGAGTGTCGTCAGGTGGGCCGAGACCGAGGACGGGGCCAGGTCCAGGCGGTGTGCCAGCGCGGACGTCGTCGCCGGTTCGTCCAGCGCGGCCAGGACCGCCGCCCGGTTGCGGCCCAGCAGCCGTACCAGCGACTCCGGGACCCGGGTGCCGGGCTCGGTCCACAGGCCGGCGAGGCCGCGCGCCGGGTAGACCAGCGTGGGCTGCCACGGGGGCTCGAAACCGGTGACCACGTCGGGCCAGGAGAACACGCTCGGCATCAGCACCAGACCCTGCCCGTCGAGGTCGCGCGCGTACTCGTCGGGCCGCGCGAGGGTCAGCGTGCGGCCGTTCCAGGACAGCCGCCGGTCCAGCTCCGGCAGCAGCCGGCCGAGTCCCACCTCGGCCAGGCGACGGGAGTGGAAGGCGACGTCCGCCTCCAGCAGAGCCCGCAGCCGGAGCCAGTCCGGTGCGACCAGCACCCGCCAGGCCGCCTCCAGGGCGTCCGCCAGCTCCCGCACCATCCGCACCGGGTCCGCCAGCCAGGCCCGGCCCCGCGCCGACTCCCGCGCGCCCGGCGTACAGGCCAGCGCGCGGGCGGTGTCCTCGCGGGCCGCCTCCGGGTCGGACGCCCGTACGGCCGCGATCTCCTCCTCGAACGTGGCGGCCGGTCCGATCGGCGGCGGACCGAGCCAGTCCGGCGAGTGCCCCCGCCGGGGCATCAGCAGCCACAGCGGGCCGAGGTCGAGCCCGTCCGCCGCCGTACGGATCCGCCGCAGCCAGGGCGCGTGATAGCCGTGCCGGTCCGGGCGCTTCAGGGTCCGTACCGCCTCCTGCGTCTCCCACAGCGGCGAGAGAGCGAACCGGCAGCGCAGGAAGTCGTCCTCGCCGAAGCGGAGGAGCGAGGGCATGCCACCTCCCGGAGGGCTGGAACACCGGAACATTCGGACTGAGCCGAAACTCTACGCGCGGGCCGCCCCGGCCCTGCACGCTGCCCGGCATGTCCGCACCGCCCCAGGCGGCCCCGGCGCGCCCCGCCGGATACGGCCGCGTCCTCGCCGTGCCCGAGTTCCGCGCCGTCTTCGCCGCGCACGTCCTGTCCATGCTCGGCGTGATCGTCAGCGAGGTCGCCCTCTCCGTCCTCGTGTACGACCGCACCGGCTCACCGCTGCTCAGCGCGCTCACCTTCGCCCTGGGCTTCCTGCCGTACGCCCTCGGCGGCACCCTGCTCGCCCCGGTCGCCGACCGCTTCCCGGCCCGGCGGGTGCTCGTCACCTGCGACCTGGTGTGCGCGGCGGGCGCGGCTGCCATGGCCGCCCCCGGCACCGGCATCGGTGCCCTGCTCGCGCTGCGCTGCTGCCTCGCCGTCGTCTCGCCGGTGTTCGCCGGCACCCGCATGGCCACCCTCGCCGACGTCCTCGGCGACGGCGACCTGTTCGTCCTCGGCCGCTCCCTGCTGCGGATCGTCGCCCAGAGCGCCCTGCTCGTCGGCTACGGCCTCGGCGGCCTGCTCCTCACCGCCGTCAGCCCGCGTCACGCCCTGCTGATCACCGTCGGCACCTTCCTCGCCTCCGCCGCGCTGCTCCGGCTCGGCACCCGGCGCCGTCCCGCCCGCGCCCACGACCGGACCGGCACCCCGCCCGGCCTCCGCCCGCTCCTCACCCGCCCCCGCGTCCGCCTGCTGCTCCTCCTCTTCTGGGTGCCGGCGGCCTTCTCCGTCGTCCCCGAGGCCCTGGCCGCGCCGTACGCCGACGCCCTCGGCAGCGACTCCGCCGGCCTCGGCCTGCTGATGTGCGCCCTGCCCGTCGGCACGGTCGCCGGGGAGCTGTTCGCCGGCGCCCGGCTGCGTCCCGCGACCCGCGAGCGCGTCGCGCTGCCGCTGCTCTCGCTGTCCCTGCTGCCGTACCTCGGCTGGGCCCTGCACCCCGGGCTCGCCGTGTCCCTGCTGCTCCTGCTGGTGTCCGGGGCCGGATCGGCGTACACCCTGGGCCTGGACCAGTGGTTCGTGCGGGCGGTGCCGGAGGAGCTGCGCGGGCGGGCGATGACCCTGCTGAGCGCCGGGCTGATGACCGTCCAGGGCGTGGGCATGGCGCTGGCCGGCGTGGCGGCCCAGGCGGTGGGGGTGCGGACGGCCGTGGCGGGCGCCGGCGCGCTCGGCACCCTGTGCTGCTGCGGGCTCGCCCTGGCCGCCCGGGGAACCGGAAGGCGACCGAAACGCGAGACGGAGCTGACCGGCATATGACCGGCCGGTAGGGTCTGATGACGTGCCGAAGCCACTCAGCCTCCCGTTCGACCCCATCGCACGCGCCGACGAACTCTGGAAGCAGCGCTGGGGAAACGTGCCGTCCATGGCCGCGATCACCTCGATCATGCGGGCCCAGCAGATCCTGCTCGCCGAGGTGGACGCGGTGGTCAAGCCGTACGGGCTGACGTTCGCCCGCTACGAGGCGCTGGTGCTGCTCACCTTCTCCAAGGCCGGTGAGCTGCCGATGTCCAAGATCGGTGAGCGGCTGATGGTGCATCCCACGTCGGTGACGAACACCGTGGACCGGCTGGTGAAGTCCGGCCTGGTGGCCAAGCGCCCCAACCCGAACGACGGCCGTGGCACCCTCGCCGTCATCACCGAGAAGGGCCGCGAGGTGGTCGACGCGGCCACCCGCGACCTGATGGCCATGGACTTCGGGCTCGGGGTGTACGACGCGGAGGAGTGCCGGGAGATCTTCGCGATGTTCCGTCCGCTGCGGATCGCGGCACACGACTTCGACGAGGAGTGACCCCGGGCAAGATCTCCCGGAACGGGTGGTTACGCTCGACTCCATGAAAAAGAGCGTGCTGACCCGCTACCGCGTCATGGCCTACCTCACCGGCGTCCTGCTGGTGCTGCTGTGTCTGGGCATGATCGCGAAGTACGGGCTGGACGTCGACGGTGCCGCCGACTTCACCCGGGTCGTCGCCATCGCCCACGGCTGGCTGTACGTCGTCTACCTGATCTTCGCCTTCGACCTGGGTTCCAAGGCGAAGTGGCCGGTCGGCAAGCAGCTCTGGGTGCTGCTCGCGGGCACCCTCCCCACCGCCGCGTTCTTCGTCGAGCGGAAGATCAGCAGCGAGCTGGAGGCCCGGGTCGGCGACCAGGCCCCGGCCGTCGCCAAGGCGTAGCGCTCACCGCCGTACGGACACCGTGCGGCGGTCTGCCATCGACATTTACTAGGACGTCCAAGTAAATTCGTGGGTATGGACGCTCACGCCATCGAGGAGGGCCGCCGACGCTGGCAGGCCCGCTACGACGCGGCCCGCAAGCGGGACGCGGATTTCACCACGCTCTCCGGCGATCCCGTGGAGCCGGTGTACGGACCCCGTCCGGGTGACACGTACGAGGGATTCGAGCGGATCGGCTGGCCCGGGGAGTACCCCTTCACGCGCGGGCTCCATCCGACCGGCTACCGCGGGCGTACCTGGACGATCCGGCAGTTCGCCGGCTTCGGCAACGCCGAGCAGACCAACGAGCGGTACAAGATGATCCTCGCCGCCGGCGGCGGGGGCCTGTCCGTCGCCTTCGACATGCCGACGCTGATGGGCCGCGACTCCGACGACCCGCGCTCGCTCGGCGAGGTCGGGCACTGCGGCGTCGCCATCGACTCGGCCGCCGACATGGAGGTGCTGTTCAAGGACATCCCGCTGGGGGATGTGACCACCTCCATGACGATCAGCGGTCCGGCCGTGCCCGTCTTCTGCATGTACCTGGTCGCCGCCGAGCGCCAGGGAGTGGATCCGTCGGTCCTGAACGGCACGCTCCAGACCGACATCTTCAAGGAGTACATCGCGCAGAAGGAGTGGCTCTTCCAGCCGGAGCCCCATCTGCGGCTGATCGGCGACCTCATGGAGCACTGCGCGGCCGGCATCCCCGCCTACAAGCCGCTGTCCGTCTCCGGCTACCACATCCGGGAGGCCGGCGCGACGGCCGCGCAGGAGCTGGCGTACACGCTGGCGGACGGGTTCGGGTACGTCGAGCTGGGGCTCAGCCGCGGCCTCGACGTCGACGTCTTCGCCCCCGGCCTCTCCTTCTTCTTCGACGCGCACGTCGACTTCTTCGAGGAGATCGCCAAGTTCCGCGCGGCCCGGCGCATCTGGGCGCGCTGGATGCGGGACGTGTACGGCGCGAAGAGCGAGAAGGCGCAGTGGCTGCGGTTCCACACGCAGACCGCGGGTGTGTCGCTGACCGCGCAGCAGCCGTACAACAACGTGGTGCGTACGGCCGTGGAGGCGCTGGCCGCCGTGCTCGGCGGGACCAACTCGCTGCACACCAACGCCCTGGACGAGACCCTCGCGCTGCCGAGCGAGCAGGCCGCGGAGATCGCGCTGCGCACCCAGCAGGTGCTGATGGAGGAGACCGGGGTCGCCAATGTCGCCGACCCGCTGGGCGGTGCCTGGTACGTCGAGCAGCTGACGGACCGGATCGAGGCGGACGCGGAGAAGATCTTCGAGCAGATCAAGGAGCGGGGCCTGAGGGCGCACCCCGACGGGCGGCACCCGATCGGCCCCGTCACGTCCGGGATCCTGCGCGGGATCGAGGACGGCTGGTTCACCGGGGAGATCGCCGAGTCCGCCTTCCGCTACCAGCAGTCGCTGGAGAAGGGCGACAAGAGGGTCGTCGGCGTCAACGTCCACACCGGGTCGGTGACCGGGGACCTGGAGATCCTGCGGGTCAGCCATGAGGTGGAGCGGGAGCAGGTCCGCATTCTGCGGGAGCGGAAGGGCGCGCGGGACGACGCGGCCGTGCGGGCGGCACTGGACGGGATGCTGGCCGCGGCGCGGTCCGGCGCCAACATGATCGAGCCGATGCTGGAGGCCGTGCGGGCCGAGGCGACGCTGGGCGAGATCTGCGGGGTGCTGCGGGACGAGTGGGGGGTGTACACGGAGCCCGCGGGCTTCTGAGCGGGCTCAGGCGGCGGCGGACGAGGCGAGGCCGAGCAGCAGCACCCGGGTGAAGCTGCGCACCCACTCCTCGTCCGCCGGCTTGCCGCTGACCAGGGTGCGGTGGACGACCGCGCCCGCCACCACGTCGAAGATGAGGTCCCCCGTGCGGGCCGCCTCGGCGGGGTCGGGCTCCGGGGGGAGTTCGCCGCGGAGCTGGGCACGGGCGCGGCCCTCCAGGACCAGGCGCATCTGGCGGTCCACGATGGAGGCGCGGATGCGCTCGCGCAGGGCGTCGTCGCGGGTGGACTCGGCGACCACGGCCATCAGGCCGCTCTTGGCCTCGGGGCGGGCCAGGATCGCGGCGAACTGCAGGACGACGCCCTCGATGTCGGCGGCGAGGCTGCCCCGGTCGGGGAGTTCCAGCTCGTCGAAGAGTTCCGCCACGGCGTCCACGACCAGTTCGTTCTTGCCCGCCCAGCGGCGGTAGAGCGTGGTTTTCGCAACCCCGGCCCGGGTCGCGACGTCTCCCAGGGTGAGCTTGGACCAGCCCAGCTCGACCAGCGCCTCCCGGGTCGCGGCCAGGATCGCGGTGTCCGCGGCGGCGCTGCGCGGGCGTCCGGTACGGCTGGCGGGGGTGCGGCTCTGCATTCCACGACCATAACCGGCGGGATCTGTGCGGTCGTGAGGGAGATCACCGGGGTGTGGTGTCGCGAGGTGCCCTTCTGGCATTACGCTACGGGTCGTAGCGAAAGCTCGTGAGGGACGTACGCGAGCGACGAGCGTCAGGCGTGGGGTGGGGACCCGGCGCCGCCATCACTCATTCACGCACACCGTTTTTTCACTCAGGCACGGGATCGGGGGAGGATAGACGCATGCAGCCACGGAACATGTCCATGAGCGGCGTCGTCGACCTCGCCGCGGTGAAGGCGGCCCAGGAGGCCAAGGCCAAGGCCGAGCAGGCGCGCGCCGAAGCCGCCCGGCAGGGCGGGACGGCGGCCGTCTCCCCGGCCGATCTCGTCATCGATGTCGATGAAGCCGGATTCGAGCGCGATGTCCTGCAGCGCTCCGCCGAAGTCCCCGTCGTCATCGACTTCTGGGCCGAGTGGTGCCAGCCCTGCAAGCAGCTGAGCCCGATCCTGGAGCGGCTGGCCGTCGCGTACGACGGGCGCATCCTGCTCGCCAAGATCGACGTCGACGCCAACCAGATGCTGATGCAGCAGTTCGGGATCCAGGGGATTCCGGCCGTCTTCGCCGTCGTCGCGGGCCAGGCGCTGCCGCTCTTCCAGGGGGCGGCCGGCGAGGAGCAGATCCGGCAGACCCTGGACCAGCTGGTGCAGGTGGCCGAGCAGCGCTTCGGGATCACCGGTCTGACCGTCGACCCGGACGCCGAGCCGGGCGGTGCCGCGGGTGCCGCCGGTGCCGGGGCGCCCGAGGGCCCGTACGACGCGGCGCTGAACGCGGCCGCGCAGGCGCTGGACGCCGGCGACCTGGGCGGGGCCGTCCGGGCGTACCAGAACGTGCTGGCCGACGACCCGGCGCACCCGGAGGCCAAGCTGGGTCTGGCGCAGGCCGAGTTGCTCCAGCGGGTGCAGGGCATGGACCCGCAGAAGGTGCGCCAGGAGGCCGCCGAGAAGCCGAAGGACGCCCAGGCGCAGATCGCCGCCGCCGATCTGGACCTGGTGGGCGGCCATGTCGAGGACGCCTTCGGCCGGCTGATCGAGACCGTGCAGCGCACGGCGGGTGACGACCGGGATGCCGTACGGCTCCGGCTGCTGGAGCTGTTCGAGGTCGTGGGTCCGGACGACCCACGGGTGGTGGGGGCGCGCAGGGCGCTCGCGCGCGCCCTGTTCTGACCAGTCGCTAAACGCCACGGCTTGTGATGCCGGGGTGAAAGATTCGCCGACAGGGCGTCACGGTGGCCGCGCTTTACCAAATCTTGGTAATCGCGGTCACTGTTACTCCGAGTAAATCGAGGCCGTTGGTCTGTCTGGTTTCGTCCAGGGATCAACGGCTTTGCTCTGCCCAGTGATGCCACCGAGCGTCGCACTCCGAGACCGGGCGGTCGTCCTCCGGTTATCCCGCCGTTACTAGCCGGTAACGAACCCCCTTGTGCCCAAGGCGAGAATGCACCACGATCGGCGACGCTCGGTCCATTCCCGCACCCCGACACCCGGTCGGGTCGCGGGGACTCTGGGTCCCCACCGAGCAGAGCCGGCGGCAGTGGCGCCGGGTCTAGGGCAGGGGGGTCTTCGCCGGCCGGCGAAGCCTGTCCAGCAAGGTTGTGCGTGATGCGTGTCAGGCGCGACCAGTGGTTGTCGCTCGGGGGTGATCGCCGGTGATTCGGGCGCGGTTCGTGCCGCCGAGCGCAGGCGCTCTCCTTCCCGAGGACGTAGCACTTCTCCCATCCCTGCCCGGCTGAGCCGCCTGTTCGGGGCCGTTCCGGGCCAGGAGATGTACGTCCGAGAAGGAGGAAATATGGAGTCCCAGGTGCGTGGCGGGACCAGATGGAAGCGGTTCGCTGTGGTCATGGTGCCCAGCGTGGCCGCCACGGCGTGTATAGGTGTCGCCCTCGCGCAGGGTGCTCTCGCCGCCTCGTTCAGCGTGTCCGGCCAGTCGTTCAAGGTGTCCGCCGACCAGCTCGTCGGCACCGGGTTCGAGCAGTACGGCGCCATCGACAGCGGCTACACGATGGACGGCAAGAAGACGGCGCACCCGGTGGCCGTCTCCGCGTTCAAGCACGCCGAGATCACCAACCTGTGCCAGTCCGTGGTCACGCCGGACGTGCCGATCTTCGGCAACGTCAGCCTGATCCTGCGGGCCGGCGGCGAGGGCCACGACAAGGTCCAGGCCGACAACATCTACATCGACGTTGCCGACCTCCAGGCCGACGCGACGTTCGACAACATCGACATCGGTGTGGCCGCCAAGGACGCCTCCAAGGGTCCCGGCATGAAGGGCGGCGGCGAGCAGGCCAACCCCTTCGGCTTCGCGCAGCAGGCCGACAAGGCCACGCTGGTCGGCGTGAAGCAGACGGCGTGGGCGACCACGGCCGGCACCTTCAAGCTCAGCGGCCTGAAGATGTCGCTGTCGACGGGTGTCAAGGAGTGCTTCTAAGCACTCGCTGACGGGCGGGGGAGCCGGTGGCGCCCCCGCCCGTCCACTCTCCGGCCGCGTCCTCACACGCGGCACACATCACCACCACAGCAACGCCGCACCAGGGAGCTGTTTTCCATGAGCGCCGAGACTCCTGCCGCCGCACCTGGCCAGTTCACCCGCCGGAGGCTGCAGTTCCGCGCCTGGCGGGGCACGCGTCCTTTCTGGGCCGGTCTGTTCGTCATGCTCGGCGGCCTTCCGATCATGTACTTCCCGTACGCCCATCTCCAGCTCGGGCATCTGACGCTGGCGATGTCGACCACCGCGGGAGCCGGATCCCTGATCATCGGTGTGCTGCTCATCGTCCTGGGCATCAGCCTCTGGTTCCAGAAGCACGTACGGACCTTCGCCGGCGTCGCCGCGATCCTGCTCGCGCTGGTGTCCATCCCTGTGGCCAACTTCGGCGGCTTCGTCATGGGCTTCCTGCTCGCCCTGATCGGTGGGGCGCTGGCCGTGGCCTGGGCGCCGGGCGCGCCTCCGCAGCCGCAGCCGCCGGCCGAGGCGGCCCCGGGCGAGGGCGGTGCCCCCGAGGCGGCCCCGGTGCCGCACCAGGGCACGGACCCGGTGACCGACGGTGGTGGCACCTCCCACCCCTACAAGACGCCGTGGGAGAACGACCTGTCAGGAACGAGCCCGGCCAACGGGGCGAACGGGAGGCACAGTGCCGGCTGACGAGGTGACCCGCGGGACCGACGTGGACGGGTCCCGCGCGAGAACCGGGCCCCGCCACGCGGCCCCCAGGAAGCAGCTGTTCACCAGGTTCCACATGCCGGCCGGCAAGGCGATAGCCTCCGTGGCGATGCCCACGGCGGTCCTCATGGGCATGGGCTTCACGTCCACGCTCGCCCTGGCCGACAACAACGGCACCCCGTCCCCCTCGTCGTCCGCCAAGAGCCTGACGGCCGACGAGTACAAGGACTGCGTGAAGGCGCTGGACGACGACAAGGACCCCTCGTCCTCGCCGTCTCCGTCCGCGTCCGACTCGGCCACGCCGTCGCCCTCGGCGAGCGACGACGGCAAGGACGCGCAGGACACCACGGGCAAGGACAGCACGGGCAAGGACAGCACGGGCGGCACCTCTTCGTCGGATTCAGGTTCCGGCGACAAGGCCACGCCCGAGCCGACCGCGACCTCGGGATCCTCCGACCCGGGCTCCGGCTCCGGTTCGTCGGACTCGGGCTCGGGCCCGGCCTCCGGCGGCGACACGGCCACGCCGACGCCGTCGGAGACCCAGGGCGGCGGCGGTGTCCTCGACACCATCGGCGACACGGTCGGTGACATCCTCACCGGCGGGGACAAGGACTCCGGCACGTCGACGGCGACCCCCGCCCCGACGCCGTCCCAGTCGTCGTCCGGCACGGACCGGTCGTCGTCCGGCACGGACACCCCGGCCGACGCCGGCAAGGACGCGGGCGACAGCGCCTCCGACACCGTGAAGGACACGGCGAAGAAGGCCACGGACACGGTCAAGGACACCGCCGGGGACGCCACGGACACGGCCTCCAAGACGGCCCAGGACGCCACCCCGGCGGCCGGGGACGCGACCGCGTCGGCCACGCCGAGCCCGTCCGCGAGCGAGTCCGCCTCCGCCGAGGACTGCCCGGTGGCCACGGACGACAAGGGCGGCGTCGACAACAAGGTGCCGGTGGCGGACGACCCCTGGTACCTGAACGCCAGCTCCCTGCTTCTCAAGGGCGCCGACTACCAGGGCATCGTCGAGGTGAAGACGGCGAACGGCACCACGAAGAAGGTGCTGAAGTACGTCATCTCCGGCGGCACCGACATCGGTGACCTGCACCAGACGGTGAACGACAAGCAGGCGAACAAGACGTACCACGTCCAGGCGGCCAAGGGCTCGACGTCCACCATCACCGGCGGCGACACGGTGATGTACACGGAGAGCATCTCGGGCAACCTGTTCGGGCTGATCCCGGTGACGTTCAGCCCCGACAGCCCGCCCCCGCTGAACATCCCGCTGATCTACTTCACCAACGTCAAGGTGGTCCAGGCGGCGCAGTTCGGCGGCAACCTGCACGTGCCCGGCATGCACGTGTACACGACCGACTGAGCGGTCGCACAAGCCAGTTCGGGAGCCGCAACACACTGAGGGCGCCCCCTGTCTCACAGGGGGCGCCCTCAGTGCCGTACAAGGCCCTTGCGGGACCCGTCAGTTGCTCTGGCCGCCCAGGTGGTGGACGCGGAGCATGTTGGTGGTGCCGGGGACCCCGGGGGGCGAGCCGGCGGTGATGATGACGGTGTCGCCCGCGGCGAAGCGGCTCAGCCGGGCGATCTCCTGGTCCACCAGGTCGACCATCTCGTCCGTGGTGTTCACGAACGGCACGACGTGCGACTCCACGCCCCAGCTGAGGGTGAGCTGGTTGCGGGTGCCCTCGTCCGTGGTGAAGGCGATGATCGGCTGGGTCGCGCGGTAGCGGGACAGCCGGCGCGCCGTGTCACCGGACTGCGTGAAGGCGATCAGGCCCTTGCCGCCGAGGAAGTCGGCGATCTCGCAGGCCGCGCGGGCCACCGAACCGCCCTGCGTGCGCGGCTTCTTGCCCGGCACCAGCGGCTGCAGGCCCTTGGAGAGCAGCTCCTGCTCGGCCGCGGCGACGATCTTCGACATGGTCTTGACCGTCTCGACCGGGTAGGCGCCCACGCTCGACTCGGCGGACAGCATGACCGCGTCGGCGCCGTCCAGGATCGCGTTGGCGACGTCGGAGGCCTCGGCGCGGGTCGGGCGGGAGTTGGTGATCATCGACTCCATCATCTGGGTCGCCACGATCACCGGCTTGGCGTTGCGCCGGCACATCTCCACCAGGCGCTTCTGCACCATGGGGACCTTCTCCAGCGGGTACTCGACGGCGAGGTCACCGCGGGCCACCATGACGGCGTCGAACGCCGCGACGACCTCCTCCATGTTCTCGACCGCCTGCGGCTTCTCCACCTTGGCGATCACCGGGACCCGGCGGCCCTCCTCGTCCATCACGCGGTGGACGTCCTGCACGTCCTTGGCGTCCCGGACGAAGGACAGCGCGACCATGTCGCAGCCCATGCGGAGGGCGAAGCGCAGGTCCTCGATGTCCTTCTCGCTCAGCGCGGGCACGTTGACGGCCGCGCCGGGCAGGTTGATGCCCTTGTGGTCGGAGACGACACCGCCCTCGATGACGATCGTCTTCACCCGCGGGCCCTCGACGTCCAGGACCTTCAGCTCGACGTTGCCGTCGTTGATCAGGACCTGGTCGCCGCGCGAGACGTCGCCCGGCAGCCCCTTGTACGTCGTACCGCAGATGTGCTTGTCGCCCGGCACGTCCTCGGTCGTGATGACGAACTCGTCACCGCGCTCCAGCTCGACCGGACCCTCGGCGAAGGTCTCCAGACGGATCTTCGGGCCCTGCAGGTCGGCGAGGACGCCGATGGGACGGCCGGTCTCCTTGGAGGCGGCCCGGACGCGGTCGTACCGCGCCTGGTGCTCGGCGTGGGTGCCGTGGCTGAAGTTGAACCGGGCCACATTCATGCCCGCCTCGATCATGGCGACGAGCATCTCGTGGGAGTCGACCGCGGGGCCGAGAGTACAGACGATTTTCGAACGGCGCATGGGGCGATCCTATCGGTTTGTTTCGCTACGGAATATTCCGTCTGGCGGAAGATACAAATGAGTGCCACACCGCTCAGGTGCTATTCAGTTGTTCTTTCCGACCAGTGCGTAGGTCTGCGTCGCG
This sequence comes from Streptomyces sp. NPDC046727, assembly GCF_040645635.1. Taxonomy (NCBI): domain Bacteria; kingdom Bacillati; phylum Actinomycetota; class Actinomycetes; order Kitasatosporales; family Streptomycetaceae; genus Streptomyces; species Streptomyces sp. NPDC046727. The sequence goes on from NZ_JBEYYR010000027.1 coordinate 99,785, forward strand.
ATCTCCAGTTCCTCATCCGTCGGCACCACGGCGACCGCCACCCGGGCGGACTCCGGCGAAATCAGCCGCGGCTCGCGGCCGCGTACGGCGTTGCGCTCCGGGTCGACCGCGAGGCCCAGGCCCTCCAGGCCCGCGATCGCCGCCTCCCGCACCGGTGCCGCGTTCTCGCCGACGCCGGCGGTGAAGGCCACCGCGTCCACCGTGCCGAGCACGGCGTAATAGGCGCCGATGTACTTCTTGAGCCGGTGAATGTAAATGTCGAACGCGAGCGCGGCCTCTTCGTCCCCCTCGTCGATCCGGCGGCGGATCTCCCGCATGTCGTTGTCCCCGCACAGACCGAACAGGCCGCTCCTCTTGTTCAGAAGAGTGTCGATCTCGTCCATGGACATATCCCCAACCCGTGCCAAATGGAAGATGACGGCCGGGTCCAGATCACCGGAGCGCGTACCCATCACGAGTCCCTCAAGCGGCGTCAGCCCCATCGAGGTGTCCACGCACCGGCCCTTCTCGACCGCGGAGGCCGAGGCGCCGTTGCCCAGGTGCAGCACGATCACGTTGACCTCGGACGGGTCCTTGCCCAGCAGCCGCGCGGTCTCGCGGGAGACGTAGGCGTGCGAGGTGCCGTGGAAGCCGTAGCGGCGGATCCGGTGCCGGTCGGCGATCTTCGGGTCGATCGCGTAGCGCGCCGCCGACTCCGGCATCGTCGTGTGGAACGCCGTGTCGAAGACGGCGACCTGGGGCAGGTCGGGGCGGAGCGCCTGCGCGGTGCGGATGCCGGTGAGGTTGGCCGGGTTGTGCAGCGGGGCGACCGGGATCAGCCGCTCGATCTCGGTGAGCACCTCGTCGTCGATGACGGTGGGCTCGGTGAAGAACAGCCCGCCGTGCACCACCCGGTGCCCGATCGCGGCCAGCTCGGGGGAGTCGAGGCCCAGGCCGTCCCGGCCCAGCTCCTCGGCGACCGCCTTCAGGGCGGCGTCGTGGTCGGCGATCGGACCGGTGTGCTCGCGGGTGTCGCCGCCGGTGAGGCAGGTGTGCTCGATCCGGGAGGTCTGCTCGCCGATGCGCTCGACCAGGCCCATCGCGAGCCGGCTGCTGTCCCGCATGTCCAGCAGCTGGTACTTCACCGACGAGGAGCCGGAGTTGAGGACGAGGACACGGGTGGGGGAGCTCACTGCTGGGACGCCTTCTCGTTGAGGTGCTGGGCCTGGATCGCCGTGATGGCGACGGTGGTGACGATGTCCTGGACGAGCGCGCCCCGGGACAGGTCGTTGACGGGCTTGCGCAGACCCTGCAGGACCGGGCCGACGGCGATCGCGCCGGCCGAGCGCTGCACGGCCTTGTAGGTGTTGTTGCCGGTGTTGAGGTCGGGGAAGATCAGCACGCTGGCCTGCCCGGCGACCTCGGAGTCGGGCAGCTTGGTCGCGGCCACGGACGGCTCCACGGCCGCGTCGTACTGGATCGGGCCCTCGATCTTCAGGTCGGGCCGGCGCGAGCGCGCCAGCTCGGTCGCCTCGCGCACCTTGTCGACGTCGGCGCCCGAACCGGACGTACCGGTGGAGTACGACAGCATCGCGATCCGCGGCTCCACGCCGAACTGCGCGGCCGTACCCGCCGACTGGATGGCGATGTCGGCCAGCTGCTGGGCGTTCGGGTCCGGGTTGACCGCGCAGTCGCCGTAGACCAGCACCTTGTCGGCCAGGCACATGAAGAAGACGGACGAGACGATCGAGGAGTCCGGCCTGGTCTTGATGATCTCGAAGGCGGGCCGGATGGTGGCGGCCGTGGAGTGCACCGAGCCGGACACCATGCCGTCGGCCAGGCCCTCCTGCACCATCAGGGTGCCGAAGTAGTTGACGTCCGACACGACGTCGTAGGCGAGTTCGACCGTGACGCCCTTGTGGGCGCGCAGGGCCGCGTACTTCTCGGCGAAGGAGTCGCGCAGTTCGGAGGTGGCCGGGTCGATCAGTTGGCAGTCACCGAGGTCGATGCCCAGGTCGGCGGCCTTCTTGCGGATCCGGTCCTCCGGCCCGAGCAGGGTCAGGTCGCACACGCCCCGGCGCAGCAGCACCTCGGCCGCGTGCAGCACCCGCTCCTCGGTGCCCTCCGGGAGCACGACCCGCCGCCGGTCGGAGCGGGCCCGCTCCAGCAGCTTGTGCTCGAACATCATCGGGGTGACGCGGTCGCTGCTCGGCGCCGAGACCCGGCGGGCCAGGCCGGCGGTGTCGGCGTACCGCTCGAAGAGGCCGAGCGCGGTCTCCGCCTTGCGCGGGGTGGCCGCGTTCAGCTTGCCCTCCATGGAGAACAGCTGCTCGGCGGTGGGGAAGCTGTTGCCGGACACCGAGATCACCGGGGTGCCCGGGGCGAGGCGGGCGGCGAGGGTGAGGATCTCCTCGCTCGGCACCTCGTTCAGGGTGAGGAGCACGCCGGCTATCGGCGGGGTGCCGGCGCTGTGCGCGGCGAGCGAGCCGACGACCAGGTCGGCGCGGTCCCCGGGGGTGACGACCAGGCAGCCCGGGGTCAGGGCGCCGAGGAAGTTCGGCAGCATGGCACCGCCGAAGACGAAGCCGAGCGCGTCCCGGGCGAGCCCGGAGTCGTCGCCGAGCAGCACCTTGGCGTCGAGGGCGTGGGCGATCTGCGCGACGGTCGGAGCGGACAGCGCGGGCTCGTCGGGCAGCACGTACGTGGGCACCGGCAGGCGGTTCGCGAGCCGCTCGGCGAGCTCGTCGCGGTCCTGGCGGGCCACCCGGTTGGCGACCATGGCGAGGACGTCGCAGCCCAGGCCGTCGTAGGCGCGGTAGGCGTTGCGGGTCTCGGCGAGCACGGACTCGGCGGTCTGCTTGCGGCCCCCCACCACCGGGATCACCGAGGCGCCGAACTCGTTGGCGAGCCGGGCGTTGAGGGACAGCTCGTCCGGCAGCTGGGTGTCGGCGAAGTCGGTGCCGAGGACCAGGACGACGTCGTAGTCGCGGGCCACCAGGTGGAAGCGGTCGACGAGGGTGGCGACCAGCTCGTCGGTGCCCTGCTCGGCCTGGAGCGCGGACGCCTCGTGGTAGTCCATGCCGTAGACCGTCGCCGGGTCCTGGGAGAGGCGGTACCGGGAGCGCAGCAGCTCGAACATCCGATCGGGTCGATCGTGTACGAGCGGGCGGAAGACGCCCACCCGGTCGACCTGCCGGGTCAGGAGCTCCATGACTCCCAGCTCAACGACCTGGCGGCCGTCACCGCGGTCGATCCCGGTCACGTACACGCTGCGCGTCACGTGTCCACTCCGTTCCTCATGTCGCTTCTGTCGCCTCTGTGGCATAAAAATCGCTCACCAAGGTGAGCAGGACCCTCTTGACAATACCCCTGCTGCCGGATAAGGCGCCCGTCAGGACTTCACCGGTCCGGCGGACGTGAAAGAATCGGCAGTGGCTCACCGGCACCGACAGCGAGCAGGAGACACAGCACGATGCGCATCGGAGTTCTCACCGCAGGCGGCGACTGCCCCGGCCTGAACGCCGTGATCCGCTCGGTCGTGCACCGGGCGGTGGCGCAGTACGGCGACGAGGTCATCGGCTTCGAGGACGGCTACCGGGGTCTGCTGGACCGTCACTACCGCACCCTCGACCTGGACGCGGTCAGCGGCATCCTGGCCCGCGGCGGCACCATCCTCGGCTCCTCCCGCCTCGAGCGCGACCGGCTGCGCGAGGCCTGCGAGGGCGCGGCCGACATGGTCGAGGAGTTCGGCATCGACGCGCTGATCCCGATCGGCGGCGAGGGCACGCTCACCGCGGCCCGCATGCTCTCCGACGCCGGCCTCCCGGTCGTCGGCGTGCCCAAGACCATCGACAACGACATCTCCTCCACCGACCGCACCTTCGGTTTCGACACCGCCGTCGGCGTGGCCACCGAGGCGATGGACCGGCTGAAGACCACCGCCGAGTCCCACCAGCGGGTGATGGTCGTCGAGGTCATGGGCCGGCACGCCGGCTGGATCGCCCTGGAGTCCGGCATGGCCGCCGGCGCCCACGGCATCTGCCTGCCCGAGCGGCCCTTCGACCCCGCCGACCTGGTCAAGATGGTCGAGGAGCGCTTCGCCCGCGGCAAGAAGTTCGCCGTCGTCTGCGTCGCCGAGGGCGCCCACCCCGCCGAGGGCACCATGGACTACGGCAAGGGCGAGATCGACCAGTACGGCCACGAGCGCTTCCAGGGCATCGGCACCGCCCTCGCCTACGAGCTGGAGCGGCGCCTCGGCAAGGAGGCCAAGCCGGTCATCCTCGGCCACGTCCAGCGCGGCGGCGTGCCCACCGCCTACGACCGTGTCCTCGCCACCCGCTTCGGCTGGCACGCCGTCGAGGCCGCGCACCGCGGCGAGTTCGGCCGGATGACCGCGCTGCGCGGCACCGACATCGTGATGGTGCCGCTCGCGGAGGCGGTCACCGAGCTGAAGACGGTGCCGAAGGACCGGATGGACGAGGCCGAGTCGGTCTTCTAGCCGTTCCGGCTCTCGACGGCCGCCCAGAAGTTCTCCACGATCCGGTCGAGGAAATCCCGCCCGGACTCACTGGCACTGCTGTTGCCGCCGCCCCAGCTGAGGGTGGCGGCCATGTGCCCCTGGTAGTCCTGGTGCAGCTCCTGCAGGACGCCCTCCAGGACGGCCTTGTCCAGGGGCGCCACCTTCGTCACCGGCCGCACATAGGCCTGCCAGCGGGTGGTCACCGCGCTGTGCAGCAGCTCGGCCAGCTTCGCCTCGCGGCCGGTGACGGCGACGAAGTCGGGCAGGGCGAGGTCCAGGATCCGGGCGAGCGCGGCCGACTGGCGCTCGTTGCCCTTCCACTGCCCGCTCTCCTCCGCCCGCAGATACGCGCGCAGGTCCATGCCGACGGCGTGGGCGACGTCCTCGGGCGCGACGGCACGGGCGATGCGGTGTTCGCGCAGGGTCTGCGGGCGGCCGAGGAGTTCGCCCGGAGAGCACCACAGTACGCCCGCGAGAGCGGTCAGTTCCGGGCTGCTCGGGGCGGCGGCACCGCGTTCCCAGGCGATCACCAGATCGGGTGTGACATACGGCAGCCCGTACGAGGCCCGCATGCCGTAGGCGACGTGCTCGGGTCCCATGCCGAGCGCGGCGCGCAGCCGGCGGGCCGCCGGGGCGTTGAACGGAGGAGCTGAGGGTTGGCGCACCCGGCACAAGCTAGGCGCGCGCCGGGCCGGTGACTACGGTCGGTTCCGCCGAGATCACGGATCGTAGGAACGTACGGGTTGATCGCGCAGAGTGAAGTGACACTCGGTGTCACCCCTTGTGGCCTGGTGCTACCTCGTGTCACCCCTTCACCGCACCGCCCAGCGCGAACCCGCCGCCCAGCCGCCGTGCCACCAGAACATACAAAAGGATCACCGGCGTCGAATAGACCACGGAGAACGCGGCGAGCTGGCCGTAGGCCACCATGCCCCGGTTGCCGAAGAAGTCGTTGATGCTGACCGAGGCCGGCAGCTGGTCCGGGGTGAGCAGCAGCATGAACGGGACGAAGAAGTTCCCCCACATCATCACGAACGAGAACACGGTGACGACCGCGACGCCCGGACCCATCAGCGGCAGCACGATCCGGACCAGGGACTGCGGCGCCGAGGCCCCGTCCGTCCAGGCCGCCTCCTCCAGCTCCCGCGGCACGCCGTCCATGAAGTTCTTCATCAGCCAGATGGCGAACGGCAGCTGGGAGGCGGCGAAGAAGCAGATCGTGCCCTGGAGGGTGTCGATCAGGTTCACCCGGACGAACAGCGCGTACACCGGCACCATGACCGCCGTGATGGGCAGGCTCGTCGCGAACAGGACGGTCAGCAGGAACGGCCGGTTCAGCCGGGACCGGAACCGGGACAGCGGATACGCGGCGAGGGCGGCGCAGACCACGGTCAGCGCGGTGCCGCCCCCGCACAGGATCAGGCTGTTGAGCAGCGGGGTGTAGGTGATGTCCGGGGTCAGGATCGCGCGGAAGTTGTCCAGGGTGACCCCGTCCGGGACGCCGACCCGCAGCCCGGCGTGCGGGTCCACGGCGGACAGCAGCACCCAGGCGAGGGGCAGCGCGAAGGCCACGGCCACGGCGAGCAGCGAGACGTCGGCGGCCAGCCGCCGGGAGGAGCGCTTGCGGGGCATGCCGGTGTCACACCTCCGTCCGCAGCAGACGCAGATAGACGACGGAGAACAGGGAGCCGACGAGCAGCAGGAGCAGGGCGACCGCGGTGCCGTACCCGATCATGCTGTTCTGGAAGGCCTGCTCGTACATGAACAGCGGCAGGGTCTGGCTCCTGCCGCCGGGCCCGCCCCGGGTCATCACCCAGATCAGCCCGAAGACGGAGAGCGTCTGGAGGGTGTTGAGCATGAGGTTGGTGCCGATGGAGCGGCGGATCATCGGCAGCGTGATGTGCCACAGCCGCCGCCACCCGCCGGCCCCGTCCACCTCCGCGGCCTCCGTGATCTCGGCCGGGATCTCGTCGAGCGCCGCCGAGTAGACCAGCATCGAGAACGCCGTGCCGCGCCAGACGTTGGCGAAGGACACGGCGAGGATGGGCAGGGTGAACAACCAGTTCTGCCGGGGCAGTCGCAGCCAGTCCAGGATCGCGTTCAGGGTGCCCTCGCGCCGGAAGAACGCGTAGAGCAGGAAGCCGGCGACGACCTCCGGCAGCACCCACGCGGTGACGACGATCCCGCCGGTGAGGGTACGGACCGGCTTCGAGGCGCGCTTCATCAGCGCCGCCAGGGCGAGCCCCAGGGTGTTCTGCCCGACGAGCGAGGACAGCACGGTGAAGACCAGGGTCAGCCAGACGGCGTTCAGGAACGCGTCGTCCTCGAAGGCCCGGCGGAAGTTGGCGAGGCCGACGAAGGAGGAGTGGGCCTGGCCGGTCAGCTGGAGGTCGGTGAAGGCGATCCAGACGCAGTACGCGATCGGGCCGGCGAGGAAGAGCAGGATCAGGGCGACGGCGGGGGCGAGGGGGAGGGCCCGGGCGAGCCGGCGGTGGCGCCTCACCTCTGGACCACTTGGCCGCCGGTGACGTCCCCCAGCGCCGAGTCGTACGTCCTCGCCGCCTCCTGCGGGGACGCGTCGCCGGTCGTCACGCTCTCCATCGCCTCCTGGACGGCGGTCGACACCTTCGGGTACGCCGGGTAGGCGGGCCGGTAGTGGGTGCTGGAGACCAGGTCGGTGAAGAACTTGGTACCGGGCTGGGCGGTGGCGTACGAGCGGTCGGCGGCGACGTCCTCGCGGACCGAGATGCCGGAGTTGGCGATGTACCACTTCTTGGCGTTCGCCTCGGTCTGCATCACCTTGACGAAGTCGAAGGCGAGGTCGGGGTTGCCGGCCTTGGCCGGGATCGACCAGGTCCAGCCGCCGGACATGCTCACCTTGCCGGGCGCCTGACCGTCCTTGGTCGGCATGGCGGCGAGCCCCAGCCGCTCGGACCAGTCGGGCCACTCGTGGCCGCTGCCCGGGAGCCAGGCCTGCGGCAGCCAGGAGCCGTCGAGGTCGATGCCGAGCTTGCCCTGGGGGAGCAGTTCGCCCATGACGGTGGTGGCGAAGTTGGGATCGAGGGCGTCGGAGACGTCGGGGCCGAGCTTCTCCTCGAAGACGGTCTCGACGAAGGCCAGCGCGTCCGTGAACCCCTGGTTCCCGGCGATCCACTTCTTGCTGCCGCTGTCGTACAGGGGATCGGAGGTTCCGTCGCCGGTGCCGTAGAGCAGCATCTCCATGCCCTGCATGGTGGCCCGCTCACCGGCCGGCTTGCCGGTGTAGACGTTGAGCGGGATGACGCCGGGGACCTTCCGTTTGATGGTGCGGGCGGCGGCGAGCACGTCGTCCCAGGTCCTCGGCCGCCAGTCCATCGGCAGCCCGGCCTTCTTGAACACCCGCCTGTCGAACCAGAGTCCGCGCGTGTCGGTGCCGTCCGGAACGCCGTACGTCTTCCCGTCCTGCCCCCGGGCCGCCGCCTTCGCCGTGTCGATGAACCGGTTCCAGTCCGGCCACTTGGCGAGGTACGCGTCGAGGGGCTTCAGGTATCCGCTGGTGATGTCGGAGTTGATGAGGAAGGTGTCCTCGTAGACCAGGTCCGGGGCGGTCCGCGGGGAGCGGAGCATCTGCTGCAGCTTGGTGTAGTACTCCGAGTCCGGCGCCTTGATCGGCACGAACTCGACCTTCTTGCCGGGGTACTTCTCCTCGAACTGCTTCTTCATGCCGGCGAGGTAGGTGTCCATCACCTTGACGGAGTTGTCGGTGCTCTGCTTGTACGACACCTTGATCGTGTCCGGGCTGCTTCCGGAGCCGCTGCCGCAGGCGGTGAGAGCCGTGGCGGCGAGGGCGGCGGTGAGGAGGGCGGAGAGGACGGCGGTGGGGCGCACGGGCATGACCTCCTGAGCACACGTGGGGGTGGCGCGGAGATTGCTGCCGTGTGAAGGTAAGAGGAGTGGTCTAGTCAGGTCAATGCGTCTGCGCGGGATTGGCAGGCGGCGGCCTCCGCGGGGGCGCGGGCCCGGGTGTAGGCGGCCGCGGCCTCGAGGAAGGCGGCGCGGGCCCGGTCCGGGGCACCGGCGTTCGCATGGACCCGGGCCAGGTTGCTCAGGGTCAGCCCGGCGTCGTACCAGTTCTCGAACTCCCGCTCCAGTTCGAGTGCGTTGCCGTAGGCCTCGATCGCCTCCGCCGTCCGGCCGGCCACCTCCCAGGTGCGGGCCAGGTTGTTCCAGGCGATGCCCGCGCCGTGCAGATCACCGAGGGCCAGATAGAGGTCACGGGCCCGCACCTGGGCGTCGACCGCCTCCTCGGTGCGGCCCACGTCGTGCAGCGACAGGGCGATGTTGTTCCACTCGTCGGCCTCCTCCCTGGGGTTGCCCTCGTCCTGGTGCAGGGCGCGGGCCCGCAGATGGGCGTCGATCGCCTCCTGGGGCCGGCCGGCCCTGCGCAGGGCGTTGCCGAGGTGGCCCCACCGGACCGCCTCACCACTGCGGTCCCCGTCGGCCCGGCTCAGCTCCAGGGCGTGCAGATGGGCGTCGATCGCCTCCTCGGTACGGCCCAGGTTCCGCAGGGCCAGCCCCAGGTAGTCCCAGCCGACGGCCTCGCCCCGCCGGTCGCCGGTGCGGTGCGCGGCGTCCCGGGCGACCCCGGCGACGGTGAGCCAGTCGTCGAAGTAGCGCCGCCACTCCAGGTACTCGGCGAGGAACTCGGCCAGCGGCACCGACAGCCGCGCGTACCGCTCCTCGGCCGCCCACTGCACCGCCGCCACCAGCCCGGCCCGCTCCCGGTCCAGCCAGGCCAGCGCCCGGGGCCGGTCGGGGAAGAGTTCGGGCTCCGGCCGGCCCGGCAGCCAGCGCAGGCGGGCATTGGCCTGGCTCGCGCACATGACGTAGAACTCCAGCGCCCGCTCGCGTGCCGCCTCGCCCTCCTCCGTGAGGCCCGGCCGCGCCGCGACCACCCCGGCGGCGAAGGCTCGCACCAGGTCGTGGACCAGCCAGCGCGGGACGGTCTCCCCCTCGGCGCCGCGGACCCGGGTGACCAGACAGGTGGCGGCCAGGTCCTCCAGCAGCGAGAGCGCGGTCTCCCAGCCGACGTCGGCGAGGGCGGCCACCGTGGACGTGGCCGTCTCGGTGCCGGGGGCCAGGGCGAGCAGCCGCAGCAGCCGGGCCTGGTCGGCCGGCAGCCTGCGGTACGACGTCTCCAGCACCGGGCGCAGGATGAGCGAGCGGCCGTACTGGTCGGTGCCGCCGGGGACGCCGTCCAGGACGACCGTGCGATCGGCGGTCCTGCGGATGTCCCGCACCAGCGAGGCGATGGCCCGCGGGTGCCGGCGGCGCAGCATGGCGGCGGCGATCTGCAGGGCGAGCGGCAGATGACCGCAGAGTTCGGCAAGTTCGCCGAGCGCCTCCGGCTCCCGCGCCGGACGGTCGTCCCGCTCGTCGGCGTCCAGCAGGGCCCGCGTCACCAGGGCGACGGACTCGTCCGCGGCGAGCGGGTCGAGATCGATCCGCCGGACGGGCAGCGCGTCCGGCCGCTCCCGCGAGGTGACCAGCACCCGGTGGTGGTCCGTGCCCGGCAGCAGCGGCAGGAACTGGCGCGGGTCCGAGACGTTGTCCAGGATCAGCAGCGTCCGGTCCCGCCGTGCGGCGAGCAGGGCGCGGTAGGTGTCGTACTGGCCCGTCGCCGTCGCCGGCAGGTCCGGGCCGCGTATGCCGAGCGCGTCCAGCAGTGCCAGCACCGCCTGGTCGGCGGTGACCGGGTCGTCGTCGTACCCGCGCAGGTCCACGAAGAGCGCTCCGCCCGGGAACCAGCCCTTCCGGCACGCCCGGTGGGCCGCCTCCAGCGCCAGCGCCGTCTTGCCGATGCCGCCCATGCCGGTGAGCGCGGAGATCAGGACGGGTGGCGCGCTGTCGTTCTCGGAGCGGGCGCGAGGCAGGGCAGCAGGCGGTCCAGCGCCTCCGTACGGCCGGTGAAGCCGATGGGCCGGGGCGGCAGGGTGGCGCTGGCGCGCGGCACCGGCCCGTGGACCGTGCCCCTACCGCTGCTCTCCTCCGACCTGCTTCCCGATGACGGTCCCGTGGAAGACCCCGCCCCGGAACACGATCTGGTCGCCCCCGTGCCGTCCTTGGGGACCCTCCTCGGAGCCGGCGGAACCCCCGCCGCGGGGCAGGTGCTTGCGCAGCACCGCCACCGTCACCGAGGCCGCCTGCGCCGCCGCCCGCTGCTGCGAGCCGCCGGCGTCCGCCCGGGCCTTCTCCGCGTTCGCCCGGTCGCTGATGCCCCGGACGACGAGGGCGTCCAACTGCCCGCTGAAGTGCGCCGCGTTGGCGGCTCCGGACCCTTCCATCTCGATCGCCCCGGCGTCGTTGTAGTGCGTCTCGACGTGCCGTGCGACGGCGGACCCGGAGTCGGCCAGCACCACGTCACCGGTGGCGATCGGCGCGAAGTGCACCCGCACGTCCGCGAGGTCCCGCGCCGCCGAACGGGCCGCCTGCTCCAGCGCGTGCGAGCTGGGCAGGGCCTTGGGCCGGACCTTGAACCCCCGGTCGGTCTGCTTGCCGCTGTGGATCTCGTACACCTGGGTGCCGACCACCACATCGCCGATGTGGATGTCGTCCTTCAGGCTGCCGGCCACCCCCATGAAGAAGACGGCCTCGGGCTTCAGCCATTCGATGAGCTGGGTGGCGAGCGCCGCGGCCCGCTCGGCGCCCACCCCCAGCTCGCTGAGCGCGACCCGCCAGGGGCTGCCGGGCAGGCCGCCGATCTCGACGCGGGTCCCCTTGGGGTGGACGTGCTCCTCGCGGTCCTCGATGTACGGACGCACCGCCGCGTACTCCAACGCGAGCGCGGTCAGGACCAGAACAGTGGGTTGAGTCTCCGGCACACTCATAAGGTACTGCCGGTACTGCGGGGGGAAGGGGCTTACGTGCCGGAACGAGACGTCACCGTGGGGCAGTTGCTGCTCACCGAGTACCAGACCGTCAAGGACGAGCAGAAGACACGGATCGGCTTCCGGGACAACCTGCTGTACGTGACGCTGACCGTCGTGGCCGCGGTGATCGCCGCCGCGGCGCAGGCGAAGCAGAGCGCGATGCTGCTGGCGCTGCCGCCGGTGTGTGTCGTCCTGGGCTGGACGTACCTCGTCAACGACCAGAAGATCTCGGCGATCGGGGCGTATGTGCGGGACGACCTGGGACCCCGGCTCGCCGCGACGGCACGGGCGGAGGGCGGTGAGGTCTTCCGCTGGGAGACCGCGCACCGGGGGGACGCCCGTCGGGTCTCCCGGAAGGTCGTGCAGTGCGTGGTGGACCTGCTGGCCTTCTGCGTGGTGCCGCTGGCGGCGCTCGTCGTCTACTGGGCCGGGGACGACGTCCCGGCCGGGCTGACGGTCGTGTCCGCGCTGGAGGCGGTCGGGGTCGTGGGGCTGGGGGTGTGCGTGGTGCAGTACGCCGTGCCGTTCGGGGCGGGGGGTGGGGCCGGGTGAGCGATCACGTCGAGTTCCGGGGTGGGGACTACCTCGGGACAGTCATCGGGAAGGCGGAGTACCGGCAGCAGGCGCCGGCGCCTACGGCCCTGGACGCGCTGCCGCCGTCGGCCGCCGGATTCACCGGCCGGGACGAGGAGTTGGGGCGGCTGCGGGCGGCCCTGGATCCCGCGGGCCCGGGGGCGGAGCAGGCCGTCCTCGTCACCGCCGTGTCCGGCCTCGGCGGCATCGGCAAGACGGCGCTGGCGGTGCAGGCGGCGTACGCGGCGCGGGAGGCGGGGTGGTTCCCGGGCGGGGTGCTGTTCGTGGATCTTCACGGGTACGACGATGCTCCGGTTACGGCTGACCAGGCTTTGCAGTCCTTGCTGCGGGCGCTGGGCGTGGAGCCGGAGCACATTCCGGCGACGGCGGACGAGCGGGCGGCCCTATACCGCTCGGTGCTGGCGAACCGCGAGGCGGTTCTCATCCTCACCGACAACGCGTCGTCGCCGGATCAGGTGCGGCCGTTGCTGCCGGGGGGACTGAGGCACCGGGTGCTGGTCACCTCGCGGGACCGGTTGCCCCAACTGGGGGCACGGCTCGTGTCGTTGGACCAGCTGATCCCGTCGGCGGCGTACGAACTGCTCGACCGCGCGCTGAGGATCGCCGACCCGGACGACAGCCGGGTCGTGGAAGAGGCGGAGGCGGCGGCGCGGCTGGCGGAGCTGTGCGGGCACCTTCCGCTGGCTCTGCAGATCGCGGTGGCGTTGCTGGCGGAGGATCCGGGCAAGTCGGTGGCGGAACTCGCCGACGAACTGGGCACGTCGTACGACCGGCTCGCCGCGCTCGATGACGGCGACCGCAGTGTGCGCGCCGCCTTCGACCTCTCGTACCGGCGGCTCCCGGCCGGCCAGGCACGCCTGCTGAGCCTGCTCGCCCTCGCGCCGGGGCCGGAGGTGAGCGAGGAGGTGGCCGCCGTCCTGGCAGGGACGGAGGAGCCTCCCCTGCGGGACCTCAGGGCGCTGGCGCGGGCGCATCTGGTGGAGCGGGGGAACAACCGAGGGTGCTGGCGGATGCACGACCTTGTGCGGGCGTTCGGTGCGGGTGTTGCGGCCGGGGACACGGAGGCTCGGCAGCGGCTGCTCGCGCACTACTGCCGGTGGGCGGGCGAGGCCGATGTCCGGTTGAGGTGGTTTCCGGGGGAGCGGGAGCCGGAGCGCTTCGCGACGCGGGCCGATGCGCTGGCCTGGCTTGACCGGGAGCGCGCGGGTCTGGTGGCCGCGGTGCAGTGGGGGCGGGAGGAGCGGTACGGGGAGACGGCTGTGTGGCTGGCCCTGTGCTTGTGCGCATACCTCCTGTGGCGTCGGCACTTCGACGACATGATCGCGGTCACCAGTGCCGCCCAGCAGGCCGCACACGCCAGCGGTGATCGTCAGGGTGAGGGCATGGCGTCGAACAACCTGGGGATCGCCCTGCGCGAGATGGGCCATCCCCAGAAGGCGCTTGCCGCCCACATCCGCGACCGCGACCTCTGTCAGGAACTCGGGGACCGCAAGGGCGAGGCAGAGGCGTGGGACAACCTCGGCAGCGCACTGGCGACGGTGGAGCGGATCGAGGAAGGCATCGACGCCTTCCTTCGCGCACGCGAGCTGCATCAGGGCATCGGCAACCGGAGGGGTGAGGCACAGGCGTGGAACAACCTCGGCAACACCCTGCTGGAGGCGGGCCGGGTCGAGGAGGCCAGGGACGCCCTCGTCCGCTCCCGTGACCTGTACCAGGCCCTCGGCGACCGCCACAACGCGTCGGCGGCGTGGAGCAACCTCGGCATCGCCCTGTCGGAACTGGGGCAGACGGACGAGGCCAAAGAGGCGTACGGCAAGGCTCTGACGATCCGGTTGGAGTTCGAGGACTGGTACGGAGTCGGGCAGACCCTCGAAAACCTGGGGCTGGAGTACGAGGAAACCCACCACCCGGCCGAGGCCCGCGCCCACTACCTCCGAGCCGCCGACACCTACACCCGAGCCAACGCCCCCGGAGAGGCCGCCCGAGTCCGCGCCCGAGCAGCCGCCCTCACCGCCCCTGCGGCACCCACCGATACACCAGCTCCGGCCTCCCCACCTGCCCGTACAACGGACTCCGCCCCGCCCGCCCCGCACCCACCAGATGCTCCAGATACCGCCGCGCAGTGATCCGCGAGATGCCCACCGCCTCTGCCACCCCGGCCGCCGTGAGCCCCCCTTCCTCCGCCTCCCGCAGAGCGGACGTCACCCGCTCCAGCGTCGGCCCGCTCAGCCCCTTCGGGAGGGCCGCGGGGGACGACGGGGCGCGCAGGACCGCCAGGGCCCGGTCCACCTCGTCCTGCCCGCTCGCCTCGCCCACCGACGCGTGGAACTCGGCGTACCGCACCAGCCGGTCCCGTAGCGTCGCGAAGGTGAAGGGTTTCAGGACGTACTGGACGACCCCCAGGGAGACCCCCTCCCGTACGACCGCGAGGTCCCGCGCCGACGTCACCGCTATCACGTCCGCGTGATATCCGGCGGCCCGCAGGGAGCGGGCGAACTGCAACCCGTGGACATCCGGGAGGTGGAGGTCCAGCAGGAGCAGGTCCACCGGGGTGCGGTCCAGGATGCGGCGGGCCTCCGTGCCCGTGTGCGCCTTTCCGACCGCGACGAACCCCGGTACCCGGCCGACGTACATCACGTGCGCGTCGGCGGCCACCGGGTCGTCCTCGACGACGAGGACCCGGATGGGCTGCTGCTCGCCCGTCATCTGCCGCCACCCGTGGGTGTACGCAACGGCAACCGCACCTCGAACACCGCTCCGCCCTCGCCGTCCTCGCCGGATTCCGCCACCGTCAACGTGCCCTCGTGGCGGGTCACCGCCTGCCGGACCAGGGCCAGCCCGAGCCCCCGTCCGCCGGGCCCGGCCGGCTTCGTGGAGAACCCCCGCTGGAATACCAGGCCGGCATGGGCGGGGTCGACCCCGGGGCCGGTGTCACAGACGCGGAGCACCAGTTCGGCGGCGGAGGCGTACGCCGTCACGGTCACCCGCGCCCGCACACTGCCCTGCGCCGCGTCCACCGCGTTGTCGATCAGGTTGCCGAGGATCGTGACCAGGTCCCGCGCCGGCAGTTCGGGCGGGAGCAGGCCGTCGTCCAGGCGGCTGTCCGGCGAGACCACCAGCTCCACGCCCCGCTCGTTCGCCTGGGCGGTCTTGCCCAGCAGCAGCGCGGCCAGCACGGGTTCGCTCACCGCCGCCACCACCTGGTCGGTGAGGGCCTGCGCCAGCTCCAGCTCGGCCGTGGCGAACTCCACCGCCTCCTCGGCCCGGCCCAGCTCGATCAGCGACACCACGGTGTGCAGGCGGTTCGCCGCCTCGTGGGCCTGCGAGCGCAACGCCTGGGTGAATCCCCGCTCCGAGTCCAGTTCGCCCATCAGGGACTGCAGTTCGGTCACATCGCGCAGGGTGACGACCGTGCCCCGCTGCTCGCCGCCCGACACCGGGGACGTGTTCACCACCAGCACCCGGGACGCCGTCAGGTGCACCTCGTCGACGCGGGGCTCGGAGGAGAGCAGGGCGCCGGTCAGCGGGGCCGGCAGGCCCAGGTCGGCCACCGAGCGGCCCACCACGTCCTCCTCGGTGCCCACCCCGAGCAGTTCCCGGCCGCCGTCGTTGATCAGCGCCACCCGGTACCGGCCGTCCAGCATCAGCAGCCCTTCCCGGACCGCGTGCAGCGCCGCCTGGTGGTAGTCGTGCATCCGGCTCAGCTCGGTGGCGTTCATGCCGTGGGTGTGGCGGCGGAGCCGGGCGTTGATCACGTACGTGCCGACCGCGCCCAGCAGCAGGGTCACCCCGGCCACCCCGAGCAGGGCCGTGACCTGGTCCTGGACCCGGGCGCTGATCGTCTCCACCTTGATGCCGGCGCTGACCAGGCCGACGATCCGGCCGTTGTCGGCGATGGGGGTCACCGCGCGGACGGACGCGCCGAGCGTGCCGGTGTAGGTCTCGGTGAAGGTGTGGCCGTGCTGGGCGGCGCCGATGTTGCCGAGGAAGCGCTTGCCGATCTGCTTCCGGTCCGGGTGGGTCCAGCGGATGCCGGACGGGTTCATGATCGTCACGAAGTCGACGTTCGCGTCCCGCATGACCTGGAGCGCGTACGGCTGCAGCCGGGCCGTGGGGTCCGCGGTGCGGATCGCCGTACGGACCGAGGGGGAGTCGGCGATCGACCGGGCCACCGCCGTGGCCTGCCGGGCGGCGGCGTCCTCGGCCTGCCGCTGGTCGCTGACGTAGGTGAACAGCGCGTACCCGGCCACGACCACCGCGATCAGCACGGCCTGCATGGCGAACAGCTGGCCGGCCAGGCTGCGGGGTCGGGGGAGGGCGGGGAGGCGCATGTCAGCAGTGTGCCTCCGCGGTCAAGCGTGAACTAAATGAACGGAAGGGTGACCGCCCTCACAGGGCGGGAGATAGTCACGGCATTCCCCAATAACGCCCGGACGTGAGCCGCACGCCGGTTGTTCGCCGACGAAGACGTCAAGGAGGGCAGTCGTGGCCGCCAACATCCCCGATACGGCACCTGCCGCAGCCCGTGTGAAGCGGGACCGGACTCATTACCTGTACATCGCCGTCATCGTGGCGGTCGCGCTCGGCATCGCCGTGGGGCTCATCTGGCCCGATGCCGCGGTGGAGCTGAAGCCGCTGGGCGCCGGGTTTGTGAACCTGATCAAGATGATGATCTCGCCGATCATCTTCTGCACGATCGTGCTCGGCATCGGTTCCGTACGGAAGGCCGCCAAGGTGGGGGCCGTCGGCGGTATCGCCCTCGGCTACTTCGTCGTGATGTCCCTCGTCGCGCTCGCCATCGGCCTGGTCGTCGGCAACGTGCTGCACCCCGGTGACGGGCTGCACATCACCGACGCGCTCCGGCAGACCGGACACGACCAGGTGTCCTCCGAGGCACTGCCGCCCGTCGACTTCGTGCTGTCGATCATCCCGACCACGTTCGTGTCCGCGTTCACCCAGCAGCAGGTGCTCCAGACGCTGCTGGTGGCCCTGCTCGCCGGGTTCGCGCTCCAGGCCATGGGCTCGACCGGGGAACCGGTGCTGCGCGGCATCGAGCACCTCCAGCGGCTCGTCTTCCGCATCCTGTCCATGGTGATGTGGGCCGCGCCGATCGGTGCGTTCGGGGCGATCGCGGCCGTGGTCGGCTCCGCGGGCCTGGACGCGCTCAAGAGCCTCGCCGTGCTGATGGTCGGCTTCTACCTCACCTGCTTCCTGTTCGTCTTCATCGTGCTCGGCGCGCTGCTCCGGATCGTCGCGGGACTGAACATCTTCTCCCTGTTCAAGTACCTCGCCCGGGAATTCCTGCTGATTCTGTCGACCTCTTCGTCGGAGTCCGCGCTGCCGCGGCTCATCGCGAAGATGGAGCACCTGGGCATCAGCCGGCCGGTCGTCGGCATCACCGTGCCGACCGGCTACTCGTTCAACCTCGACGGCACGATGATCTACATGACCATGGCCTCGCTGTACATCGCGGACGCGCTCGGTACGCCGATGTCGGTCGGCGAGCAGATCCCGCTGCTGCTGTTCCTGCTGCTGGCGTCCAAGGGCGCGGCCGGCGTCAGCGGCGCGGGCCTCGCCACCCTGGCCGGCGGCCTCCAGTCGCACAAGCCGGCGCTGGTCGACGGCGTCGGGCTGATCGTCGGCATCGACCGGTTCATGAGCGAGGCGCGGGCGCTGACGAACTTCGCGGGCAACGCGGTCGCGACCGTGCTCGTGGGTACGTGGACCAAGGAGATCGACAAGGCCCGGGTGCGGCAGGTGCTCGCCGGTGAGCTGCCGTTCGACGAGACCACGCTGCTGGACGAGGGCCGGAGCACGGTGAGCGACGTTCCCGAGCCGCGCGAGGACGGCGAGAAGGAACTCGCCAAGGCCTGAGCCACCGGATCCACCGGATCCGCCCCGAGAACTCCGGACGTCCGGCCCGGCCTGAACCCGGGCCGGGCGTCCGGTCACCGCCGCCGGGCGGCTGGGACTCCCCCGTACCTCAGCCGCCCGGCTTTTCACGTGCTCGTTCTCATGTGCTCGGGGACACCTCGGCCACCAGCTCGGTGGCCCGCGAGGCGGGTACGCCCGCCGCGGTCAGGACGGCGACCGTGGCGGAGCGGCCCGCCTCCTGCGCTGTCACGAGGCCGTCGTTCACCGCCTCCATCACGGCGAACAGCATCTGCTCGTGCACGTACGCGAGGGCCGGCGCGGGCAGCGGGGAGTGGAACACGCCCTCGTCCAGACCGCGCTGCAGCAGCCGGACCTTGTTCTCGCGCAGCGGGGCGAGACGCTCGCGGATGCCCTGCACGGTGACCGTGCGCTGGGCCAGGGCGATCAGCAGCCGGTAGCCGTCCGCGACCGGCCACAGGGCGAGCACCGAGCGGGCCAGCGACTCCGCCGGGTCGCTCACGCCGGCCCGGCCGCGCGCGTCCGCGTCCGCCAGCGCCGCCACGGCCCCGTCGATCAGCGTGCTGATCAGCGCCTCCCGGCTGGGGAAGTGGCCGTAGACCGTCCGGCGTACGACCCCCGCGGCGCGCGCGATCTGGTCCATGGAGGCGTCGGGATCGCGCAGCAGTTCGGCGAGGGCGACGTCGAGGATGCGGCGCCGGTTGGCGTCGGCGCGGCTGGTGTTACCCGTGGTCATGGCGGTCATTCTGCCTCCCCTCGGCCTTCCCGGATCGACTTGCACAGCGCTGTGCAACGGGCGTACATTGCACATGGTTGTGCAATTGCACGCCATTGTGCAAGTTCTGTTTGCGTATCCGTCGCGGACCCGAGGAAGGCGACCCCTGCCATGCGACTCGTCATGACCGAACCGGTCGAAAGGATGGAGCGCCCCTACGCCCGGCGCTGGTGGGCGCTGCTGGTGCTCTGCCTCAGCCTGCTGATCATCGTGATGGCCAACACCGCCCTCACGGTCGCGGCGCCCGACATGACGAAGGACCTCGGGCTCTCCAGCTCCGACCTGCAGTGGGTGATCGACGGCTACACCGTCCCCTACGCGGCGCTGATGCTGCTGCTCGGCGCGATCGGCGACAAGTACAGCCGGCGCGGCGCGCTCGTCCTCGGGCTCGTCGTCTTCGGCGGCGGCGCCGTCTTCGGCTACCTCGCCGACAGCGCGGCGACCGTCATCGCGGCCCGCGCCGTGATGGGCGTCGGCGCGGCGCTGATCATGCCGGCCACGCTCTCGCTGCTCGCCGCGACCTTCCCGCGCGCCGAGCGGGCCAAGGCGATCACCCTGTGGACCGCCACCGCCGGGCTGGCCATCGCCGCCGGACCGGTCGTCGCCGGCGCCCTGCTGCGCGACCACGGCTGGTCCTCGACCTTCCTGATCAACGTGCCCATCGCGGCCGTCGCGATCGTCGCCGCCCTCGTCCTCGTACCGCCCTCCAAGGCGGGGCACCACGACCGTATCGACTACGTCGGCGGACTGCTGTCGGTGATCTGGACCGGCGCGCTCATCTACATGATCATCGAGGGCCCGCACTTCGGCTGGGGCGCCAAGGCCATCGGGGCGGCCGTGGTCGCGGGCGTCGGACTGGTCGCCTTCGTGCTGTGGGAGCTGCGCCACCCGCGCCCGATCCTGGACGTGCGCCGCTTCGCCGGCCGCCGGTTCGCGGGCTCCAACCTCGCCGTGGCCCTGTTCTTCCTCGCCGTCTTCGGTGCCTTCTACTACCTCACCCAGCACCTGCAGTTCGTCCTCGGCTACGACGCCCTGGAGACCGGTGTGCGCATGCTCCCGCTCGCCGGTGCCGTCTTCGTCGGCTCGGCCCTGACCGGCTGGCTCACCCCGCGCGTCGGCATGAAGTGGACGGTCAGCGCGGGCATGGTCGGCGGTACGACCGCCCTCGCCCTGCTCACCCGGGTGGACGCGGCCTCCGCCTACGGCGACTTCGTGGCGCCCCTGATCATCCTGGGCCTCGCCATCGGTCTCGCCCTCTCGCCCTGCACCGACGCCATCATGGGCGCGTTCCCGGAGTCCGAGCTGGGCGTCGGCGGCGCCGTCAACGACACCTCGCTGGAGCTGGGCGGCTCGCTCGGCATCGCCATCCTCGGCTCGCTGCTCGCCACGTCCTACGGCGACCACCTGTCCGACGCCACCGCCGGCAGCAAGCTCCCGGCGAGCGCCCTGGACACCGCGCAGGACTCGGTCGGCGCCGGGTACGCCGTCTCGCAGGGCATCGGCGAGAAGGCGCACCAGGTTGCCGCGCAGGCCCAGCAGACGACCGACCCGCAGCAGGCCGCGCAGCTCAAGCAGCAGGCCGGCGAGCTGGCCGCGGGCGCCCGGCAGATGGCCGACGCGGTGGGCTCGGCCTTCTCCGACGCGGTCGCCCACACCAGCCTGGTCGGCGCGGTGATCCTCGGCCTCGGCACGGTCCTGGTGGCCGTCCTGCTGCCGCGCCGGGAGTCCGGCACGCCGGAGGAGCCGAAGACCGAGGAGAAGGAGCTGGTGGACACCGCGGCCGGCTGATCGCCTTCCCGCCCCCTGCTGGGTCGCGGTCCGCCCGGTTCACGAGGCCGGACGGACCGCGACCCGTACGTCCGCACCCGCCCGGGACGGGGCCGGCTCCCGCTCGGCCACCACCCGGAAGCCGTACGGCGGCCGGCCCGGGAGGCGCGGCGCGGCGCCGTCGGTGATGGCGCGGGTCCGGGCCGGCCGGCGGGGCGGTGGACGTCGGCGGCACCTCACCGCCGGCCGCGCCGCCCTGGGTTCACCCGGACCGGTGATCTCCCACCGCCTCGGTCAGTCGCTCCAGTTCCCCTTCGGTCAGTACCAGTTCGGCCGCGCCCGCCGAGTCCCGGGCGGTCTGCGGGCGGGTCGCGCCCGGGATCGGGATCACGGTCGGGGAACGGGACAGCAGCCAGGCCAGGCAGACCTGCTGGGGACTCACCCCGCGCTCCCGGGCCACCTCGTGGAACGCGGCGTACCGCGGTGCCGCCGCCAGGCCCGACGAGCCGTCCAGCGAGCTGCGCGAGATCCCGCCGAGCGGACTCCACGGCAGGAACGCCAGCCCCAGCTCCGCGCACAGCCGCAGTTCCGGATCGCTGTCGCGGACCTCGGGCGAACAGCGGTTCTGCACGGACACCAGGCGGTCGCCCAGGATCGCGCGGGCCCGCAGGATCTGGTCCCCGGTGACGTTGGAGAGTCCGGCCAGCCGGATCTTGCCCTCGTCCAGGAGGTCCCGCAGCGCGCCGACCGACTCCTCGAACGGTACGGCCGGGTCCGGCTTGTGCAGCTGGTAGAGGCCGATCGCCGCGACACCGAGCCGCTTGAGGGAGGCCTCGGCCGCCGCCTTCAGATGCCGGGGCGAGCCCGTCACCGTCCAGCTGCCGTCGGCCGGCCGGCCCCGGCCGCCCTTGGTGGCCACCAGTACGCCGTCGGTGTCACCGCCGTACGTCGCGAGCGCGCGGGCGAGCAGGAGTTCGTTGTGGCCGGGGTCCTGGCCCGGCAGATGGTAGGAGTCGGCGGTGTCCAGCAGGGTGACGCCCGCGTCCAGCGCCGCGTGCACGGTGGCCAGGGCGCGCCCCTCGTCCGGCCGGCCCTCGATCGACAGCGGCATGGCACCGAGTCCGACCGCGCTCACCCGTAGCCCGCCCAAGCTGCGATACCGCACGTCAGCCCGCCTTTCCCAGGGTCTCAGCGACCGCCTTCGGCAGCCACTGCCGTGCGTTCCCGAAGGCGAAACCGAGCCGCGCGGCCCGGGAGTTGTCCATGCCGTAGTGGCGGCGGAAGGCGAACGGGGAGACCTCCGCCGCGTCGGCCACCTCGAACACCGGCTCGTCCGCGCCGAGTCGCTCCGCGACCGCCGCGCACAGCTCGGCGACACCCAGCTCCCCGTGCGAGGCCGCGTTGACCGGGCCGGTGAAGTCCTCGCCCGCCGCCCAGTACAGAAAGTCGGCGATCTCCTCGACGTGGATGTAGGTGGCGGGGTGGACGACGGGCGGTACGGCGACGGGAGTGCCGGTGCGGACACGGTCGGCGTAGTGCACGAGCCGGCCGGTGAAGTCGTCGTCGCCGCCCAGCACATGGGCCACCCGGACGGCCACGGACGGAAGGTCCGGGCCCGCCGCCGCGAACACCGCCTCCGCCTGCCGCTTGCCCTCGCCGTAGTGCCGCTCCAGGAACTCCGCGTCGTCCCACGGGAGCCGCAGGTCCACGGCGACCGTCAGCGGGTCCACCGCGCTCTCCGGCACCGGCACCGGCGTGTCCTCGTGCTCGTACACCTCCACCGTCGAGGTCAGCACATAGCGCCCGGTGCGCCCCGCGAAGACCCGGCGGGCGAGTTCCGCCTGGCGCGGGGTGTAACAGACCTGGTCGACGACGACGTCGAAGGTCCGCCCGTCCAGCGCCTCGGTCAGCGACGTCTCGTCGTCGCGGTCGGCGATCAGGTGCCGCGCTCCCGCCGGCGGGGCCGACGAACCCCGGTTGAGGACCGTGACCCGGTCGCCGGCCGCCTGGAACCGCCTGATCAGCCGCTTGCCGACATAGCGGTTGCCGCCGATGACCAGTACCTCTCGTGCCTTTGCCATGGTCATAATTCTCCGGGCGGAACACCGCGCCCTGAAGGGGGAGACATGGGAGATACGGCCACCACGCCGAAAGAACCACGGCAGCTTCGCGTTGTCGCCAACGAAACGTCGGCGGCCTTCGACAGCGTGGACCGGGAGATCCTCAGGCTGCTGCAGACCGACGGCCGGATCAGGCTCAGCGAGCTGGGCCGGCGGGTCAGCCTGAGCCCGGCGGCGGTGGCGGAGCGGGTGCGGCGGCTGGAGGCGGCCGGCGTGGTCGAGGGGTACGGTGCCCGGGTCGCGCCCGCCCGGCTGGGCTACGGAATCCAGGCGTTCATCCGGGTGAACCCGCACGGCGGCTACACCCTCAAGCACCCGAGGACCCTGGAGCTGATCGACCGGCCGGAGATCACCGAGGTGCACCACGTGGTCGGCGAGGACTGCTGGATCCTCAAGGTCGCCGTCACCGACACCGTGCACCTGGAGGAGATCCTGGAGCAGACCTCGGCGCTGGGCCGGACGACGACGTCGATCGTGCTGTCCTCGCCGGTCCGCCACAAGCCCCTGCTCCCGCCGGTGGACGTGCGGTAAATCCGTCCGCCCGCAAAAAATCCCCCGAGCAATTGCGCTCGGGGGATTCCTGTGCGTATATTCATTGATTCGCGACTTCATTTCGATGAATCGCGAGGACGTTTAGTGAGCACAGTATATCCGGGCGGGAGCGGAATTGTCAAACACCGAATTTCCAGACGATGAAATCCGGCACGAGCAGGAATTCATCGAGGGACTGTACGCGCGTGCGGACGTGCTGCGCGGCGAGGCCGAGACCTCCGTCGCGGACGCGCTCGCCCAGGGCGACAAGCCCATGCAGGCCCGGCTGGAGCGGGACATCCTGGTCGCCGAGCGCTCGGGACTGCTCGCCGCGCTGAACGCCGTCGACGGCTCGCTCTGCTTCGGCCGGATCGACCTCGCCGACGGCCACAAGCACCACATCGGCCGGATCGGGCTGCGCGAGGACGACACCGAGCGCACCCCGGTCCTCATCGACTGGCGGGCCGACGTCGCCCGCCCCTTCTACCTCGCCACCGGCCACACCCCGATGGGCCTGCGCCGCCGCCGGCACATCGCCACCGACGGCCGGACCGTCACCTCCCTGCACGACGAGATCCTGGACCTCGGCGACGCCACCCGCACCGGGCACGAGGACCACAACGGTGACGCCGTCCTGCTGGCCGCGCTGAACTCGGCGCGCACCGGCCGGATGAGCGACATCGTGCAGACCATCCAGGCCGAGCAGGACGAGATCATCCGCGCGCCCCACCGCGGCGTGCTGGTGGTGGAGGGCGGCCCCGGCACCGGCAAGACGGCGGTCGCCCTGCACCGCGCGGCCTACCTGCTCTACGAACACCGCGAGCTGCTGGCCCGCCGGGCGGTCCTCATCGTCGGCCCGAACCCGGCCTTCCTCGGCTACATCGGCGAGGTGCTGCCCTCCCTCGGCGAGACCGGGGTGCTGCTGGCCACGGTCGGCGAGCTGTTCCCCGGCGTGAAGGCGACGGCGACGGACACCCCCGAGGCCGCCGCCGTGAAGGGCCGCGCGGCCATGGCCGACGTGCTCGCCGCCGTCGTACGCGACCGGCAGGCCCTGCCCGACCCGGTCATCGCGATCGAGCACGACCGCGAGGTGCTCATGCTGGACGACGGCCTGGTGAGCGTCGCCCGCGAGCGCACCCGCGCCGCCAAGCTGCCCCACAACGTGGCCCGCGAGCACTTCGAGGGGCACATCCTCAACACGCTCACCGAGCTGTACGCCGAACGCGTGGGCACCGACCCCTACGACGGCAGCAGCCTGCTCGACGCCTCCGATGTCACCCAGATCCGCGACGAGCTCGCCGAGAACCCCGAGGTCTGGGACGCCATCGACCAGCTGTGGCCCCGGATCGCCCCGCGGCGGCTGGTCGCCGACTTCCTCGCCGAGCCGGACGGCTACCTCCCCGAGGAGGACGCCGACGCGATCCGCCGCCCGGTGACCCGCGCCTGGACCGTCGCCGACGTCCCGCTGCTGGACGAGGCGGCCGAAATCCTCGGCGAGGACGACCGGGTGGTCAGGGCCCGAGCCGAACGGGAACGCGAGACCCAGGTGGCCTACGCGCAGGGCGTGCTCGACGTCTCCTACGCCTCCCGTACGTACGAGTTCGAGGACAAGCAGGAAAGCGACCCGGACGCCAGCGAGGTGCTGTCCGCCCACGACATCATCGACGCCGAGCGGTTCGCCGAGCGGCAGGAGGAGGCCGACCACCGCAGCGCCGCCGAACGGGCCGCCGCCGACCGCACCTGGGCGTTCGGGCACATCATCGTGGACGAGGCGCAGGAGCTGTCGCCGATGGCCTGGCGGCTGCTGATGCGGCGCAGCCCGACCCGCTCGATGACCCTGGTCGGCGACCCCGCCCAGACGGCGGAGGCGGCCGGCGTCGGCTCCTGGTCGGACATCCTCGCCCCCTATGTCGAGGACCGCTGGCAGCACACCCGCCTCGGCGTCAACTACCGCACCCCGGCGGAGATCATGGAGCTGGCGGCAGCCGTGGTCCGCGCCGAGCACCCGGACTTCGAGCCGCCCAGCTCCGTCCGCTCGACGGGGGTACGGCCCTGGGTGCGCCGGGCCGCCGACGACCTGCCCGGCGCTGTCGCCGAGGCGGTCGCCGAACTCACCCCGGAGGAGGGCCGGCTGGCGGTGATCGCCCCGCGCGAGCTGCACCGCCGCCTGGCGGCCCGGCTCGACGGCGTGACGGCCGGCGCCGAGCCCGACCTGACGCGGACGGTCGTCCTGCTCGACCCGCGCCAGGCCAAGGGGCTGGAGTTCGACTCGGTCCTGGTGGTGGAACCGGGCGCCTACGGCACGAGCGACCTGTACGTGGCCCTCACCCGGGCGACGCAGCGACTCGCGGTGCTGCACTCCGGGGAGCTGCCGAAGGGGCTCGCCGAGGCCGCCGCGTAGCCGGCGTCCCGCCCGTCACCGGCCAGGTGGCCCCGGTGGCGGGCGGGTCTGCGGCCCGCTCCCGTGCCGTACGGGACCGGCCCCGGCCACCTCCGCACCCGAGTGCGACGGTCCCCGGCTCGCCTCCCCGCGCCGCTTCCCGGAGGCCCACCGGCACCTGCCTAGGCCGGGCGCAGCCACACCGTAGCCAGCGGTGGGAGGGTCAGCCGGATGCTCGCCGGGCGGCCGTGCGCCCCCTGCGGCTCCGGCTTGACCGGCTCGGGGTGGACCACGTCGCCGCCGCCGTAGCGGGCCGCGTCGGTGTTCAGCACCTCCGCCCACGCCGGGACCTCCTCCGGCACCCCGATCCGGTAGTCGTGGCGGACCACCGGGGCGAAGTGCGAGACGGCCAGCAGCGGGGTGCCGTCGGCGTCATGGCGGAGGAACGCGAAGACGTTGTCGTCCGCCGCGTCCCCGACGATCCACTGGAACCCCGCCGGGTCGGTGTCCCGCTGCCACAGCGCCGGGGTCGACCGGTACACCGCGTTCAGGTCCCGTACGAGGTCCCGTACGCCCCGGTGGTCCGCCTCGGCGCCGTACGACGGGTCGAGCAGCCACCAGTCGGGGCCGTGTGCCTCGGACCACTCGGCGCCCTGCGCGAACTCCTGCCCCATGAACAGCAGTTGCTTGCCCGGGTGGGACCACATGAAGCCCAGGTAGGCGCGGTGGTTCGCCCGCTGCTGCCACCAGTCGCCCGGCATCTTCGACACCAGGGACCGCTTGCCGTGCACGACCTCGTCGTGGGAGATCGGCAGGACGTAGTTCTCGCTGTACGCGTACACCATCGAGAACGTCATCTCGTGGTGGTGGTACTTGCGGTGCACCGGCTCGTGCTGGACGTACTCCAGCGAGTCGTGCATCCAGCCCATGTTCCACTTCAGCCCGAAGCCGAGCCCGCCGAAGCCGCTCGGGCCCTTGTGGTGGGTGGGGCGGGTGACGCCGTCCCAGGCCGTCGACTCCTCGGCGATGGTCACCACGCCCGGGCAGCGCCGGTACACGGTGGCGTTCATCTCCTGCAGGAAGGCCACCGCGTCCAGGTTCTCCCGGCCGCCGTGCTCGTTCGGCGTCCACCGGCCCGGCTCGCGCGAGTAGTCCAGGTAGAGCATCGAGGCGACCGCGTCCACCCGCAGCCCGTCGATGTGGAACTCCTCGCACCAGTACACGGCGTTCGCCACCAGGAAGTTGCGCACCTCGCGGCGCCCGAAGTCGAACTCCAGCGTGCCCCAGTCCGGGTGGGCGGCCCGCAGCGGGTCGTGGTGCTCGTAGACCGGGCGCCCGTCGAACTCGGCCAGCGCCCACTCGTCCCGCGGGAAGTGCGCCGGCACCCAGTCCATCAGCACCCCGATGCCGGCCTGGTGCAGCCGGTCCACCAGGTACTTGAAGTCGTCGGGCGTGCCGAGGCGGGCCGTCGGCGCGTAGAACCCGGTGACCTGGTAGCCCCAGGAGCCCCCGAAGGGGTGCTCGG
Organism: Streptomyces sp. NPDC046727; assembly: GCF_040645635.1. Classification (NCBI taxonomy): domain Bacteria; kingdom Bacillati; phylum Actinomycetota; class Actinomycetes; order Kitasatosporales; family Streptomycetaceae; genus Streptomyces; species Streptomyces sp. NPDC046727. The sequence continues at coordinate 126,775 of NZ_JBEYYR010000027.1, forward strand.
CGACCGGCATCAGCTCGACGTGCGTGAAGCCCATCTCGCTGACATACGCGGGCAGTTGCTCGGCCAGTCCGCGATACGTCAGGCCCGGACGCCAGGAGGGCAGGTGGACCTCGTAGACCGAGAAGGGGGCCTCGTGCACCGGGGTGTCGGCGCGGTGCGCCAGCCACTCCCCGTCGCCCCACTCGTGGTGCGAGGCGTGCACGATCGAGGAGGTGGCGGGCGGAACCTCGGTACGGCGGGCCAGCGGGTCGGCGCGCAGGGTGCGCGAGCCGTCCGGGCGGGTGATCTCGAACTTGTACAGCTCGCCCTCGCCGATCCCCGGCACGAACAGCTCCCAGACCCCGGTGGAACCGAGCGAGCGCATCGGGAGACCCGAGCCGTCCCAGAAGGTGAAACCGCCCGTGACCCGGACACCCCGCGCGTTCGGCGCCCACACCGCGAACCGGGTGCCGGTGACGCCCTGGTGCGTCGTGACATGCGCGCCGAGCGCCTGCCACAGCTGCTCGTGCCGGCCCTCGCCGATCAGATGCAGATCCAGCTCGCCCAGCGTGGGCAGGAAGCGGTAGGCGTCCTCCGTCTCGCGGACCGTGCCGTCGTACGTCACGAGCAGCCGGTACGCGGGGACCCCGGTGAGCGGGAGCAGGCCGGAGAAGAAGCCGTCACCGTCGTCGTGCAGCTCCGCGCGCAGCTCGCCGGAGACCACGGTGACCGCCTGGGCGTACGGGCGGAACGCGCGGAAGGCGACCCCGCCCCGGACCGGGTGCGCGCCCAGCACCGCGTGCGGATCGTGGTGCGTGCCGTCGAGCAGCCGCGCGCGGTCGCCGGCGTCGACGGCGGGGGAGACGACGGTCTCCGGCGCGGGGGGCGCCGACTGTGCCGGCACCTGGGTCGCCTGTGGCTCCCTGGCCTTCCGCGGGGCCTTGGGCTTGCCGGTCTTGTTCTGGGCTGCTGACTTCTTGGACGTCACGAGCGAGTCTCCCGGGCGAGGATCGGGTCAGGTCGGGTCGGACGCGGCGAGGCGACGGATCGCCGAGAGCGGTACGGGGAGCCAGTCGGGGCGGTGCCGGGCCTCGTAGACGACCTCGTAGACCGCCTTGTCGGTCTCGTAGGCCCGCAGCAGCACCGGGTCGGTGCGCGGGTCGACGCCGGACGCCTCCGCGTACCCGGCGCAGTAGGCGGCCCGGCAGACGTGCGCCCAGTCCGGGGCCGGCGGGGTCGCCGAGTGGGCGGCGTAGTCGAAGGAGCGGAGCATCCCCGCGACGTCCCGCACCGGCGGCTGCGGCATCCGCCGCTCGGCCAGCGGCCGGGCCGGCTCGCCCTCGAAGTCGATCAGCGACCAGTCCCCGGACGGCGAGCGCAGGCACTGCCCCAGGTGCAGATCGCCGTGGCCGCGCTGGGCGGTCCAGGTACGGCCCTCGGCGGCGAGCGAGGCCAGCGCCGCGTAGGCCGTGCGCAGCCCGCGCTCGTACGGCCGCAGCACCGGCACCGCCTGCACGGCCGCCGCCAGCCGCTCGGTCATGCCGTCCACCAGCAGCTCCAGCTGGGCGTGGCCGAGTGTGACCGTCGGGAGGGCGCGGGCGAGGGCGGTGTGCACCTCGGCGGTGGCCCGGCCAAGGGCGCGGGCCTCGGCGGCGAAGTCCTCGCCCTTGGCCAGCTCGCGCAGCGCCAGCTCCCAGCCGTCGCTCGCCCCGCTGACGAAGGGCTGGAGCACGGCCAGCACATACGGCTCCCCGTCCGGCTCGGCGAGCAGCCAGCCCGTCGGCGCGGGCACCCGGGGGCAGCCCGCGCGGGCCAGGGCGAGGGGGATCTCCAGGTCCGGGTTGACGCCGGGCACCACCCGGCGCAACAGCTTCAGGATGAACGTATCGCCGTAGACCACCGACGAGTTGGACTGCTCGGCGGTCAGCAGCCGGGCCACGAGGCCCGCCCGGATCTCCTGCCGCGCGTCCCGCTCGAAACGCAGCCCGCCGACGCGCGCCCGGGTGCGCAGCGCCTCCAGGAGCACCTCGGCGGGCCGGGGGTCGTAGAGGGCGTCGTACACCGTGCGTCCGGCGAGCGGGCCCTCGGTCACATGGCCGATCAGCGCGGGCGCCAGCCGGGGTGGCAGCGCCTCGCGCACGCCTATGAGGAGCTGGTAGCAGTCGCCGGGGTGCGGCGGGGCGCCGGGCACGGACGGCTGGTGCACGCGCACGAGCAGGTGGTACAGACCCAGCCGGCCGCCGGACGGGAGCAGTTCCGTGACGGTCACCGGGGTGAACCCGGTGACCGGGCGGCCCTTGCCCGCGAACCAGCGCTGCCGGGGCAGCCAGGCGCGCAACAGGGGATCGAGCGAGGCGAGGAGGGAACCGGAGGTGCCGTAGGGGGTGACCGTTTCCGCCATGGCGTCACGTCCTTTCCCCGGGTGTCTTCGGGGTGTTAGTGATGCGTGCCCCGGGTGGGGCGGTGGAAACCGCCCCACGGGGTCTCTACGCGGCTTCCCGCCGCAGCCGGAACCAGTAGAAGCCGTGACCCGCGAGGGTCAGCAGGTACGGCAGCTCGCCGATCGCCGGGAACCGCACCCCGCCGAACAGCTCGACCGGATGCCGGCCGGTGAACCGCCTCAGGTCCAGCTCCGTGGGCTGCGCGAACCGGGAGAAGTTGTGCACGCACAGCACCAGGTCGTCCTCGTACTCGCGTAGAAAGGCGATCACCGCCGGGTTCGACGACGGCAGCTCGGTGTAGGACCCCAGTCCGAAGGCAGGATTCTGCTTACGGATCTCGATCATGCGGCGGGTCCAGTGCAGCAGCGACGAGGGCGAGGACATCGACGCCTCGACGTTGGTGACCTGGTAGCCGTAGACCGGGTCCATGATCGTCGGCAGGAAGAGGCGTCCCGGGTCGCAGGACGAGAAGCCGGCGTTGCGGTCGGGGGTCCACTGCATGGGGGTGCGGACGGCGTCGCGGTCGCCGAGCCAGATGTTGTCGCCCATGCCGATCTCGTCGCCGTAGTAGAGGATCGGGGATCCGGGCAGGGACAGCAGCAGGGCGGTGAACAGCTCGATCTGGTTGCGGTCGTTGTCGAGCAGGGGGGCGAGGCGGCGGCGGATGCCGATGTTGGCGCGCATCCGCGGGTCCTTCGCGTACTCGGCCCACATGTAGTCGCGTTCCTCGTCAGTGACCATTTCGAGGGTCAGCTCGTCGTGGTTGCGCAGGAAGATGCCCCACTGGCAGCCGGAGGGGATGGCGGGGGTCTTGGCGAGGATCTCCGAGACGGGGTAGCGGGACTCCCGGCGTACGGCCATGAAGATGCGCGGCATGACGGGGAAGTGGAACGCCATGTGGCACTCGTCGCCGCCGGTGCTGTAGTCGCCGAAGTAGTCGACGACGTCCTCCGGCCACTGGTTCGCCTCGGCGAGGAGCACCTTGTCGGGGTACTGGGCGTCGATCTCCTTGCGCACCCGCCGCAGGAACTCGTGGGTCGCCGGCAGGTTCTCGCAGTTGGTGCCCTCCCGCTGGTACAGGTACGGCACCGCGTCCAGCCGGAACCCGTCGATGCCGAGATCCAGCCAGAACTTCAGCGCGGAGATCATCTCCTCCTGCACGGCCGGGTTCTCGTAGTTCAGATCCGGCTGGTGCGAGAAGAAGCGATGCCAGTAGTACTGCTTGCGTACCGGGTCGTACGTCCAGTTGGAGACCTCGGTGTCGACGAAGATGATGCGGGCGTCCTGGAACTGCTTGTCGTCGTCGGCCCAGACGTAGTAGTCGCCGTACGGACCGTCCGGATCCCGCCTCGACTCCTGGAACCACGGGTGCTGGTCGCTGGTGTGGTTCATGACGAAGTCGATGATCACGCGCATGCCGCGCTGGTGGGCGGCGTCCACGAACTCCACGAAGTCGGCGAGGTCACCGAACTCCGGCAGCACCGCGGTGTAGTCGGACACGTCGTAACCGCCGTCCCGCAGGGGCGACTTGAAGAACGGCGGCAGCCACAGGCAGTCCACGCCGAGCCACTGCAGATAGTCGAGCTTGGCGGTCAGACCCTTCAGGTCGCCGATGCCGTCGCCGTTGCTGTCCTGGAAGGAGCGGACCAGGACCTCGTAGAAGACGGCGCGTTTGAACCACTCCGGGTCCCGGTCCTTGGCGGGAGTGTCCTCGAAGGTGTCCGGGACGGGCTCGTTGACGATCATATTGTGGGTGACCCTCCGATCTGCGGGGTGGACGGTCGCAGAACCGAGAGGACATGCGCGGGCCTATGGCCCGGTTCGAGTCGCACATAGTTGGCCCTGCCCCAGTGATAGGTCTCGCCGGTGAGCTCATCGCGCACCGGCACCGACTCGTGCCAATCCAGGCCGAGTTGTGGCATGTCCAACGAGACCGTGGCTTCCTGGGTGTGGTGGGGGTCGAGGTTGGCGACCACCAGAACCGTGTTCGATCCGCTCCGCTTCGAGTAGACGATCACCTCGTCCTTGTCGGCGTGGTGGAAGTGCAGGTCGCGCAGCTGTCGCAGGGCCGGACTGCGGCGCCGGACGTCGTTGAGCCGGGTGATGAGCGGGGCGATGGTCCGCCCTTCGCGGGCGGCGGCTTCCCAGTCGCGGGGTTTGAGCTGGTACTTCTCCGAGTCGAGGTACTCCTCGCCGCCCTGCTTGAGAGGGGTGTTCTCGCACAGTTCGTAGCCGCTGTAGATGCCCCAGGAGGGGGAGAGGGTGGCGGCGAGGAC
>NZ_JBEYYR010000028.1:0-68369 GCF_040645635.1 Streptomyces sp. NPDC046727
GCCGCGGCCGTCCAGGGCATCGACGCCCTCAACCACGGAGACGTGGGCGTCCGCTCGCTCCAGGAACACGCGGAACACCTGACCGCGGCCCGCGACTAGCAGCAGGCCCTGAGGGGGACACCGGAAACGGTGTCCCCCTCTTCATGAGGACAAAGAGACATGTACGAACTTTTCTTCCGTCTGGTTTTCAAACGGATGGACCCGGAGAAGGCCCACCACCTGGCCTTCCGCTGGATCCGTCTGGCCGTCCGGATCCCCGTGCTGCGCACCTTCGTCGCTGCCGCCCTCGCGCCCCGCTACAAGGAGCTGCGCACCGAGGCCTTCGGGCTGCGGATGCACGGCCCGTTCGGGCTCGCCGCCGGCTTCGACAAGAACGCCGTCGCGATCGACGGGATGTCGATGCTGGGCTTCGACCATGTCGAGATCGGCACGGTCACCGGCGAGCCGCAGCCCGGCAACCCCAAGAAGCGGCTGTTCCGGCTCGTCGCGGACCGCGCGCTGATCAACCGCATGGGCTTCAACAACGACGGCTCGCTGGCCGTGGCGGCCCGCCTGGCGACCCGTGAACCGGTCTTCAGGACGGTCGTCGGCGTCAACATCGGCAAGACCAAGGTCGTCCCGGAGGCGGAAGCCGTCGCCGACTACGTGAAGTCCGCCGAGCGGCTCGCGCCGTACGCGGACTACCTGGTCGTCAACGTCTCCTCGCCCAACACGCCCGGCCTGCGCAACCTCCAGGCCACCGAGGCGCTGCGCCCGCTGCTCACCGCCGTGCGCGAGGCCGCGGACCGCACGGTCGCGAACCGGCGGGTCCCGCTGCTGGTGAAGATCGCCCCCGACCTCGCCGACGAGGACATCGACGCCGTCGCCGACCTGGCCGTGGAGCTGGGCCTGGACGGCATCATCGCCACCAACACCACCATCGCGCGCGAGGGCCTCGGCCTGCGGTCGGCGCCCGCGCTGGTGCAGGAGACCGGCGGCCTGTCCGGGGCCCCGCTCAAGCAGCGCTCCCTGGAGGTCCTGCGCCGCCTGTACGCGCGCGTGGGCGACCGGATCACCCTGGTGGGCGTCGGCGGCATCGAGACCGCCGAGGACGCCTGGCAGCGCATCCTGGCCGGCGCCACGCTGGTCCAGGGGTACAGCGCCTTCATCTACGAGGGCCCCTTCTGGAGCCGCGCCATCCACAAGGGCCTCGCCGCCCGCCTGCGCACCAGCCCGTACGCCACCCTCGCCGACGCGATCGGCGCCGATGTGAGGAAGCTCGCATGAACCCGTTGGAGCCCTTCGGCGCCCGGCTGCGCCGCGCCATGGACGAGCGCGGCCCGCTGTGCGTCGGCATCGACCCGCACGCCTCCCTGCTCGCCGAGTGGGGCCTGGACGACGACGTCACCGGCCTGGAGCGGTTCAGCCGCACGGTCGTCGAGGCCATGGCCGACCGGGTGGCCGTCCTGAAGCCGCAGAGCGCCTTCTTCGAGCGGTTCGGCTCGCGCGGCCTCGCCGTCCTGGAGAAGTCGGTCCAGGAGGCGCGGGCGGCCGGTGCCCTGGTCGTGATGGACGCCAAGCGCGGCGACATCGGCTCGACCATGGCCGCCTACGCCGAGGCGTTCCTGCACCCTGACGCCCCGCTGTTCTCCGACGCCCTGACCGTCTCGCCGTACCTCGGCTACGGCTCGCTGAGCCCGGCCGTCGCCCTGGCCCGGGAGAGCGGCGCCGGCCTGTTCGTGCTGGCCCTGACCTCGAACCCGGAGGGCGGCGAGGTGCAGCACGCGGTCCGCGCCGACGGCCGGACCGTCGGGGCGACCATGCTGGCCCACCTGGCCGCCGAGAACGCGGGAGAGGAGCCGCTGGGCTCCTTCGGCGCGGTCGTCGGCGCCACGCTCGGCGACCTGTCCTCGTACGACCTGGACATCAACGGCCCGCTCCTCGCGCCCGGCATCGGTGCCCAGGGCGCGACCCCCGCCGACCTTCCCGGGGTCTTCGGGACGGCCGTCCGCAACGTCGTGCCGAACGTCAGCCGGGGTGTCCTGCGGCACGGTCCCGACGTCAGCGCGCTGCGGGGTGCGGCCGAGCGGTTCGCGACGGAGATCCAGGCGGCCGTCGGCGCGGCCTGAGCCCCGCGCCGCGTGCCCGGGGGAGCGGGATCGCGCCGACTTGAGTGTGAATACATCCTCAAATCGAGGGCATTATGTCTGAAATGTCCGTCCTGACGGAGGCTGACCAGGACTTTTCCGCTGTTCTCGCTGACTCTGGCGGACTTGCCCGCTAGTCTCCGAGCAGTGGGGACACCTCCCACGCCGTTAAGGCAGTGGGGGAGAACGGGCAGCGTGTTGCTCGTAGCCCCCCAGGTGTGGGGCGACTAGGTTCCTCACCGGTCCGTATCCGACAGTTCGACATCCGAGGTGACGTAGGCGTGGCTCTTCCGCCCCTTACCCCTGAACAGCGCGCAGCCGCGCTCGAAAAGGCCGCCGCGGCTCGCCGGGAGCGGGCCGAGGTCAAGAATCGACTCAAGCACTCCGGCGCCTCCCTGCACGAGGTCATCAAGCAGGGCCAGGAAAACGACGTCATCGGCAAGATGAAGGTCTCCGCCCTCCTTGAGTCGCTGCCGGGCGTCGGCAAGGTCCGCGCCAAGCAGATCATGGAGCGTCTGGGTATCTCCGAGAGCCGCCGCGTGCGGGGTCTCGGTTCCAACCAGATCGCCTCCCTGGAGCGTGAGTTCGGCAGCACCGGCTCCTGAGTCCGCCTCCCCGGCCACGGGGAGTCGGACCGGGAGTCCCGGGCACTCCGGGATTGCTGGAATAATCGCTGCATGAGTGAACGTCCGCGGCTGACCGTGCTCTCCGGCCCCTCGGGGGTCGGCAAGAGCACGGTCGTCGCCCATATGCGCAAGGAACACCCCGAGGTCTGGCTCTCGGTGTCGGCGACCACCCGCAAGCCGCGCCCCGGCGAGCAGCACGGAGTCCACTACTTCTTCGTCACCGACGAGGAGATGGACAAGCTGATCGCCAACGGCGAACTGCTGGAATGGGCCGAGTTCGCCGGCAACCGCTACGGCACGCCCCGCGCGGCCGTGCTGGAGCGGCTGGAGAACGGCGAGCCGGTCCTGCTGGAGATCGATCTCCAGGGCGCCCGGCAGGTCCGCGAGTCCATGTCCGACGCCCAGCTGGTGTTCCTGGCTCCGCCCTCCTGGGAGGAGCTGGTGCGCAGGCTGACCGGCCGGGGGACCGAGCTGCCCGAGGTCATCGAGCGCCGCCTGGACGCCGCGAAGACCGAGCTGGCGGCCGAGCCGGAGTTCGACGTGACCTTGGTCAACACCTCCGTCGAGGACGTGGCTCGCGAGCTGCTAGCCTTGATGGACGTTGTGTGATCGTGACTGTGATCACGATGTCTGATTCTTTCCCATCCATCGGAAGGTAGAGCGTGTCCTCTTCCATCACCGCGCCCGAGGGCATCATCAACCCGCCGATCGACGAGCTTCTTGAGGCGACCGACTCGAAGTACAGCCTCGTGATCTACGCGGCCAAGCGTGCCCGCCAGATCAACGCGTACTACTCGCAGCTCGGTGAGGGTCTCCTTGAGTACGTCGGTCCGCTCGTCGACACCCACGTCCACGAGAAGCCGCTCTCGATCGCGCTGCGCGAGATCAACGCCGGTCTGCTGACGTCCGAGGCCATCGAGGGCCCCGCGCAGTAGTACTTTCACATTGCGTGTGACTTATCCACAGGCCTGGCAGTCGAGCTGCCGGGCCTGTGGTGTGTCATGGAGTCGTACGGTTCCGTCGTACGTTTTCGAGTCCGGGGAGACACGGTGGACAAGCCGAGGGTCGTGCTGGGGGTCAGCGGTGGCATCGCCGCCTACAAGGCCTGCGAGCTGCTGAGAAGGTTCACGGAGTCGGGTCACGACGTCCGCGTGGTGCCCACCGCCTCCGCGCTGCACTTCGTCGGCGCCGCCACCTGGTCCGCGCTGTCCGGCAACCCGGTCGCCACCGAGGTCTGGGACGACGTGCACGAGGTCCCGCACGTCCGCATCGGCCAGCGGGCCGACCTGGTGGTGGTGGCCCCGGCCACCGCCGACATGCTCGCCAAGGCCGCCCACGGCCTCGCCGACGACCTGCTGACCAACACCCTGCTCACCGCCCGCTGCCCGGTGGTCTTCGCCCCCGCGATGCACACGGAGATGTGGGAGCACCCGGCCACCCAGGAGAACGTGGCCACGCTGCGCCGCCGTGGCGCCGTCGTCATCGAGCCCGCCGTCGGCCGCCTCACCGGCGTCGACACCGGCAAGGGCCGGCTGCCCGACCCGGCGGAGATCTTCGAGGTGTGCCGCCGGGTGCTGGCCCGCGGAGTCGGCGAGCCCGACCTCAAGGGCCGGCACGTCGTCGTCTCCGCGGGCGGCACCCGCGAGCCCCTCGACCCGGTCCGCTTCCTCGGCAACCGCTCCTCCGGCAAGCAGGGCTACGCCCTCGCCCGCACCGCCGCGGCCCGCGGCGCCCGGGTGACGCTGGTCTCGGCCAACGCCGGACTGCCCGACCCGGCGGGCGTGGACGTCGTCCGGGTCGGCACCGCCGTGCAGCTGCGCGAGGCCGTCCTCAAGGCCGCCGCGGACGCCGACGCCGTGGTCATGGCCGCCGCCGTCGCCGACTTCCGCCCGGCCGCCTACGCCGCCGGGAAGATCAAGAAGAAGGACGGCCAGGAGCCCGATCCCATCGTCCTGGTGCGAAATCCGGACATCCTCGCGGAGATCTCCGCCGACCGCGCCCGCCCCGGACAGGTGATCGTCGGCTTCGCCGCCGAGACCGACGACGTCCTCGCCAACGGCCGCGCCAAGCTCGCCCGCAAGGGCTGCGACCTGCTCGTGGTCAACGAGGTGGGGGAGCGCAAGACCTTCGGCTCCGAGGAGAACGAGGCCGTCGTGCTGGGCGCCGACGGCAGCGAGACCCCGGTGCCGTACGGCCCCAAGGAGGGCCTGGCCGACACGGTCTGGGACCTCGTCGTACCACGGCTGGACTAACGCCGGCAGTCGTTCGGGCGAACACGGCGTCAGGTTCACGCCACGCTCAAATCGGGCGTGGCGGCCCTGGTCAAGGCCGCTCGACATTGTGCAGAATGCCCGTGCCGCAGGTCACAGCGCTCCCGAGAGGCGAGACGGTGGCCCACCGGCCGAGTGCGACCGATAAACTGTTCGCGGACGACGCCGGGCGCAGCCCCGTGTCGTCCGGAAATGATCAGCCAGCAGCCGCTGCAACCACAGGGAGCGTTGTGTCCCGTCGCCTGTTCACCTCGGAGTCCGTGACCGAGGGTCACCCCGACAAGATCGCTGACCAGATCAGCGACACCATTCTCGACGCGCTTCTGCGCGAGGACCCGACCTCCCGGGTCGCGGTCGAGACCCTGATCACCACCGGCCTGGTCCACGTGGCCGGCGAGGTCACGACCAAGGCCTACGCGGACATCGCGACCCTCGTCCGCAACAAGATCCTCGAGATCGGCTACGACTCCTCCAAGAAGGGCTTCGACGGCGCCTCCTGCGGCGTCTCGGTGTCCATCGGCGCGCAGTCCCCGGACATCGCGCAGGGTGTCGACACGGCGTACGAGTCCCGGGTCGAGGGCGACGAGGACGAGCTGGACCGGCAGGGCGCGGGCGACCAGGGCCTGATGTTCGGCTACGCGTCCGACGAGACGCCCACCCTGATGCCGCTGCCGATCTTCCTGGCCCACCGCCTGTCCAAGCGCCTCTCCGAGGTCCGCAAGAACGGCACCATCCCCTACCTGCGCCCGGACGGCAAGACGCAGGTCACCATCGAGTACGACGGCGACAAGGCCGTCCGCCTCGACACGGTGGTCGTCTCCTCCCAGCACGCCTCCGACATCGACCTGGAGTCGCTGCTCGCCCCCGACATCCGCGAGTTCGTCGTGGAGCCGGAGCTGAAGGCGCTCCTGGACGAGGGCATCAAGCTGGACACCGAGGGCTACCGCCTGCTGGTCAACCCGACCGGCCGTTTCGAGATCGGCGGTCCGATGGGCGACGCCGGCCTGACCGGCCGCAAGATCATCATCGACACCTACGGCGGCATGGCCCGCCACGGTGGCGGCGCCTTCTCCGGCAAGGACCCGTCCAAGGTGGACCGCTCGGCCGCCTACGCGATGCGCTGGGTCGCCAAGAACGTCGTGGCGGCCGGCCTGGCCTCCCGCTGCGAGGTCCAGGTCGCCTACGCGATCGGCAAGGCCGAGCCGGTCGGTCTCTTCGTGGAGACCTTCGGCACCGCCAAGGTCGACCACGAGAAGATCGAGAAGGCGATCGACGAGGTCTTCGACCTCCGTCCGGCCGCGATCATCCGTGACCTCGACCTGCTCCGCCCGATCTACTCCCAGACGGCGGCCTACGGCCACTTCGGCCGCGAGCTGCCCGACTTCACCTGGGAGCGCACGGACCGCGTCGAGGCCCTGCGCGCCGCCGCGGGCCTGTAACCCGGCCCCACCCCTCTCACCGAGGCCCGGCTCTCCCTGCGCGGAGGCCGGGCCCCGGCGTGTTCCGGGTCACTCGGCGGGTGCCAGCCGGATCCGGCGCCGTGGCCGGTCGATCTCCAGGATCCTGACCCGCAACTCCTGCCCTTCCGTGACGGTCCTCCCGGCCAGGTCGTCGACGTGCACGAGTCCTTCCGCGTCCACGCCGATCCGGACGAAGACGCCGAAGGGGACCACCTCGGTGACCGGACCGGACACCATCTCGCCCTCGCACCCGTGCAGCCGCTCCCAGGGGTCCTCCTGCAGGGCCTTGAGCGACAGCGCGACCTGCCCCTGCAGGGTGTCCGCGACCAGCACCTCCGCGGTGATCCGCTCCCCGGGCCCCACCACCTCTGCCGGATGCTCGAAGCGGGACCACGACAGCTCCGGGACGCGCAGGAAACCGGTCCCCGCGTAGACCGGATGCGGGGGCTCGCCGTCGATCCGCACGAAGACACCGAAGGTGTGCACCGAGGACACCGTTCCCGTGACGACGCTTCCGCGCTCGACGCCGAGCAGGAAGCGGCGCAGTGCTGTGTCCTCACAGGCCTTCGCGGAGAGCATGACCCGGCCCTGCCCGTCGGTGCCGGTCACCTCGCCCGTGATCCGCTGCCCCACCGCGCAGACCTCCGACGGATGGCCGGCCCGGCGCCAGGACAGCTCGTACCCGGCGACCCGGCCGGGCGCGGCGTCCGGGCCGTCGTCCAGCCGCACGAGCACGTCGTCGCCGTCGAACCCGGTCACGGTGCCGGACCTCACCTGCCCGGAGCGGGCCGCCAGGCGGGCTCGCAGGTCTTCCAGCGGGGTCGATGCCGATTCGGTCATGGCCGCGAGCCTAGGTCCGTGGTGCCGCCGCCGTCATGAACCCGGGCTGTGCCGGCCGGCCGGGCGTTGTCAGTGGCGTTTGGTAAGAATGCAGGCGTGAGCAGCGAGAACGGGGCGCCCCGGGCGGACGGGGACGGCGGGGCCGAAGCGGCGCCGCCGGAGCAGCTCGCGCTCATCCGGGAGAGCGTGCGGGGGGCCAAGGTGCCCCGGGCGAAACCGCGGACCTGGCGGGGGGCCGCGCTCGCCAAGGAGCTGCCCGTCGCCCGGGTGCTGGTCGACAAGGGCGTACTGCACCTGGACCGGTACTTCGACTACGCCGTGCCCGAGGAGCTGGACGAGCAGGCGCAGCCCGGAGTGCGGGTGCGGGTGCGGTTCGGGGCCGGCCGGCACCGGGTGCGCGAGGGGCGCCGGGAGGGCGGCGGGCTCATCGACGGCTTCCTCGTGGAGCGGCGGGCCGAGTCCGACTACTCCGGGCCGCTGGCCGCGCTCGCCCAGGTCGTCTCCCCGGAGCCGGTGCTGAGCGAGGAACTGCTGGGCCTCGCCCGGGCCGTCGCCGACCGGTACGCGGGCAGCCTCGCCGACGTGCTGCAGCTGGCCGTGCCGCCGCGCAGCGCCCGCGCCGAGCAGCGGCGGTCCCCGGCGCCGCTGCCCCCGCCGAAGGCGCCGGACACCGGCTCCTGGGCGCGCTACGAGCACGGGGCCGCCTTCCTGGACGCGCTGGCCTCCCAAGGGGCGCCCAGGGCCGTGTGGAACGCGCTGCCGGGGCCGCTGTGGAGCGAGGAGCTGGCCCGGGCCGTCGCCGCCACCCTCGCCTCCGGACGCGGCGCCCTCGTCGTCGTACCGGACGGGCGGGCCGCCGCGCGCGTGGACGCCGCGCTGACCGCCCTGCTCGGTACCGGCCGGCACGCGCTGCTCACCGCCGACGCCGGGCCCGAGAAGCGGTACGCGCAGTGGCTGGCGGTGCGCCGCGGTTCCGTGCGTGCCGTCGTCGGGACGCGGGCGGCGATGTTCGCGCCCGTGCAGGACCTGGGGCTCGTCGCCATCTGGGACGACGGGGACGACAGCCACAGCGAGCAGCACGCCCCGCAGCCGCACGCCCGCGATGTCCTCCTGCTGCGCGCCGCGCTGGACAAGTGCGCCTTTCTGCTGGGCGGTTGGAGCTGCACCGTGGAGGCCGCCCAGCTGGTCGAGAGCGGCTGGGCCCGGCCCCTGGTCGCCGGGCGGGAGCAGGTGCGCCGGACCGCGCCTCTCGTCCGGACGGTCGGGGACGGCGACCTCGCGCGCGACGAGGCCGCCCGCGCCGCCCGGCTGCCCACCCTCGCCTGGCAGGCGGCCCGCGAGGGGCTGCGGCACGGGCCGGTGCTGGTGCAGGTGCCCCGGCGCGGATACGCGCCCCGCATGGCCTGCGACCGGTGCCGGGCGCCCGCCCGCTGCCGGCACTGCTCCGGACCGCTCGAAGGGCAGGACGGCGGCGTCCTGAGATGCGGGTGGTGCGGACGTGAGGAGAGCGCCTGGCACTGCCCGGAGTGCGGCGGCTTCCGGCTCCGCGCCCAGGTCGTCGGCGCGCGCCGGACCGCCGAGGAACTGGGGCGGGCCTTCCCCGCCGTACCGGTGCGCACCTCGGGGCGCGAGCATGTGCTGGACACCGTCCCGGACGCGCCCGCGCTGGTCGTCAGCACGCCGGGCGCCGAACCCGTCGCCGAGGGCGGCTACGCGGCGGCCCTGCTGCTGGACGGCTGGGCCATGCTCGTACGACCCGATCTGCGGGCCGGTGAGGACGCGCTGCGCCGGTGGATCGCGGCCGGCGCGCTGGTGCGACCGCAGGGCGAGGGCGGCACCGTGGTCGTGGTGGCCGAGCCGACCCTGCGGCCCGTACAGGCACTGGTGCGCTGGGACCCCGTCGGGCATGCCGTGCGGGAGCTGGCCGAGCGGGCCGAGCTGGGCTTCCCGCCGGTGTCCCGGATGGCGGCCGTGTCCGGGCCGCCCGCCGCCGTCGCCGAGTTCCTGGCGGCGGTCGAACTGCCGTCGGACGCCGAGCTGCTGGGGCCGGTGCCGCTGCCGCCCCCGCCGCCCGGCCGACCGCGCAGACCCGGCGCACCGCCGCCCGGTGAGCACTGGGAGCGGGCGCTCGTCCGCGTGCCGCCCGGCAGCGGGGCCGCGCTGGCCGCCGCGCTGAAGACCGCGCAGGCGGCGCGCATGGCACGGGGGAGCGGGGAGGCGGTCCGGGTCCGGATCGACCCACCGGACATCGGCTGAGCCGCCACCACTTCGGGCGCCGGCCCGTCTCGCCACCGGGCGCCCCGCGTATTCGCTGTCATGCCTGGGCTTCTGCTGCCGGGGACGCCGGGCGCTTTCTTTGCTGTGCCCGGGCTTCCGCAGTCGGGGGCGCCCGGCACTTTCGCTGTCGCGCCCGCGCTGTTGCGGCCAGGGGCGCCCGGTGCTCTTGCTGCCCGGCGCCCCGCGTATCCGCTGCCCTGCCTGGGCTTCTGCTGCCGGGGACGCGGGGTGCTTTCGCTGCCGTGTCCGGGCTTCTGTTGCCGGGGGCGCGCCGCGCTTTCGCTGCCGTGTCCGGGCTTCCGGAGGCGGGGGCGCCTGGCGCTTGCTCTGCCGTGCCCGCGCTTCTGCTGCCAGAGACGCCTGGCGCTGTCGCTGTCGTGCCCGCGCTTCTGCTGTCGAGGGCGCCCGGCGCTTTCGCTGCCGTGCCCGCGCCTCTGCTGCCAGGGAGGTCCGGCGTTCTCGCCTCCGGGATGCCCCGGCACACGGCTGCCCTCCCGGAGGCGGCCCGGGAGGGCAGGGTGGGGACGACGATGGCGTCAGCCGTTGCGCGGGCCGGGGAAGGCCGTCGGCCGGGCGTCGTCGCGCAGCGTCGGGCTGCCCGCGGTGGGCTGGGTGGGCATGGAGCGGGCCGCGGGGACCGTCGGCACCGTGGGCAGACCCGTGTTCACGTTGATCGTGCGGGTGCCGGACGGCTCCGGCGTACGCTCCGCCTCGGCCGCCGCCTGGGCCGCGGCGCGGCGGGCGCCGTACCGGCGGTGCACCGCCTGCTTGGTGACCCCGAGCGCCGAGCCCACCGCGTCCCACGAGAAGCCGAGTGAGCGGTCGAAGTCCACGGCGGCCGTCACCAGGGTTTCGACACTGTCCCGGAGCTCCTGGGCGAGGCGCACCGTCGGGGCGGGGGCGCGTCCGTAGACGACGAACCCCGTGGACGGGCCGGAGCGGCGCGGGCGGTAGACATTGCCCAGCTGGGCGGTGAGCGTGCGCAGCGCGTCCACCTGGCGGCGGACCCGCTCGATGTCCCGCACCAGCAAGTGCAGGCTGGCCCGGGCCTGGGCGTCGTGGGTTGCGTGGTCGGCCATGAACAAGCCTCTCGAACCGGCGTTGAAAGGAATTGGGCCGCGAAAGCGGCCCGATGTGGTCAACTCTTTCTTGACCAACGCGTCTGCGCTCCGCTGGTCACGGGGTGGGGGCGTACGGGCATATGCGTACGCCGCGCGGTCACCCGCGCGCCGCCCGATTCCCGTCGGCCGGGAGGCCGGACGAGCCGTGGGGGTGCTCGCCGTCGGCGTCCCCGCGTCCATGGTCATAGACTGGTGCGCTGCCCGCCGACCCCCGCCCGAGAGGCCCGATCCCGCCCATGAAGCTCGTCTTCGCCGGCACCCCCGAGGTCGCCGTTCCCGCTCTGGACGCTCTGCTCGCCTCCGGGCGGCACGAGGTGGCCGCCGTCGTCACGCGGCCCGACGCGCCGGCCGGGCGCGGGCGCAGGCTGGTCGCGTCGCCCGTGGCCGAGCGGGCGGAGGAGGCCGGGATCGAGGTGCTGAAGCCGCTGAAGCCCCGGGACCCGGCGTTCCTGGAGCGGCTGAAGGAGATCGCGCCCGACTGCTGCCCGGTCGTCGCCTACGGCGCACTGCTGCCGAAAGCCGCCCTGGACATCCCGGCCCACGGCTGGGTCAACCTCCACTTCTCGCTGCTGCCCGCCTGGCGCGGTGCCGCGCCCGTGCAGCACGCCATCATGGCGGGCGACGAGATCACCGGGGCGTCCACCTTCCTCATCGAGGAGGGCCTGGACTCCGGGCCCGTGTACGGCACCGTGACCGAGGAGATCCGGCCCACCGACACCAGCGGTGACCTGCTCACCCGGCTCGCCTTCGCGGGCGCCGGACTGCTCGCGGCGACCATGGACGGCATCGCGGACGGCAGCCTGAAGGCCGTACCGCAGCCCGCCGAGGGCATCACCGTCGCGCCGAAGATCACCGTCGAGGACGCCGAGGTGGACTGGGCGGCGCCCGCGCTGCGCGTCGACCGGGTCGTGCGCGGCTGCACTCCGGCGCCCGGTGCCTGGACCACCTTCCGCGGCGAGCGGCTCAAGCTCATCCAGGTCACGCCGGTGCCCGAGCGGACGGACCTGGCGCCGCGGCAGCTCGCCGTCGGCAAGAACAGCGTCCACGTGGGCACCGGTTCCTACGCCGTCGAGCTGCTCTGGGTGCAGGCCCAGGGCAAGAAGCCGATGCGGGCGGCCGACTGGGCCCGCGGGGTGCGCATCACGGAGGGCGAGACACTCGGCGGCTGACGCCCCGGACGGCAGGGGCCCGGGCGTGCCGACGTAGGCTGGAGGCGCATCCTCTTCTTCACACCCGGAGCACATTTTTCGTGAGCGAGCAGTCCCGGCGGCCCCGCAAGCCCGCCAAGCCCTACCGCCGTCCCCAGAAGGACCCCGTCCGCATCCTGGCCTTCGAGGCGCTGCGGGCGGTGGACGAGCGGGACGCGTACGCCAACCTCGTGCTGCCCCCGCTGCTGCGGAAGGCCCGCGAGAAGGGCGACTTCGACGCCCGGGACGCCGCGCTCGCCACCGAGCTGGTGTACGGCACGCTGCGCCGGCAGGGTACGTACGACGCCGTCATCGCCGCCTGTGTCGACCGGCCGCTGCGCGAGGTCGACCCGCCGGTGCTCGACGTGCTCAGCCTGGGCGCGCACCAGTTGCTCGGCACGCGCATCCCGACGCACGCCGCCGTGTCCGCCTCGGTGGAGCTGGCCCGGGTGGTGCTCGGCGACGGGCGGGCCAAGTTCGTCAACGCCGTGCTCCGCAAGATCGCGCAGGACGACCTCCAGGGCTGGATCGAGAAGGTCGCGCCGCCGTACGACGAGGATCCCGAGGACCACCTCGCGGTCGTGCACTCGCACCCCCGCTGGGTCGTCTCCGCGCTCTGGGACTCCCTCGGCGGCGGCCGGGCCGGCATCGAGGAGCTGCTGGCGGCGGACAACGAACGGCCCGAGGTGACGCTGGTCGCCCGGCCCGGGCGGGCCACCACCGAGGAGCTGCTCCGCGAGGAAGCCGCCGTACCCGGCCGCTGGTCGCCGTACGCCGTGCGGCTCGCCGAGGGCGGCGAGCCGGGCGCGGTCGAGGCCGTGCGCGAGGGGCGGGCCGGCGTCCAGGACGAGGGCAGCCAGCTGGTCGCCCTCGCCCTGGCGAACGCCCCGCTCGACGGGCCCGACGAGAAGTGGCTCGACGGATGCGCCGGTCCGGGCGGCAAGGCCGCGCTACTGGCCGCGCTCGCCGCCGAGCGCGGGGCCGCGCTGCTCGCCTCCGAGAAGCAGCCGCACCGGGCCGGTCTGGTGGCCAAGGCCCTGCACGGCAACCCCGGGCCGTACCAGGTCATCGCCGCCGACGGCACCCGTCCGCCGTGGCGGCCCGGCACCTTCGACCGGGTCCTGATGGACGTGCCCTGCACCGGCCTCGGCGCCCTCCGCCGCCGCCCCGAGGCCCGCTGGCGCCGCCGCCCGGACGACCTGGAGAGCTTCGCCCCGCTCCAGCGCGCCCTGCTGCGCACCGCCCTCGACGCCGTGCGCGTGGGCGGGGTCGTCGGGTACGCCACCTGCTCCCCGCACCTCGCCGAGACCCGCGCGGTGGTCCAGGACGTGCTCAAGCAACGCCCGGACACGGAGCTTCTCGACGCCCGCCCCCTCCTCCCGGGCGTCCCGGCCCTGGGCGAGGGACCCGACGTCCAGCTGTGGCCGCATCTGCACGGCACGGACGCGATGTACCTGGCCCTGATCCGTCGTACCGGCTGACGGGACGGCCGCGCCCGGCGCTGTCCACAGGCGGTCACCTGTCGTCGTACCAGTACGATGAACGACCCAGCCTGTGGACGGTTGCGAACATCAGTGCCCCGGGCATGGCAGGCTTGGGTCATGGCCGTGCAGATCAACCCCAGCATCCTGTCCGCCGACTTCGCCCGCCTCGCGGAGGAGGCCAAGGCGGTTCAAGGCGCCGACTGGCTCCATGTCGACGTCATGGACAACCATTTCGTCCCGAACCTCACGCTCGGCGTGCCGGTCGTGGAGTCCCTGGCCCGTGCGACGGACACCCCGCTGGACTGCCACCTGATGATCGAGGACCCCGACCGGTGGGCCCCGCAGTACGTCGAGGCGGGGGCTTCGTCCGTCACCTTCCACGTGGAGGCCGCCGCCGCCCCCGTGCGGCTCGCCCGGGAGATCCGCGCCAAGGGCGCCCGCGCCTCCATGGCGCTCAAGCCCGCCACGCCGATCGAGCCGTTCGAGGATCTCCTGCCGGAACTCGACATGCTGCTGATCATGACGGTCGAGCCCGGTTTCGGCGGTCAGGCGTTCCTCGACATCATGCTGCCGAAGATCCGCCGCACCCGTGAGCTGATCGGCAAGCACGGTCTGCAGCTGTGGCTGCAGGTGGACGGCGGTGTCTCGGCCTCGACGATCGAGCGGTGCGCGGACGCGGGAGCGGACGTGTTCGTAGCCGGGTCGGCCGTCTACGGTGCGCAGGACCCGGCGGAAGCGGTACGTGCCCTGCGCACACAGGCGGAGACGGCCACCGCCAAGGCGTCCTGGGCATGCGACCACTGAGCCACGGCCAAGTGAACGCTTGAGTGAACGCCGCCCATCAGGGCAGATCAGTCGCGCCGAATCTGCAAGGATGAACGGCGAATCCAGAGTGTGAACAGCAGTGAGGAGATCGCCGTGTCGGGTATGTCGGCGGGCCGGTCAGCCATGCGGATGGGACCCGCTGAGCTGGTGCAGGCGGCGGCCATGGCCCGCCGCTTCTACCTCGAGGGCAAGTCCAAGATCCAGATCGCGGAGGAGTTCGGCGTCAGCCGCTTCAAGGTGGCCCGGGTCCTGGAGACGGCCCTCGAACGGGATCTCGTGCGCATCGAGATCCGCGTGCCGGCCGAACTGGACGCAGAGCGCTCCGACGCGCTCCGCGCCCGGTACGGCCTGAGGCACGCCGTCGTGGTCGAGTCCCCGGCCGAGGCCGAGGAGACCCCGGACCCCGAGAACCTCGGGGAGGTCGCCGCCGACCTGCTCGGCGAACTCGTCAACGAGGGGGACGTGCTCGGGCTGGCCTGGGGCCGGTCCACCATCCACATGGCCGCCGCGCTCGGCAAGCTGCCGCCGTGCACGGTCGTGCAGCTGACGGGCGTGTACGACGCCGGGACCGCCGAGCGGGGCTCGGTGGAGGCCGTGCGCCGGGCCGCCCAGGTGTCGGGCGGCGACGCGCACCCGATCTACGCGCCGATGCTGCTGCCGGACGCGGCCACCGCGGTGGCGCTGCGCCACCAGACCGGGATCGCCCGGGCCTTCGAGTACTTCGACAAGGTCACGGTCGCCTGTGTCTCCATCGGTTCCTGGGAACCGGGTATCTCGACCGTGCACGACATGCTCAGCGACGAGGAGCGGGCGCACTACGCCTCGCTCGGTGTCGCCGCCGAGATGTCGGCACACCTCTTCGACGCCGAAGGGCGCCGGATCGGGCGGGACCTGGGGGAGCGGTGCATCACGGTCAAGGCCGACCAGCTGCGCCGTATCCCGGAGGTCGTGGCGATCGCGGGCGGGCAGCGCAAGGCCGCCGCGATCGACGCGGTGCTGCGCTCCGGCCTGGTCACCAGCCTGGTGACCGACACCTCGGCCGCCGACTACCTGATGACGGCGGGCCCGACGCCGAAGCCGGCGCTCAGCCGTGCGGACCCGGACGGGGCCTGACCGCGGGTCGTGGCGCCGTCGTGACGGGGCGGCCGTGGCAGCATCGGCGGCATGCTGCTGCGGTTCGTCCCCCGTGCGCCCGGTGGGTCCGTGTGCCGTGCGCTCGCGGGACTGCTCGTCGTCCTCGCCGTCCTGCTCACCGGATGCTCGACGAGCACGGGTACCGGCCCCGGGGCGGGCACGGGTTCGGCTTCGCGGTCGAGTCCGGCCGCTGTCGGCGCGTCCACCCCGGCGTGGGCCCGCGGCACGGCCACCGTCCGGGAGGCCCGGCTCCCCGCCGAGGCGCGGCGGACGCTCGCGCTCATCGACCGGGGCGGCCCCTTCCCGTACGCCAGGGACGGCGTCGTGTTCGGGAACTTCGAGGGGCACCTGCCGAAGCACCGGCGCGGCTACTACCACGAGTACACCGTGCGGACGCCCGGATCACGCGACCGCGGGGCCCGGCGCATCGTCACCGGTCAGGGCGGGGAGATCTACTACACCGATGATCACTACGAATCGTTCCGGGCGGTGCTGAGATGACGGAAGACCCGGGCGGCCGGTACACGGTCACCCTGGACCTGGACGGTGTCACGGGCAAGGCGGATCTGATGGACCGGGCCGCCCGGGCCCTGGCCCTGCCCGACTGGTTCGGCCGGAACTGGGACGCGCTGGCCGACTCCCTCTCGGATCACACGGTCTGGCCCGAGGCCGCCGTGCGGCAGGGGCTGCTGATCGTCGTACGGGGCTGGCGGGCGTACGCCGAGGCGGAGCCGGACGAGTGGCGGATCGCCGAGGAGGTCTTCGCGGAGGCGGCGGACCGCACGCCCGCCCTCACCGTCGCCCTCGCCCTTGGAGGATCGTCCTAAGGGCCCTCCGACCAGCCTGGATGTTTTGTGGGGGCATGACAGCCATCCCGCCATGGGACAATGAAGTACGTGCTCTTTCCCCCTGGCACACCTGTCCGGGGGTCACCTCTGATCGACTGGGATGTGCAGCACGTGCGTTTCCTCAATGACATCCAGCCCGCGTACGACCTGACGTACGACGACGTGTTCATGGTGCCGAGCCGCTCCGCGGTGGGCTCGCGCCAGGGCGTGGACCTCTCCTCGCCGGACGGCACGGGCACCACCATCCCGCTCGTCGTCGCCAACATGACCGCCATCGCCGGCCGCCGTATGGCCGAGACGATGGCCCGCCGCGGCGGCCTCGTGGTGATCCCGCAGGACATCCCGATCGACGTCGTCACCGACGTGATCTCCTGGGTGAAGAGCCGCCACCTGGTGCTGGACACCCCGATCGTGCTGGCCCCGCACCAGACCGTCGCCGACGCCCTGGCCCTGCTGCCCAAGCGGGCCCACAACGCGGGCGTGGTCGTCGACGAGAACCACCGGCCCGTCGGTGTCGTCACCGACCAGGACCTGACCGGTGTCGACCGCTTCACCCAGCTCGAAGTGGTCATGTCCAAGGACCTGCTCCTGCTGGACGCCGACATAGACCCGCGCGAGGCCTTCAACACCCTCGACGCGCACAACCGCCGCTACGCGCCCGCCGTCGACAAGGACGGCAAGCTCGCCGGCATCCTCACCCGCAAGGGCGCCCTGCGCGCCACGCTGTACACCCCGGCCGTCGACGCGAACGGCAAGCTGCGCATCGCCGCGGCCGTCGGCATCAACGGCGACGTGGCGGGCAAGGCCAAGCAGCTGCTCGACGCGGGCGTGGACACGCTCGTCATCGACACCGCGCACGGCCACCAGGAGTCGATGATCAGCGCCATCAGGCTGGTGCGCGCCCTCGACCCGCAGGTGCCGATCGTCGCGGGCAACATCGTCTCCGCCGAGGGCGTCAAGGACCTCATCGACGCCGGTGCGGACATCATCAAGGTCGGTGTCGGCCCGGGCGCCATGTGCACCACCCGCATGATGACCGGCGTGGGCCGCCCGCAGTTCTCCGCGGTGCTGGAGTGCGCCGCCGAGGCCAAGAAGTACGGCAAGCACGTGTGGGCCGACGGCGGTGTCCGGCACCCGCGTGACGTGGCGATGGCCCTCGCCGCCGGTGCGTCCAACGTGATGGTCGGCTCGTGGTTCGCCGGTACGTACGAGTCGCCGGGCGACCTCCAGCACGACGCCGACGGGCGCGCCTACAAGGAGTCCTTCGGCATGGCGTCCGCGCGCGCGGTGGCCAACCGCACGTCCGAGGAGTCGGCGTACGACCGGGCCCGCAAGGGGCTGTTCGAGGAGGGCATCTCCACCTCCCGCATGTTCCTCGACCCGGCCCGCCCGGGCGTCGAGGACCTGATCGACTCGGTCATCGCGGGCGTCCGCTCCTCCTGCACCTACGCCGGCGCCGGCTCCCTCGAGGAGTTCGCCGAGAAGGCCATCGTCGGCATCCAGAGCGCGGCCGGCTACGCCGAGGGCAAG
Organism: Streptomyces sp. NPDC046727; assembly: GCF_040645635.1. Classification (NCBI taxonomy): domain Bacteria; kingdom Bacillati; phylum Actinomycetota; class Actinomycetes; order Kitasatosporales; family Streptomycetaceae; genus Streptomyces; species Streptomyces sp. NPDC046727. The sequence continues at coordinate 17,729 of NZ_JBEYYR010000028.1, forward strand.
CCGCTGCACGCCAGCTGGAGCTGATCCTCAACTGCCTTCCGTACGGCCCCCGTTGATCCCGCGCCCGGGAAATTCGGGGGCCGTCGGCGTGCCCGCTGTCCTACGGTCGGCCGCATGGACATCACCGTGTGCCGGGCCTGTGATGTGGCCCTCCTCGACCAGTACCTGGGCTCGCCCGGCCTGACCTCCTTCCACGCCCGGCGCTTCGCGCGCCAGCAGGCCGGTGAGAGCACCTATCTCATCGGCCGGCTGGACGGGCGGCCCGTCGGCCACGCCGAGATGCGCTGGACGGGCTGCAGGGCGCCGGAGATCACCGCCGACTGCCCGGAGATCGGCGGGCTGGAGATCGGCGCCGAGCTGCGCTCACGCGGGCTCGGGAGCGCCCTGATCCGCGCCTGCGAGGACCTGGCCCGCGAACGCGGCCTGCCGCTCGTGGGCATCGGCGTCGCCCGCGACAACCCGCGCGCGGCGGCCCTGTACGCCCGGCTCGGCTACCGGCCGCTGGCCGACTACCTGGACCGCTACTCGTACGTCGACACGGACGGCCGCGAGCGCGAGTGCGTGGACCCCTGCACCTTCCTCACCAAGGGGTTGTGAAAGGGGCCGGTGAGGTGGCTGTGCAACGGTCGACAGCCCGCGTGCAACGATTTGTCATTCCGGGCCGATGAACGCAATGATCATGCGGGGATGCGCAAGGTTGCTGCATTACGCCCGTGAAGGCCCGCCTCATAGGGTGCTGCGCTAGTACGTGGTGTGGCGGGGACCCCGCTCGGTGGGTTCCTGCGCTCGCAGGCCCACCGGTCCCCCTCCGCGAGGGCCGGCGGTCATGCCGGTCCACATCCCACAACCGACCGGCAGTGATAAGGAGCCCACGCGTGCTCGATCAAGGCGCACCCCCGCAGAACCAGACATCGGCCGCCCCCGCGTCCCCGGGCGTCGCCGCGCGCCTCATGCGTCGCAAGCCCGTGGAACGCCTGGTCGCGGAGGGCGGCCAGGGCGAGGGAGGGTCGCTGAAGCGCTCCCTCGGGCTGTGGCAGCTGACCATGATCAGCATCGGTGCCACCCTCGGCACCGGCATCTTCGTCGTCCTCGGCGACGCCGTTCCGGAGGCCGGCCCCGCGGTCACCCTGGCCTTCGTGATCGCCGGCCTCACGGCGCTGTTCTCGGCCCTGTCGTACGCCGAGCTGGCGGGCAGCATCCCGGTCGCCGGCTCCTCCTACTCGTATGCGTACGCAACGCTGGGTGAGCTGGTCGCCTGGGTCTGCGGCTGGTGCCTGGTGCTGGAGTACGGCGTGTCGGTGGCCGCCGTCGCCGTCGGCTGGGGCGAGTACCTGAACGAGCTGCTCGACGGGACCATCGGCGTCACCATTCCCGCCGCCCTGTCCTCGGCCCCGGGCGAGGGGAGCGGCATCATCAACCTGCCCGCCCTGATCGTCGTCCTCCTCGCGATGGTGTTCCTGCTCGGCGGCGCGCGTGAGTCCGCCCGCGCCAACACGATCATGGTCTGCGTGAAGATCGCCGCCCTCGTGCTGTTCTGCACGATCGGCTTCATGGGCTTCAAGTCCGGCAACTACGCCGACTTCATGCCGCTCGGCATGTCCGGGGTCAGCGCCGCCGGTGCCACGCTGTTCTTCTCGTACATCGGCTTCGACGCCGCCTCCACCGCCGGTGAGGAGGCGAAGAACCCCAAGCGGGACCTGCCGCGGGCGATCATGCTGTCGCTGATCATCGTGACCGCGCTGTACGTGCTCGTCGCGGGCGTCGCCGTGGGCGCCTGGAACTGGAAGAAGTTCGACGGCTCCGAGGCCACCCTCGCCGCGATCATGAACGACGTCAGCGGCCAGACCTTCTGGGGCACCCTGCTGGCGCTGGGCGCGGTCATCTCCATCGCGAGCGTGGTGCTCACCGTGCTCTACGGCCAGACCCGCATCCTCTTCGCGATGTCCCGCGACGGCCTGGTGCCGAAGGCGCTCGGCAAGATCCACCCGAAGACCGGCGCTCCCCGTCTCAACACGGTGCTCGTCTCCCTCTTCTGCGGTGTGCTCGCCGCCCTCATCCCGCTGGGCAAGCTCGTCGACGCCACCAGCATCGGCACGCTGTTCGCCTTCGCCCTGGTCAACATCGCGGTCATCGTGCTGCGGTACAAGCGGCCGGAGCTGGAGCGCACGTTCCGGGTGCCGTTCGGCCCGGTCCTGCCGGTGCTGGGCTTCCTGTTCTGCGCGTACAACATGTTCAGCCTCGACACCGTCACCTGGGTCGTCTTCGGGTGCTGGATGGCCGCCGGGCTCGTGTTCTACTTCCTGTACGGCTATCGCCGGTCCCGACTCGCAACACCTGAGAGCTGATCAACCCAACGTGCTGAACGATCTCGACGAACGCATCGTGCACGCCCTCGCCGAGGACGCCCGCCGCTCCTACGCGGACATCGGGCAACTGGTCGGCCTGTCCGCGCCCGCCGTCAAACGGCGCGTGGACAGGCTGCGGGCCACCGGAGCCATCACCGGGTTCACCGTGCGGGTCGATCCCGCGGCGCTCGGCTGGGAGACCGAGGGGTTCGTCGAGATCTACTGCCGGCGCAACACCTCGCCGGAGACCATCCAGCGGGGTCTGGAGCGCTACCAAGAGGTCGTGGCCGCGTCCACCGTCACCGGCGAGGCGGACGCGGTCGTCCAGGTCTTCGCCTCCGACATGCGGCATTTCGAGCGGGTGCTGGAGCGGATCGCCGGCGAGCCGTTCGTGGAGCGCACGAAGTCCGTGCTGGTGCTGTCGCCGTTGCTGCGGCGCTTTTCCTCCGGGGCGCCGGGGTAGGGCGGATCACAGCTCGGCGCGCCCTGAAGGGGCGCGGGGAACTGCGCGAGAAACCACGACGGACCCGCACCCGGCACAGACAATGCGCCCCGAGTTCTACTCCGCCGTCTTCCGCGCGAGCGGGTTGTTGCCGATCGAGTTGTGCACGCTGAAGCTCACCGCGTCCGAGCGGTAGCGGTCGTCCGACCACTCCACCGGGCGGCCCTCGGGAGTCGTGGTCACCCGCCGCACCCGCAGCAGCGGACTCGTGCGGCGGATCCCCAGCAGCTCGGCGTCCTGCGCGCCGCAGGCGACCGCGTCGATGACGTGCTCGCCGTACGCGAAGACCAGGCCCGTCTCGTCGTACAGGCGCTGGGTGACGGACGCGCAGTCGGGCTCGATGGACTCCACCGCCGGGGAGATCCAGTCGGCGTACACGGTGCGTTCCAGGAGCACCGGCTCGCCGTCCAAGCCGCGGACCCGCAGGACGTGCAGCACCGGGGTGCCGACGGCCAGTTGGAGGCGCACCGCGTCCTCGGAGGTCGCCGGGCGGTACTCCTGCGCGACCACGTGGCCGGTGGCCTCGCGGCCCATCGCGCGGGCCCACTGGGCGAAGCTGCGCAGTTCGGCGAAGCTCTGGCTGCGGCGGCTGGCGAGCACGACACGCCGGGCACCCTGACGGGAGCCGATCAGGCCCTCGGCGGTCAGGGTCGCGACGGCCTGGCGGACCGTGCCGCGCGAGACGCCGTACTGCGCGGCCAGTTCCGACTCAGAGGGCAGCCGGCTGCCGACCGTGTACTCCTCGCGGTCGATCGCGCGCCTCAGTTCGCCGGCGATCTCCTCGTGTCGCGCCGTCATGCTTCCCCTCTGCGTAGGCCGCTGTGCACAGCGTGACCAGCCTAATCGACGTCGCCAGGTGATCCGTGTCGGCCGGAAGTGTGCAGGGAATCGGGGGTCGGTGTTTCGTTCGTGTTCATGTACGCGACACCGGCGGCGGGCGTACTGGGGCCAACTTGTTCAGACAAGTTTCCGCTCCCGCATCATGTGTCCCCCTGGAGAGACCGTGACCGTGTCCCTGCCGAGAAACGCCGTCCTCGGCGGCTCCCTCGCCGCCGTCGCCGCCCTCGCGCTGAGCGCCTGCGGCGCCGCCCCCGACAACGCGTCCACCACCAAGACCGGCAAGAGCGCCGCCACCGCCACCTCCGCGGCCGACTTCGGCGGCATGGACGCCCTGGTCGCGGCGGCCAAGAAGGAGGGCACGCTGCACGCCGTCGCGCTGCCGCGCGACTGGGCCAACTACGGCGCCCTCATCGACGGCTTCCAGAAGAAGTACGGCATCAAGATCCAGGTGGAGAACCCCGACGGCACCAGCCAGGACGAGATCAACGCCGTGACCTCGCGGAAGGGGCAGGACCGGGCGCCGGACGTCCTCGACCTCGGTTCCTCGTTCGCGCTCAGCGCCGCCCAGCAGGGGCTCCTCGCGCCGTACAAGGTCGCTTCCTACGCCGACATCCCCGAGGGCCAGAAGGACCCGCAGGCCCGCTGGTTCAACGACTACGGCGGCTACCTCTCCATCGGCTGCGACGCCAAGCGGGTCAAGACCTGTCCGACGAGCTTCAAGGACCTGCTCAAGCCCGAGTACAAGGGCCAGGTCGCGCTCAACGGCAACCCCACCAAGTCCGGCTCCGCCTTCGGCGGCGTCTACGCGGCCGCCCTCGCGAACGGCGGCTCCTTCGACGACATCCAGCCCGGCCTGGACTTCTTTGCCAAGCTGAAGAAGAACGGCAACTACACGCCGGTCGAGTCCACCCCGGCCACCGTCGAGAAGGGCGAGACGCCGATCTCGATCGACTGGGACTACCTGAACGCCGGGTACGCCGACGAGTTCACGTCCAAGGGCGTCGACTGGAAGGTCGCGATCCCCAGCGACGGCCAGTACGCCCAGTACTACTCCCAGGCCGTCAACAAGGACGCCCCGCACCCGGCCGCCGCCCGCCTGTGGCAGGAGTACCTGTACAGCACCGAGGGCCAGAACCTGTGGCTCAAGGGCTACGCCCGCCCGGCCCTGATGGCGGCCATGGAGCGGGCCGGCACGCTCGACAAGACGGCCGCCGCCAAGCTCCCGCAGGTCAGCGGCACCCCGAGCTTCCCGACCGAGGCCCAGCAGAGCAAGGCCAAGACGGTCATCGCGCAGGGCTGGGGGAAGGCCGTCTCCGGATGACCACCGCCCTCACCCGCGCGGACGTGGCGCCCGTCGCTTCGGCGAAGCGGCGGCGCCGCGCCCCCGGCTGGCTGGCCGTGGTGCCGCTGCTGGTGTTCACGGCGATCGCCTTCGGGCTGCCCGCCGTGGCCATCGTGGACGGCGCCTTCACGGTCAAGGACGCCACCACGGGCGCCGCCTCCTACACCGGCGCCAATCTGACCGCCTCGCTCCAGGGGCCGTACCTCACCGCGCTCCTCGGCAGCGTCAAGCTGTCCGCGATCTCCGCCGCCCTCGGTGCCCTGCTCGGGCTGCCGCTCGCGCAGGCCGTGGTCAGCTCCCGCTCCCGCGCGCTGCGCGAGGCCGTACTGACCGCCTCCGGCGTGCTCGCCAACTTCGGCGGGGTACCGCTGGCCTTCGCCTTCGTCGCCACTCTCGGCAACGCGGGCGTCCTCACGGCGCACCTCGGCCTCAAGGACAGCGGCTGGGACCTCTACAGCTTCTGGGGTCTGGTCCTCGTCTACCTGTACTTCCTGATCCCGCTCATGGTGCTCACCATCACCCCCGCGCTGGACGGCCTGCGCACCCAGTGGCGGGAGGCCGCGCTGAACAACGGCGCCACCGGTGCGCAGTACTGGCGCCACGTGGCCCTGCCCGTGCTCGCGCCCTCGCTGCTCGGCGGCCTGGTCCTGCTCTTCGGCAGCGCCTTCGCCGCCTACGCCACCGCCGCCGCCATGGTCGGCAGCGCCGTTCCGCTGGTCACCCTGCAGATCGCCGACGCCCTGTCCGGCAACGTGCTGGTCGGCCAGGAGAACGTCGCCCTCGCCCTCAGCCTCGACATGGTCCTGGTCGCGGGCCTGGTCATGGCCGTGTACCTGCCCCTGCAACGCCGGAGCGCCCGATGGCTCGACGCCTGACCCCCTGGCGGTGGGCCGTCCTCGGCCTGGCCGCGCTGTACTTCCTGGTGCCGCTCGCCGCGTCCGTGATCTTCACCGTCGACGTGCCCGGCCGGGGCATCACCTTCGACGCCTACACCGAGATCCTGTCCACCGAGGGCTTCGTCCCCAGCCTGCTGCTCTCGCTGGAGCTGGCCGTGGCCACCATCGCGGTCGTGCTGGTGCTGATGGTGCCCGCCGTGGTCGCGCTGCGACTCGGCGCGCCCCGGCTGCGGCCGGTGGTGGAGGTGGTGTGCTCGCTGCCGCTGGTGGTGCCGCCGATCGCCTTCGTCGCCGGCATCGTCACCGTGCTGAAGTGGGGCCCGGAGCATCTGTCCCGGACGCCGCTGTTCCAGACGTTCGTGGTGATCCAGAACGAGAACTTCCCCGTAGTGCTCGTCCTGGCGTACGTCGTGATGGCCCTGCCCTTCGTCCACCGCGCGCTGGACGCGGGCCTGCGCGCCATCGACGTGCGCACCCTTGTCGAGGCCGCCCGCAGCTGCGGCGCCTCCTGGCCGCAGGCCCTCGTGAGGGCCGTGCTGCCGAACCTGCGCGGGGCGCTGCTGAACGCGGCCTTCCTCACGCTGGCGCTGGTCCTCGGCGAGTTCACCGTCGCCCAGCTGCTCGGCTTCCGGCCCTTCGCCGTGTGGATCTACACCATCGGCGGCTCGCAGGCCCAGATGTCCGTCGCCGTCTCCGTGCTCAGCCTGCTCGTCACCTGGGCCCTGCTGCTCGCGCTCGCCGGCGCCGGCGGACGCACTCGAACCGCTTCCTCCCGGGGATGAACCATGACCGTCACCACGCTTGAGAAGGCGACCGCCGAAAAGGCCGCCACCGTCGAATTCCGCGGACTGCGGCGCGAGTTCGGGGCCACCGTCGCCCTCGACGGGCTCGACCTGACCGTCCGCCCGGGCGAGTTCCTCGCCCTGCTCGGCCCCTCGGGCTGCGGCAAGACCACCGCGCTGCGCATGCTCGCCGGGTTCGAACACCCCGACTCCGGCGCCGTGCTGGTGGACGGCGAGGACGTCACCCATGTCCCGGCCCACCGCCGCGACGCCGGGATGGTCTTCCAGTCGTACAGCCTCTTCCCGCATCTGAACGCCGTCGACAACGTCGCCTTCGGGCTGCGCATGCGCGGTGTCCGCACCGCCGAACGCCGGAGCCGCGCAGCCGAGTTGCTGGAACTGGTCGGCCTCGGCGACAAGCGCGAGCGGTACCCGCACCAGCTCTCCGGCGGGCAGCAGCAGCGCATCGCGCTGGCCCGCGCCCTCGCCCTGCGCCCGCGCGTGCTGCTGCTCGACGAGCCGCTGTCCGCGCTGGACGCCAAGGTCCGGCTCAGCCTGCGCGAGGAGATCCGCCGGCTCCAGCAGGAACTGGGCATCACCACCCTGTTCGTGACGCACGACCAGGAGGAGGCGCTGTCGGTCGCCGACCGGGTCGCCGTGATGCGCGCCGGCCGCCTCGAACAGTGCGCCGAACCCGCCGAGCTGTACGGCCGCCCGGCCACCGCCTTCGTCGCCGAGTTCGTCGGCACCATGAGCCGGATCCCGGGCGAGCTGAAGGACGGCACCGTCGAGGTGCTCGGGCAGCGGCTGCCGGCCGACGGCGAGGTGCCGGACGGTGCCGTGGACGTGCTGGTACGGCCCGAGGCCGTCCGGGTGCGCGCCGACGAGCAGGGCGCTGCCCGGGTCGTGGCCACCGCCTTCCTCGGCGCGGTCGTCCGGGTCACCGTACGGCTCGCCGACGGCACCGAGGCCAAGTCCGACCTGCCCGCGCACGAGGCCGCCGGGCTCGGCGCCGGGGCGGCCGTCGGCGTGTCGCTGCCCGAGCGGCCGGTACTGGTGGCCGAACGTATCCAGAAGTGAGGAACCCCCGGACATGACCCCCCACACCGCCCCGAAGGCCGTCCTGTTCGACATGGACGGCACGCTCGTGGACACCGAGCGCCTGTGGTGGGAGGCCGTCGAGGAGATCGCCGGGCGCCCGCTGACCGAGGCCGACCAGCCGGAGGTGCTCGGCCGCCCGGTCGAGCACACCGCCGCCTGGCTCGGCGCGGCCACCGGCCGCCCGGTCGCGGACCTCGCGGCCGGCCTGCACCACGCGTTCGCCGAGCGGGTCCGCACCGGGACCGTGCCCCGCCCCGGCGCCCTGGACCTGCTGGACGCGCTGGCCGCCGCCGGCATCCCCACCGCCCTGGTCACCGCGTCCCCGCGCGCGGTCGCCGACGTCGTCCTGGACGCGCTCGGCGCCGGACGGTTCGCGGCCTCCGTCACCGCCGACGACACCGCCCGCACCAAGCCGGCCCCCGATCCCTACCTGGCCGCCTGCCGCGCCCTCGGCGTCGAGCCGGCCGCCTGTGTGGCCGTCGAGGACACCGAGACCGGCGTGGCCTCCGCCGAGGCCGCCGGGTGCGCCGTGCTCGCCGTACCGTCCCTCGCCCCGATCGGCGCGGGACCCGGCCGGACCGTACGCGACAGCCTGGCCGGGGTCACTCTGGCGGAGCTGGGCCGGATGGTCGCGCCCGAACTGCGGGTCATGAGCTGGAACCTGTGGCTCGGCGGCAGCGAGGTCGACGACCACCGGGCCAAGCAGCTGAAGGTGATCCTGGAGAGCGGCGCCGACGTCGTCGGACTCCAGGAGACCGCCGGCACCGCCGCCCAGGAACTCGCCGAGGCCCTCGGCTGGCACCATCACCGGGCCGGCGAGAACCTCGGTGTCCTCAGCCGCCACCCGATCACCGCCCGGTTCGGCGACCCGGACGTCGGCTTCTACGGCGCCGCGGGCGTCCGGATCGCGGTGGCCCCCGGCCGCGAGGTCGACGTGTGGACCGCGCATCTGCACTACACGCCGTACGGTCCCTACGAAGCCGCCTTCGACGGGCTGCCGGCCGAAGAGCTGGTCGCCCACGAGGAGGTACGGCTCGCGCAGCTGCGGGACGCGCTGGACCGCGTCGCCCGGGCGTCGCGCGACGGCGTGCCGGTCGTCCTCGTCGGGGACTTCAACTGCCCCTCGCACCTGGATCGGCCGGACGTCCCGTGGCCGGTCACGAAGGCGGCCGAGGAGGCGGGCCTGCGCGACTCCTACCGGGAGGCCCACCCCGACCCGGCGGCCGCGCCCGGCCACACCTGGTCGCCGATCCACCCCGTGCACGAGGACGGCAGCGGGCGGCCCGAGCCGCAGGACCGGATCGACTACGTGCTGCACCGGGGCCTGACCGTGCTCGACGCGCGGACCGTCGTCACCGGCAGCCCGCGGCCGTGGCCGGACGTGGCGGGCAACGACTGGCCCTCCGACCACGCGGCGGTGCTCACCACCTTCGCGCTGCCTCCCGCGTGACCCGGGGTTACCGCAGGTCACCATTGCGGTACGGGGTAACCGTCCCGTAGGTTGTGCCGCGCTCTCTACTGACTGGTAACACCGGCAGGTACCCCATGCGCTGGTCCCTCGGCCGTCCCACCACCGTCCGCGCGCGGATCGTGGCGCTCGCGCTCGCCCCCGCGGTCGCCCTGATGGCCCTGTGGAGCTTCGCCATGGTGTCCGTCACCGCAGAACTGCGCGCGCTGGTCCGGCTCCAGGGGGTGTACGAGGACTTCGGCACCCCCGTGGACACCGCGATCGGGCAGATCCAGATCGAGCGCCGGATGTCCGCCGCCTACCTAGGCGCCCGCCTCGACCCGGCCGCCGCCGGGGACCTGCTCGGCCAGCAGCGCCGCACCGACCGGGCCGTCGACGCCATGCGGGAGGCGATCCGGGGCGGCGACCGGGACCGGCTCACGCGGCGGCAGCGGCAGGCTCTGGACACCATGGTCGCCGCGACCGGCGGGCTGGAGAAGCTGCGCTCGCGCGTGCTGTCCCGGCACATCTCCTGGGACCGGGCCGTGGACGAGTACAGCGCGCTCGTGGAGCCCGGCTTCGACGTGCAGTCCACGCTCACCGCCCTCCAGGCCGGGCAGCTCGCCCGCGAGGCACAGGTCGTCATCGAACTCGTCCGGGTACGCGAGTTCGTCTCCCGGGAGGACGCCCTGGTCGCCGGGGCGCGGGCGGCCGGCAGCCTGACCGACCGGCAGTACGACACGCTCACCGCGACCATCGAGGACCGGCGCGTCTTCGAGCGGACCTATGTGCCCGACCTGCCCGCCGACTCGCGCGCCCTGTTCGACACGTTCCAGCGCGACGACCTGCACCGCTCCCTGGTGCGGGGCGAGGACGCGCTGCTGCGGTCCGGTGCCGCCGGGGCCGGCGAGGCCGTCGCGGCGGACACCTGGCGCTCGACCACCGACCGGGCCGTCAAGCGCTACATGCTGCTGTGCACACGCTCGGCGGAGAACTCCGCGGCCCGCGGCCGGGCCTTCGCCTACCGGGAGCTGACCAAGGCGGCCGTCGTGGGCGCCGTCGGGCTGGCCGCCGTAGGACTCTCCCTGTGGTCCGCCGTCCGTGGCGCCCGGCGCATCTCGCGCCGCCTGGAGACGCTGCGGGACGCCGCCGACCTGCTGACGCAGCGACAGCTGCCCGACGTCATGCGGCGGCTCGGCGCCGGCGAGGACGTGGACGCGGTGACCGAGGCTCCGCCGCTCGCCGCCGACGAGGTCCGCGACGACGAGATCGGGCAGGTCGGCCGGTCCTTCAACACCGCGCGGCTGGCCGCCGTGGAGGCCGCGGTCCAGCAGGCCGGCCTGCGCCGGGGGCAGTTCGCGGTGCTGCTCACCATCGCCCGCCGCAACCAGGCGCTGGTGCACCGGCAGTTGAAGCTCGTCGACACGCTGGAGCGGCGCACCGACGACCCGGACGTGCTGCGCGAGCTGTTCCGCATCGACCATCTGACCACGCGCATGCGCCGGCACGCCGAGAGCCTGATCATCCTCTCCGGTGCCGCGCCCGGCCGCCGCTGGCGCCGGCCCGTGCCGGTCGCGGACGTCGTCGCCTCGGCCGTCGGCGAGATCGAGGACTACGCGCGCGTGGTCGTGCCGCCGAGGCCCGAGGTGGGCGTGGCGGCGGACGCGGTCGCCGACGTCGTCCATCTGATCGCCGAACTCCTGGAGAACGCCACGGTGTTCTCGCCGCCGCACACCCAGGTCACGCTGCGCACGGGGCGGGTCGGCAGCGGGTTCGTGGTGGAGATCGACGACCGCGGGCTTGGCCTCGACGCCGAGGCCCGCGCCGCCGCCCAGCGCACCCTCACCGACCCCGACGCCTTCGACCCCACCCGCCACGACCGCCTCGGCCTCTACGTCGTCGGCCGCCTCGCCGCCCGCCACGGCATCGAGGTCACCCTCCGGGACTCCCCGTACGGCGGGACGACGGCGGTGGTGCGGTTGCCGTCGCCGGTGCTGGCGGAGGTGGAGCCGACGCAGCCGGCTGACGGGGCTCGGCAAGGACGCGAAGAACCGGGGCACGTGCCGGGCGAGGCCCCGGCCGAGAGGCCGACCGAAGCGCCGCGCGGGATGCCGGCCAATGTACGGGAACTGCCGTCACGCAAGCGACGGAGGACGGAGCCGGCCGGGGCCGAGCCCGGGACCGCGTCCGCCGGCGCGGATCGCGTGCAGGGGCCGGCTGGTGTCGAGCTCATGTCTGCGTCGGCCAGCGCCGAGCTCGTGCACGGGCCGGCTGGTGTCGATCCCGTGTCGGCGCCTGCCGATCCCGTGCCGGCGCCTGTCGATCCGGTGCCCGCGTCTGCCGGTGCTGACCCTGTGCCTGCGTCTGCCGGCGTGGATCGCGTGCAGGGGTCGGCTGGTGTCGAGCCCGTGTCCGCGTCGGCTGGTGTCGATCCCGTGCCGGCGCCTGCCGATCCGGTGCCCGGGCCTGCCGGTGCCGACGCTGTGCCTGTGGCCGTGGAACCCGTACGCGCGTCTGCCGGCGCGGATTCCGGGCAGGGGCCGGCTGGTGCCGATCCGGTGCCCGCGTCAGCCGATGCCGAGCCCGTGCTCGCGTCCGCTGGTGTCGAACCCCTGCCGGCGTCTGCCGGTGCCGACCCTGTGCCGGCGCCCGTCGATCCCGCGCCCGCGTCTGCTGGTGCGGATTCCATGCCCGCGCCCATCGGTCCCGAGCTCAAGCCCGAGCCCGCCCCCGTCGGTGCCGGTCCCGCGCCCGCCCCCACCCACCCCGAGCCCCGGCCCACGCCCGGCGCCTCCCGCGACGGCGCCCCCGCGCTCCCCACCAGCACCGCCCCCGCGCTCCCCACCCGCACCCGGCAGGCATCCCTCGTGCCCGAGCTGAGGGAGGAACCGGTTTCGCGGGGCGGCGGCGGTGGGCGGGAGGTCGATCCCGAGGAGATGCGGGCGATCTTCGGGGCCTTCCAGCGTGGCCTGGAGCGTGGCCGCCAGGGCCTGCCCGCGCCCCGTGACGTCCACGCCGTGTCCGGCGTCGACGACGAGACCGCGACCACCCCCGCCGACGAAGGGACGGACACCGACGATGCAGGGTGACGAGCAGACACCGGAGCAGCACGCCGCGCCCGGCACGGATCTCGGCTGGCTGCTGGACGACCTCGTGGAGCGCACCGAGCACGTCCGCCACGCCGTGCTGCTCACCGCCGACGGCCTCCCGCTCAGCAGCTCGGACGGCATGCGCCGCAGGGACATCGAGCATCTGGCCGCCGTCTGCTCCGGCTTCCACGGCCTGGCCCGGTCGGCGGGGGAGCGGTTCGCCGCCGGGGAGGTGCGGCAGACCATGGTGATGCTGGACGACGCCTACCTCTTCATCACCCCGGCCGGGCACGGCAGCCGGCTGGCCGTGCTCAGCGAGGCCCGCACCGACATCGGCCAGCTCGCCCACGAGATGGCCCTGCTCGTCCGCCGCCTCGGCCGCCATCTGGACGCCGCCGCCCGTACCACCCCCTGATCCCAGCGTGAGCGACGAGCACTGGTACGAGGACGAGACCGGGCCGATGGTGCGCCCCTACACGGTGACCCGGGGCCGTACCCGGCCCGACGGCCGGCACAGCATCGACCTGATGTCCCGGGTCACCGCGCTGGAGGCCGACGGCCCGGCCGCCGCCCTGGACCACGCCCGGACCTCGCTGCTCGACCTGATCCGGCGGGGCCCGCGTCCCGTGGTCGAGCTGGCCGCGGACGCCGATCTGCCGCTGACCGTCGTCCGCGTGCTCCTCGGCGATCTGGCCGAGGCCGGCCTGATCCGCGTGGACCCGCCCCGCCGGGTGCTGTCCTCCGGGCCGGCCGCCGACCCGGCGCTGCTGAAGGAGATCGTGGCCCGGCTCCGTGAGATCTAGGGGGTTTCGCCCGGATCAGGTCGGACCCGGGCTGATCCGGACGAAACCCGCCGGACCCCCGTCCGGCTCCGCCGGCACCGGCCGTGACCTGCGCCGCAGGCAGGACGGCCGCCCAGGGGGGACGGGCGCTCCGCACCCGGCCGCGCAACGAATCGCCGCCCGACCCCCACCGCACGCAACGAACCGCGCACCGGCGCGCAACGGCTCCTTCTTGTCCGGCCGAGCGCGCCGACCGTACCTTCTTTCTGGCCCCCAAAAACCCGTACCGGTGAGGATCCCGCATGCGCACCGCCCTGCTCCAGAGCTCCGGCCGCCCCGGCTCGATCGCCGAGAACCTCAAGGTCCTCGACGAGGCCGCGGGCCGGGCCGCCGCCGCTGGTGCCGGGCTGCTGGCCACGCCGGAGATGTTCCTCACCGGGTACGCGATCGGCGAGGACATCGCCCGCCTCGCCGAGCCCGCCGACGGCGACTCCGCCGACGCGGTCGCCGAGATCGCCACCCGGCACGGCCTCGCCCTCGCCTACGGCTACCCGGAGCGCGACGGCGAGACCGTCTACAACTCCGTCCAGCTGATCTCGGCCGACGGCACCCGGATCGCGAACTACCGCAAGACCCACCTCTTCGGCTGCTACGAGCGCGACCACTTCACACCGGGCGAGCAGCAGGTCGTCCAGGCCGAGCTGAACGGCCTCACCGTGGGCCTGCTGATCTGCTACGACGTCGAGTTCCCGGAGAACGTCCGCGCCCACGCCCTGGCCGGCACCGACCTCCTCGTCGTGCCGACCGCGCAGATGCACCCCTTCCAGTTCGTCGCCGAGTCGATGATCCCGGTGCGCGCCTTCGAGAACCAGATGTACGTCGCGTACGTCAACCGCGTCGGTCAGGAGGGGGAGTTCGAGTTCGTCGGCCTCTCCGTCCTCGCCGGTCCCGACGGCGTCGCCCGCACCCGCGCCGGCCGCACCGAGCAGCTGGTGCTCGCCGACGCCGACCCGGCCTTCCTGGCCGCCTCCCGGGAGAGCAACCCGTACCTGAAGGACCGCCGCCCCGGTCTGTACGGCTCCCTGGTCTGAGCCGCCCCCGAAGCCTCCCCCCTGTTTCACCACGCGCAAGGAGTCCGTACCCCCATGACGTCCACGGTGCCCAACGCCGTCGAGCACAACGACGAGCAGCAGCCGCCGATCACCATGTTCGGCCCGGACTTCCCCTACGCCTACGACGACTTCCTCGCCCACCCGGCGGGCCTCGGCCAGATCCCGGCGACCGAGCACGGCACCGAGATCGCGATCATCGGCGGCGGTCTGTCCGGCATCGTCGCCGCCTACGAGCTGATGAAGATGGGCCTCAAGCCCGTCGTCTACGAGGCCGACCAGATCGGCGGCCGACTGCGCACCGTCGGCTTCGAGGGCTGTGACGAGTCGCTGACCGCCGAGATGGGCGCGATGCGCTTCCCGCCGTCCTCCACGGCCCTGCAGCACTACATCGACATGGTGGGCCTGGAGACCAGGCCGTTCCCGAACCCGCTGGCCGAGGCGACCCCCTCGACCGTCGTGGACCTCAAGGGCGAGTCGCACTACGCCGAGACGATCGCCGACCTGCCCCAGGTGTACCGGGACGTCGCCGAGGCCTGGAACAAGTGCCTGGACGAGGGCGCCGACTTCTCCGACATGAACCGTGCGATGCGTGAGCGGGACGTCCCGCGCATCCGCGAGATCTGGGCGAAGCTGGTCGATAAGCTCGACAACCAGACCTTCTACGGCTTCCTCTGCGACTCCGAGGCCTTCAAGTCCTTCCGGCACCGCGAGATCTTCGGCCAGGTCGGCTTCGGCACCGGCGGCTGGGACACCGACTTCCCGAACTCCATCCTGGAGATCCTCCGCGTCGTCTACACCGAGGCCGACGACCACCACCGGGGCATCGTCGGCGGCTCCCAGCAGCTGCCGCTGCGCCTGTGGGAGCGCGAGCCGGAGAAGATCGTCCACTGGCCGTACGGCACCTCGCTGAAGTCGCTGCACGTGGACGGCGAGCCGAAGCCGGCCGTGACCCGGCTGCACCGCACCGCGGGCAACCAGATCACCGTGACCGACGCGAACGGCGACATCCGCACCTACAAGGCGGCGATCTTCACCGCCCAGTCCTGGATGCTGCTGTCCAAGATCGCCTGTGACGACTCGCTTTTCCCGATCGACCACTGGACCGCGATCGAGCGCACCCACTACATGGAGAGCTCCAAGCTCTTCGTGCCCGTGGACCGGCCGTTCTGGCTGGACAAGGACGAGGAGACCGGCCGGGACGTCATGTCGATGACGCTCACCGACCGCATGACCCGCGGCACCTACCTGCTGGACGACGGCCCGGACAAGCCCGCCGTGATCTGCCTGTCCTACACCTGGTGCGACGACAGCCTGAAGTGGCTGCCGCTGTCCGCGAACGAGCGGATGGAGGTCATGCTGAAGTCGCTCGGCGAGATCTACCCGAAGGTCGACATCCGCAAGCACATCATCGGCAACCCGGTGACCGTCTCCTGGGAGAACGAGCCCTACTTCATGGGCGCGTTCAAGGCCAACCTGCCCGGCCACTACCGCTACCAGCGGCGCCTGTTCACGCACTTCATGCAGGACCGGCTGCCCGAGGACAAGCGGGGCATCTTCCTCGCCGGCGACGACATCTCCTGGACGGCCGGCTGGGCCGAGGGCGCGATCCAGACCGCGCTGAACGCGGTCTGGGGCGTCATGCACCACCTCGGCGGCGAGACCGACGCGGCGAACCCGGGCCCGGGTGACGTCTACGACGAGATCGCGCCGGTGGAGCTTCCCGAGGACTGACCCGGGAACGAAGGACGAAGGCGTGGGCGGCCGGCCTCAGACTCCGGCCGCCCGCGCCTTTTCGAACACCTCGGCAGCCACGTCCACCAGCTCCCGCGCGTCCCGCGCGCTGCCCTGGAGGTCGATGAGGATCTCCGCCATGCCGATCCCGTCGAACTCCACCAGGTCCGCCACGATCTGGTCCACGCTGCCCTGGAAGGGCCTGCGGCCGGCGCCGTCGTACGGCTCGGCCCGCAGGGTGGCGTTCGCCCGCAGCACGGTCCGGATCGGCTCGGTACGGCCCCGCTCCTCGGCCAGCTCCCGCAGCTCCCGCCACTGGGCGGTGACCTGCTTGAAGCTGAAGCCCGCCGGAAGCCAGCCGTCGGCGTGGTCGACCAGCCGACGGAAGGCCCGCCTGTTGCTCGCGGCCAGCAGGACGGGGATCGGCCGGGCCGGCTTGGGCCCGACCACGGCCGAGGCGATCCTGGTGAGCCGCCCGTCGTGGACGACCGGATCCGGTCCCCACACGGCCCGGCAGACCTCGATGATCTCGTCCAGGGCCGCGCCGCGCTCCGCGAACGGCAGGACGCCCGAGGCGGCGTACTCGTCCAGGGACCAGCCGGTGCCGAAGCCCGCGATCACCCGGCCCCCGCTCACCGCGTCCAGCGTGGCCAGCGCCTTGGCCAGCTGGAACGGCTGGTGCAGCGGCGCCACCAGGACACTGGAGCCCAGCTCCGCCCGCTCGGTGGCCGCCGCGGCCAGGGTGAGCGTGACCAGCGGGTCCGCCACGTTCCGGTACTCGTCGGGCCAGGGCAGGCCCTCGATGTCGTACAGCCCCTGGGTGGCGGGTTCGGGGAACAGGGCCCGCTCGAAGACCCACAGGCTGTCGTAGCCGATCCGTTCGGCGGCGCGTGCCACCGCGGGCACGTCCGTGCCGATCGAGTACTGCCGCATCTGGGGAAGACTCAGGCCGAGCCGGGTCGCCATAACGGTGCTCCTCTGCGATCGGGTGCTTGCCGGGCAAGGGAAACGTACGACGTTCAACCAGTTGTTCCTGGGGAGGCGCGCTCAGCGGCGGGATCCGGCCACGGTCAGTCGGGGAGCGGTGTCAGCAGCATCCGGCCCGCGAACCCCACCGCCGCGTCCAGCCGTTCGGTGAACTCCTCGGCGACATCGGCGCAGTGCCGCAGCGCCCACAGGGCCCGGGCCGCCGCCCAGGTCGCGTCCCGGGCCCGCTCCAGGCTCCAGGAGCCCAGCAGATGGGTGAGCGGGTCGGCGATCTGGAGCAGGTCGGGGCCCGGCATCAGATCCTCGCGGATGCGCTCCTCCAGCGACACCAGGAGATCGCCGACGCGGTCGAACTCGTCCTCCAGATCGGCCGGTTCGCAGCCGAGGGTGCGGCAGGTGTCGAGCACGGCCAGCGCCAGGTCGTGCCCGATGTGCGCGTTGATGCCGGCCAGCGCGAACTGCAGCGGCCGGACCCCGGGATGGCGGCGCAGCTGGAAGAGAGGCCGCCAGCAGGCGGGCGGGCGGCGGTCCGTGGCAGCCGCGTCGACCGCCGCCAGGTAGCGCTCGGCGAACCGCACGTCCAGTGTCGCCGCCGCGCGTGGGTTCGCGAACTCCCCGGCGTCCAGGCGTCGGTCGACCTCCTCGGTGACGGCGAGATAGACGCGGTTGAACACGGCGACGCCGTCCCGTGCGGGCAGGGCCGCGTCGAGCGCGCGCATCCGCGCGAGGACGACGTCGACGGGGGTGGTGGAGTATGCCGGCTGCGCCATGGGGGAAGGGTCCCAGCCCGCGGCCGGCCGGCGCGCCGACCGGCCCGGTGCTTCGCCGGAACGGGGGACGCCGGCCGCATACGCCGGCGGGGTGCGCCTACGGCTGGGCGCCCGGTGCCTCGGGGCCCGCCTCCTCGTCGTACGAGGACGTGCCCTCGTCCAGCAGCGGCTCCTGCCGCTTCAGATGGGTCGGGGCGAAGGCGCGCAGCGCGTGGTAGCCGGTGATGACGACCAGGGTGCCGAGGGCGATGCCGCTGAGCGAGAAGGTGTCGGTGAACTTCATGCTGACGTTGCCGACGCCGATGATGATGCCGGCGGCGGCCGGCACCAGGTTCAGCGGGTTGCGCAGGTCCACCTCGGCGTGCAGCCAGATCTGGGCGCCGAGCAGGCCGATCATGCCGTAGAGGATCACGGTGATGCCGCCGAGGACGCCGCCCGGGATCGCGGCCACGACCGCGCCGAACTTCGGGCACAGGCCGAAGAGCAGGGCGAAGCCGGCGGCGGCCCAATAGGCGGCGGTGGAGTAGACGCGGGTCGCGGCCATCACGCCGATGTTCTCCGAGTAGGTGGTGTTCGGCGGGCCGCCGACGGCCGTCGACAGCATGGAGCCGACGCCGTCCGCCGAGATCGCCGTGCCGAGCTTGTCGTCCAGCGGGTCCCCGGTCATCTCGCCGACCGCCTTGACGTGGCCCGCGTTCTCGGCGACCAGGGCGATGACGACCGGCAGCGCGACCAGGATCGCCGACCACTGGAAGGACGGCCCGTGGAAGTGGGGCAGCCCGATCCAGTCGGCCTTGCCGACGCCGGAGAAGTCCAGGCGCCAGTGGTCGACGACCTTGCCGCTGCCGTCGTTGGAGTGGATCTTGCCGAAGACCCGGTCGAGGAGCCAGGAGATGCCGTAGCCGAAGAGCAGGCCCAGGAAGATCGCGATGCGGGACCAGAAACCACGCAGACAGACGACCGCGAGACCGGTGAAGAGCATCACCAGCAGGGCCGTCCACTGGTCCTGCGGCCAGTAGGTGGAGGCGGTCACCGGGGCCAGGTTGAAGCCGATCAGCATGACGACGGCGCCGGTGACGATCGGCGGCATCGTGGCATGGATGATCCGCGCGCCGAAGCGCTGCACGGCGAGGCCCACCAGGAACAGCACGGCGCCGACGACGAGGACCGCGCCGGTCACGGTGGCGCTCGTACCGCCCTGGGCGCGGATGACGGCGGCCACCCCCACGAACGACAGGGAGCAGCCGAGGTAGCTCGGCACCCGGCCGCGGGTGGCGAGCAGGAAGATCACGGTCGCCACGCCCGACATCATGATCGCCAGGTTCGGGTCCAGGCCCATGAGTACGGGCGCCACGAAGGAGGCGCCGAACATCGCGACCACGTGCTGGGCGCCCAGGCCCACGGTACGGGGCCAGGAGAGCCGTTCGTCGGGGCGTACCACCGCTCCGGGCGCGGGCGTGCGCCCGTCACCGTGCAGCTTCCAGCGCACGCCGAGGTCCATGGTGGGGTTTCGCTTTCTCACGTACATGAAGACGGTCCGGACCATTGTCAGGGGTACGGCGCGGGCGGGCTGACCCGCGCTGACCTGGGGGCTTCCCGGCCGGGCTGCTGAGCGGTCGCTTAGTATGGTGGCGTACGGGGGTGCCGCCACCCCGCCAGCGCTGCCCAGGAGCCCGTCCCGTGACCGCCGAAGCCCCGATCGCCCCCGCCCTCTCCTACGGCCGCCTGATCCCCGTCACCGTCCACTTCGACGACCTCGACGCGCTCGGGCTGCTGCACAACGCCCGCTACCCGCTGATGGTGGAGCGCGCCTGGACCGAGCTGTGGAACGAGTACGGCGTCCGCTTCGACGGCGACTGGGTGGCGGCCGGCGACGCCTGCAACGCGGTCCGCGAACTGCGCATCGGCTACGAGGCGCCGGTCACCCGCCCCGGCACCTACGCCGTCCACCTCTGGCTGGAACGGCTCGGCACCACCGGCCTCACCTACGGCTTCCGGTTCTGCTCGGCCGACGGGACCGAGACCTACGCCCGGGGCGCCCGGGTACTGGTCCGGCTGGACGCGACGACCATGCGCCCCGCGCCCTGGAGCGAGACCTTCAGGGCCGCGGGCCGGGAACTGCTGCGGCCCGCGGACTGACCTCCGCCCGGCCCCCGCGCCCGGCGGTGCGCAGTACGCCCGCGAACACCGCGAGCCCGCACGCGAGCGCCGTCACCACACAGAACGACACCACCAGGCTGGTCGCCTGGGCCACCCCGCCGATCAGGCTCGGCGCGATCAGCCCCGAGGTGTAGGTGATCGTCGCCACGCCCGCGATGGCCTGGCTGGGGTGGGGTCCGGCGTGCCCGGCCGCCGCGAAGCACAGCGGCACCACCACCGCGATGCCCAGCCCCATCAGCGCGAACCCGGTCATCGCCACCGCCGGATGCCCGGCGGACACGATCAGGAGCCCGCCCAGTACGGCCAGGACACCGCCGGCCCGCACGGTGCGGACCGCACCGAAGCGGTTCACCACCGCGTCCCCGGCGATCCGGGCCACGGCCATGGTCAGCATGAACCCGGTCGTGGAGGCCGCCGCGAGCCCGGCCGAGCTGTCCAGCCGGTCGCGCAGGAACACCGCCGACCAGTCCAGGCTGGCGCCCTCCGCGAACACCGCGCAGAAGCCGACCGCGCCGATCAGCAGCGCGGAGCGCGGCGGCAGCGCGAACCGCGGCGGCGGTTCCTCGTCCTCGGCGGGCTGGAGGTCCAGCACCCAGCCGCAGGCCACGAACCCGAGCAGGGTGAGGACGGCCGACGCGAGGGCGAAGTGCAGACGCGCGTCCGCGCCGAGATGCGCCGCGAGGGTGCCCGCCGCCGAGCCGATCAGGGCGCCCGCGCTCCACATGCCGTGCAGCCCCGACATGATCGACTTTCCGAGCAGCCGCTCGACCTCCACGCCGAGCGCGTTCATCGCGACGTCGGCCATGCCCGCGGTCGCGCCGTAGGTGAACATCGCCAGGCACAGGGTGACGAGATTCGGCGCTACGGACGGCAGGACCAGGGACAGTGTCCACAGCGCCAGCAGCCCGCGCAGGGCCGTACGGCTGCCGAAACGGTGGCTGATCCGGCCCGCCAGCGGCATCGCGCACGAGGCCCCGAACGCCGTGAAGGCCAGTGCGAACCCCAGCCGGCCCGCGCCGAGCGAGGTGTGCTCCTGGATCCACGGCACGCGGGTCGCGAAGGAGCCGGTCACGGCGCCGTGCACGGCGAACACGGCCGCGACCGCGTACCGCGCGCGCCTGACCTCATCCCGTGCGTCACCCACGTCACCCATGTTCCAGCCCCTCCCCGGGAGTTCCCGACCGCGCCGTCGCGGCACCGCCGTAAACTATCAGGGAGCCTGCCTGATAGATAGTGCATATCGCGGCCGCCCCCGTCTGGGAGGATTTCCGTCATGCCCGCATCACCCAGCACCGCCCGGGCCATCAACGACCGGCTCGCCCTGCGGCTGTTGCAGCAGGAAGGCCCGCTCACGGCAGGGCGGTTGAAGCAGCTGACCGGACTGTCCCGGCCGACGGTCGCGGACCTCGTCGAACGGCTCACCGTCTCCGGCCTGATCACCGTGGTGGGGGAGTCCGGCGAGGTGCGCCGGGGCCCCAACGCCCGGGTCTACGGCATCGTCGCCGACCGCGCCCACCTCGCCGCGCTCGACGTGCGCACCGAAGGCGTCCTCGTCCTGGTCTCCGACCTGGTCGGGCGGGTGCTCGCCGAGGCGTCCGCGCCGATCGGCGGGGACACCGGGACCGAACCCGCCGTGGAGCAGGCGGTGGCCGCGGTGGAGAGCGCGGTGAAGGAGGCCGGCGCCGACCGGCTGCACACCGTCGGCATCGGCGCGCCGGGCCTGATCGACCCGGCCACCGGCGACCTGCGGGACTCGGCCGGCCTGCCCGCCTGGCACCGCAGCCTGGCCGCCGCCCTGCAGGACCGGCTGCCCGGCGCCCGGGTCACCGTCGAGAACGAGACCAACCTGGCCGCCCTGGCCGAACAGCGCGAGGGAGCCGCCCAGGACCGGGACACCTTCGTCCTGCTCTGGCTGGGCCACGGCGTCGGGGCCGCGGTCGTCCTGGACGGCACCCTGCGCCGCGGCGCCTCCGGCGGCACCGGCGAGATCGGCTTCCTGCCGGTCCCCGGCACCGGCACGCTGCCCTCGGCGACCGACTGCGACGGGGGCTTCCACTCACTGACCGGCGCGGCGGCGGTCGTGACACTGGCAGCGGAGTGCGGCCTGCCGACGCCGGCCACGGCGGACGGGCCGGGGGCGGCCGAAGCGGTACGGGGGGCTGTGGCCGAGACGGCGCCGGCGGGGGCCGGTGACGGCCCGGCCGCCCGCTTCCTCCACACCCTGGCCGACCGGATCGCCGTCGGCGCCGCCTCCGTGGTGGCCGTCCTGGACCCCGGCTGCGTGGTGCTCGGCGGGGAGGTCGGCCAGGCCGGCGGCGCGCTGCTCGCCGGACTGGTCGAGGCACGGCTGCGCCGGATGTCGCCCCTGGCCACCGAGGTACGGGCGAGCAACCTGGGCGGCGCAGCCGTGCTCCGCGGCGCCCTGCTCACCGCCCGCGAACGCGCCCAGGACGAACTGTTCGCACCGCCGGAGCGCTAGGCTCCGCCGGCGGACGCTCAGTGTCCGCCGTTCCCCGCGAACCGTCGTGCCAGGTGCTCCTCGAAGGTCACCCTGCCCTCCGCGTGGTCCGGTGTCAGATGGCCGCCCGCGCGGAAGGCGCGGTACGTCTTGCCGAACAGCGGCACCCGCACCACCGGCCGGCGCCGGCCGGTCGCCCGCAGATAGGCGCGGGCCAGCGAGTCGACCGTACGGACCTCGGGGCCTCCCATGTCCGGTACCCGCCCGGCCGGGGCCGCCAGTGCCAGCTCCGTCAGCCGCTCGGCCACCTCGGCGACCTCGACCGGCTGGTCCGGTACCCCCGCCGGGGCCGCCAGCACCGGTGACTTGGCCAGGCCCTCGAAGAGGGTGAGCAGCAGGTCGTGGAACTGTGTCGTCCGCAGCACGGTCCAGCCCAGCCCCGACTCCTCGATCAGCCGCTCCACCGCGAACTTGGTCCGGTAGTAGCCGAGCGGCACCCGGTCCACGCCGACGATGGAGATGTAGACCAGATGGCCCACCCCGGCCCGGCGGGCCGCCTCGACGAGGTTCCGGGCCGCCTGTTCGTCCCCGCCCTTGGGCGTGGTCGCGCAGTGCACGACCGTCTCCACGCCGGCCAGGGCCGCGTCCAGGCCGGCCCCGCCGACGCGCAGGTCGACGGCGTACGGCTGGGTTCGCCGGCTGAGCACCCGGACCTCGTGCCCGCCCGCCCGCAGCCGCTCCGTCACGAGCCGGCCGAGGGTTCCGGTTCCGCCGGTCACCAGGATCGTGGTCATGCCGTTCTCCGTCCCTTCGGACACCCGGGCGCTCCCCGCTGGAGCACCCTTCGTCAACCTGGACCGGACAGCCACCCGGAAATGTGACAACCCCCGGCGGAGTTCTTCTCGCGGCGGCGAACCCCTCTCACGGCCGGCCCAGCTGCCGGCGCGCGAACTCCAGCTTGTCCGGGTTGACCACCCCTCGCACCTGTGCGATCAGCCCGTCCCGCAGCTCGAACACGGCCACCCCCACCAGCGTGCCGCCCGCCCAAGCCGCCAGCGCGCCCGCCCCGTTGACCTCGACCGCCGTGAAGTCCACGCCCGTGAGGAACTTCCGGCTGATGCCCGCCAGGAAGCGCATGACCTTCTCCCGGCCCTCGATCGGCCGCAGCGCCGCCGTGACCTTGCCGCCCCCGTCGCTCCACCAGGTCACGTCCGCGGCGAGGAGCCGTTCCAGACCGGCGAGGTCACCCTCCCGGGCGGCCGTGACGAACGACGCGACCAGTTCCTCGCGCCGCTCCGGAGCCGCCTCGAAGCGACCGCCCTCCGGCTCGGCCACCCGCCGCGCCGCCCGCCGGTACAGCTGCCGGCAGTTGGCCTCGCTCAGCTCCAGGACGTCCGCGATCTCCCGGTGGGCGTAGCCGAACGCCTCACGCAGCACGTACACCGCCCTTTCGGCCGGCGTCAGCCGCTCCAGCAGCACCAGCAGAGCCATCGAGACCTGGTCGCGCCGCTCGGCCGACTCCATCGGGCCGAGCGTGCCGTCGGAGGTGACGACCGGCTCCGGCAGCCAGGTCCCGACGTACCTCTCGCGCCGCGCCCGGGCCGAGGCCAGCCGGTTCAGACAGAGGTTGGTGACGGTCCTGGCGAGCCAGGCCCCCAGATGTTCGATCGCCTCCCGGTCGGCGCCGCTGAACCGCAGATACGCGTCCTGCACCGTGTCCTCCGCCTCCTGGGCGGAGCCGAGCAGCCGGTAGGCCAGGCCGAACAGGCGGGGGCGATGGGCCTCGAACGCGTCGACGGGCAGGGCGATCTCCATGCGCTCACCCTGCCAGAGCCCTGGCGGCCCGGCGGCGGGCAAGGGCCGTCGTCACCGCCACCGGGCCCGCCCGCACCCTAAAAGGACTAGACCAGTGCGGTCAATGGGTCCGGACCAAGCTCAACCCGGCCCCGGAACCGGCCGGTTGGCCGAGGTGACCGCATGGCGCGAAACCGACGACACGTACTGTGAGCGAGCCCACACCCTTCACCCGTATGGACGAGTGCCGGGCGTGGCACACTGGCCCTGTACCAGAAGCAGCGCACTCCGGGGTCGGTGAAAGTCCGAACCGGCGGTTACAGTCCGCGACCCGGTCGCTTCCAGCGGCCGGTTGACCAGGTGAAATTCCTGGACCGACGGTTAAAGTCCGGATGGGAGGCAGTGCGCGGCGGGCGGGCATGCGTGTTCCGTGTGCGCGCCGCCGTATCTGGGCTCGTCCGTATGCGGGCGGGTCCGTTTCCGGCGACGCCTGCGGTGTGTGCTCATCCGTATCAGCTGTCGTCATCGACAGGCCCCGGAGTCCGTGCCCGAAGAGGCAGGAGGACCCGGGAAGTGTTCACCGGAATCGTCGAAGAGCTGGGTGAGGTCACCGCCGTCGAGAACCTCGGCGACGCCTCCCGTTTCCGGCTCCGTGGCCCCGTCGTGACCGAGGGCGCGCAGCACGGCGACTCCATCGCCGTGAACGGGGTCTGTCTCACCGTCGTCGAGCACGAGGGTGACGAGTTCACCGCCGACGTCATGGCCGAGACCCTGAAGCGCTCCAGCCTGGGCGCGCTCACCGTCGGCTCCCGCGTCAACCTGGAGCGCCCCACCGCCGTCGGCGCCCGCCTCGGCGGCCACATCGTGCAGGGGCACGTGGACGGCACCGGCGAGGTCCTGGCGCGCACGCCCTCCGAGAACTGGGAGATCGTGAAGATCTCCCTGCCCGCCGAACTCTCCCGCTACGTCGTGGAGAAGGGCTCCATCACGGTCGACGGCATCAGCCTCACCGTCGTGGACGCGGGCACCGACCACTTCACCGTCAGCCTCATCCCGACCACCCTCGCCCTCACCACGCTCGGCGTGAAGCAGCCCGGCGACCCGGTCAACCTCGAAGTGGACGTCATCGCCAAGTACGTCGAGCGGCTGCTCGCGAACGGGCGGGAGGCCGGCCGGTGAACTGGCTGAACTCCGAGGCGTTCACCCTCTTCGGCCAGCACATCATCTGGTCGGACATGGTCGGCAACATCCTCGGCCTCATCACCCTCGCCCTCGGCTGGCGCCGCTCCCTGTGGACCTGGCCCGTGCAGTTCCTGTCCGGCCTCGTCCTCTTCGCCGCCTTCTACGGCCACCTCACCGGCAGCGCCGGCAAGCAGGTCGTCGTCATGGCCGTCGCGCTGTACGGCTGGTGGCAGTGGCAGCGCGGCAAGGGCACGGCCGACGACGGCCGGATCACCGTACGCTTCGCCACCGGGCGCGAGCGCCTGGCCATGCTCGCCGCGGCAGCCGCCGGCACCGTCGCCGTCGCCCTGCTCTTCACCGCCTACCCGAAGCTGTCCTGGGACCCCTGGCCCGACGCCTACATCTTCGTCGGCACCATCGTCGCCATGTACGCCCAGGCCAAGGGCATGGTCGAGTTCTGGTTCGCCTGGCTGCTCGTCGACCTCGTCGGCGTGCCCCTCAACTTCGCCAACGGCTACGCCTTCTCCGGCTTCGTCTACGTCATCTACGGCGCACTCGTCCTGTGGGGCATGCGCGACTGGTGGCTGCGCTCCCGCAGGAGCCCGCAGCCCGCACTGGAAGGAGCGCCGGCATGACCGCGGCACCGCTGCTGTACGACACCGAAGACATCGAGAACCTCACGCTCGACCCGGTCGAGCAGGCCATCGCCGACATCGCCGCCGGCCGCCCGGTGGTCGTCGTCGACGACGAGGACCGGGAGAACGAGGGCGACCTCGTCATCGCCGCCGAACACGCGACCCCCGAGATCGTCGCGTTCATGATGAGCGAGTGCCGGGGACTCATCTGCGCGCCCATGGAGCCCGAGGAGCTCGACCGGCTCCAGCTCCCGCAGATGGTCCAGGACAACACCGAGTCCATGAAGACCGCGTTCACCGTCTCCGTGGACGCCTCCGCCGCCCACGGGGTGAGCACCGGCATCTCGGCCGCCGACCGTGCGACGACGCTTCAGCTGCTCGCGAGCGGTACGGCCGAGCCGGCGGACTTCGTACGCCCCGGTCACATCTTCCCGCTGCGCGCCCGGCCCGGCGGTGTCCTGGTCCGCAACGGCCACACCGAGGCCGCCGTCGACCTCGCCCGGCTCGCGGGCCTGCGCCCGGCCGGCGCCATCGTGGAGATCGCCGGCGAGGACGGCCGCATGCTGCGGCTGCCCGAGCTGATCCCGTTCGCCCGCAAGCACGGCCTGACGATCATCTCCATCGAGGACCTGATCGCCTACCGCCGCGACAGCGAGCCCACCGTCCGCCGCGAGGCCGAGACCCGCCTGCCCACCCGGCACGGCACCTTCACCGCCTACGGCTACCGGTCCACCGTCGACGGCGTCGAGCACGTCGCCCTCGTCCACGGCGAGATCGGCGACGGCGAGGACGTCCTGGTCCGCGTCCACTCCGAATGCCTCACCGGCGATGTCTTCGGCTCCCTGCGCTGCGACTGCGGCCCCCAGCTGGACACCGCCCTGGAGCGCATCCAGGAGGAGGGCCGGGGAGTCGTCGTCTACCTGCGCGGACACGAGGGACGCGGCATCGGTCTGCTGTCCAAGCTCCGGGCCTACGAACTCCAGGAGCAGGGCCACGACACCCTGGACGCCAACCTCGAACTCGGCCTGCCCGCCGACGCCCGCGACTACGGCGCGGGCGCGCAGATCCTCGCCGACCTCGGCGTGCGCGGCGTCCGGCTCATGACCAACAATCCCGACAAGACCGACGCCCTGCTGCGTCACGGTCTGAAGGTCACCGGCCGCGAGCCGATGCCCGTCCAGGCCGGCGAGCACAACCTCCGCTACCTGCGCACCAAGCGGGACCGGATGGGGCACGACCTGCCCTGGCTCGACACCCCCGCCGTGTCGGCCTGCAGCAACCAGTAACAGAGCACGAAGGAGAGACGTGAGCGGCAAGGGTGCACCGGAACTGTCCGTACGCAACGTGAGCGACCTCAGGGTCGCCGTCATCGCGGCGCAGTGGCACGAGAAGGTGATGGACGGTCTGGTCGACGGCGCCCTGCGCGCCCTGCACGAACTGGGCATCGACGAGCCGACCCTGATCCGGGTCCCCGGCACGTTCGAGCTGCCGGTCGCCGCCAAGGTCCTCGCGGGCCGCGGCTACGACGCGGTCGTCGCCCTCGGTGTCGTCATCCGGGGCGGCACGCCCCACTTCGACTACGTGTGCCAGGGCGTCACCCAGGGCCTCACCCAGGTGGCCGTCGAGACCGGCGTCCCCGTCGGGTTCGGCGTGCTCACCTGTGACACCGAGGAGCAGGCCCTGGACCGGGCCGGCATCGAGGGCTCCAACGAGGACAAGGGACACGAGGCCGTGACGGCCGCCGTGGCGACGGCGGCCACGCTCCGCTCAGTATCTGAACCCTGGCACTGAGGAGTGGCGCACACCGCGTAGGGTGGGCAGCACCATGTCCAAGAAGACGTTCGAGGAGCTCTTCACCGAGCTCCAGCACAAGGCCGCAGCCGGCGACCCCGCCACCTCCCGTACCGCAGAGCTGGTCGGCAAGGGCGTCCATGCCATCGGCAAGAAGGTCGTCGAAGAGGCCGCCGAGGTCTGGATGGCCGCCGAGTACGAGGGCAAGGAGGCGGCCGCCGAGGAGATCTCGCAGCTGCTGTACCACGTCCAGGTGATGATGGTCGCCCGCGGGATCTCCCTCGACGACGTCTACGCCCACCTGTAACCCGCCTGCTGCACCAGCCGTAGAAACCCCTTCACGCAAAGGAAGCCGACCTCATGCTGCGCATCGCCGTCCCCAACAAGGGTTCACTGTCCGGCCCTGCGGCGGAGATGCTGCATGAGGCCGGCTACCAGCAGCGCCGCGAGTCCAAAGAGCTGCGCATCGTCGACCCGGAGAACGAGGTCGAGTTCTTCTACCTCCGCCCCCGCGACATCGCGATCTACGTCTCCTCCGGCATGCTCGACATCGGCATCACCGGCCGCGACCTGCTGATCGACTCCGGCGCCGACGCCGAGGAGATCCTGCCGCTCGGCTTCGCCCGCTCCACCTTCCGCTTCGCCGCCAAGCCCGGCACGGCGGACGGCATCGAGGACCTCAAGGGCAAGACGGTCGCCACCTCGTACGAGGGGATCGTCGCGGGGCACCTGGCCGACAGCGGCGTCGACGCCTCCGTCGTCCACCTGGACGGCGCCGTCGAGACCGCCATCGAGCTGGGCGTCGCCGAGGTCATCGCCGACGTCGTGGAGACCGGCACCAGCCTGCGCAACGCGGGCCTGGAGGTCTTCGGCGAGCCGATCATGAAGTCCGAGGCGATCGTCATCCGCCGCACCGGCGCCGACGCCGAGGAGCCGAAGGTCCAGCAGTTCCTGCGTCGCCTCCAGGGCGTCCTGGTCGCCCGGACGTACGTGATGATGGACTACGACTGCCGGGTCGAGCAGCTGGAGAAGGCCGTCGCGCTCACCCCCGGCCTGGAGTCCCCGACCGTCTCCCCGCTGCACAACGAGGGCTGGGTCGCGGTCCGTGCCATGGTCCCCGCCAAGGAGGCCCAGCGGATCATGGACGACCTCTACGCCATCGGCGCCCGCGCCATCCTGACCACGGCCATCCACGCCTGCCGCCTGTAGAGGGGTACGCCGACCGATGACCGAACAGACCCCCCTTCCCGAGCTCCCGGTCACCTTCCGGCCGGGCCACACCCGGGCCGTCCTGCTCACCGCCGGTGTCGTGATATTCCTGGTGATATCCGGGATCGCGATGCTGCTGGAGCACCTCGGCCCGGGATCGAAGCTCAGCTTCGTCATCACCGGGGCGCTCATCTTCTGGGTCCTCGCCCAGCTGGCCCGGGTGAAGGTGGTCGCCGACGACTCCGGCGTCACCGTGGTCAACATCGCCAGCAAGCGGCGCCTGGCCTGGGCGGAGATCGTCCAGGTGAACCTCCGGCCGGGCGACCCCTGGGTGTTCCTCAACCTCAGCGACGGCACCAGCCTGCCCGCGCTCGGCATCCAGCCGGGCATCGCCAAGCGGCGGGCCATAGCCGACGCACAGGCCCTCCGTGCACTCGCCGAGGCCCACTCCGGCACGTCAGCCCTGCCGCACGAGCCCAGATCTTGATTAATCTGGTGGGCGGAGGCCTTTCGCTGCGCCTCCGCCCCTGCGTGCCGCCCGGTGCACAGGGGTTCCTGCTACCCGAGGAGTGACTCCCTCCGGCGATGGACGGATCGTCCTGTAGTACCTGCGCCACCCCTGCCCGACATAACGGGAAGGCGGTGGCAGCGTGACCATCTCACTGCTGCTCCTCGGAGCGGCGTTCCTGCTGATTCTCGCCAACGGATTCTTCGTGGCGGCGGAGTTCGGCCTGGTGACCGTCGAGCGGCCCGAGGCCGAGAAGGCCGCCGCCGACGGCGACGCCCGCGCCCGCACGGTCGTGGAGTCGCTGAAGGAGCTGTCCTTCCAGCTCTCCGGCACCCAGCTCGGCATCACCATCACCTCCCTGGTCGTCGGCATGCTCGCCGAACCGGCCCTGGCCGGGCTGCTGCACGCCCCGTTCGCCGCGCTCGGCATCCCCGAGGGTGCCGCCTCCGGCGTCGCCGTGGTCGTCGGCATGCTGCTGGCCTCCGCGATCCAGATGGTGATCGGTGAACTCGTGCCCAAGAACTGGGCGGTCTCCCGGCCCTTGCAGGTCGCGCGCTTCGTAGCCGGCCCGCAGCACCGTTTCGCCCGCCTGTTCCGCCCGGTGATCTCCGCGCTGAACACGGTCGCCAACCGGCTGGTCCGGGCCCTCGGCGTCGAACCCGCCGAGGAGCTGGCCTCCGCCCGCACCCCGGGCGAACTCGTCTCCCTGGCTCGGCACTCCGCCCAGGCCGGCGCCCTGGAGCAGGACACGGCCGATCTGTTCGTCCGCACCCTGTCCCTGGGCGAGCTGACCGCACAGCACGTCATGACCCCGCGCGTGAAGGTGAGCGCCCTGCAGGCCTCGGCCACCGCCGAGGACGTGGTGAACCTCACCCGGGCCACCGGCCTGTCCCGCTTCCCCGTCTACCGGGAGAAGATCGACGAGATCGTCGGCATGGCCCACCTCAAGGACGCGCTGGCCGTCCCGGTCCACGACCGGCTGCGCACCCCGGTCGGCCGTATCGCCCGCAAGGCGCTCCTGGTCCCCGAGACCCTGCCCGTCCAGCCGCTGCTGGCGCGGCTGCGCAGCGAGCAGCCCATCGCGGTCGTCGTGGACGAGTACGGCGGCACGGCCGGCGTGGTCACCCTGGAGGACATCGTCGAGGAACTGGTCGGCGAGGTCCGCGACGAGCACGACGCCAAGGACATGCCCGAGCTGGCCCCCGCCCCGCCCGAGGACGGCAGGCCCGCCTGGGACGCCGACGGCAGCTGCCGCGTCGACATCCTGCTGCGCATAGGCCTCGACGTGCCCGAGGGGCCCTACGAGACCGTCGCCGGCCTGGTCGCCGATCTGCTCGGCCGGATCCCGGCCCCCGGTGACAAGGCCGAGCTGCCCGGCTGGCGGCTCTCGGTCCGTCAGGTCGGCCACTACCGCGCCGAACGGGTCCGCCTGGTCAGGACGGCCCCGGCGGTCAACGTGATGGAGGCCGCCCGATGAGCGTCCTCCAACTGGTCTTCGCCGCGCTGCTCGTGCTCGCCAACGGCTTCTTCGTCGGCGCCGAGTTCGCGCTGGTCTCCGTCCGCCGCAGCCAGATCGAACCGCTCGGCACCGCCCGGGCCCGCCAGGTCCTGTACGGCCTGGAGCGGCTGCCGCAGATGATGGCCGCCGCCCAGTTCGGCATCACCGTCTGCTCCCTGACGCTGGGCGCGGTGGCCGAGCCGACGGTGGCGCGGCTGCTGGAGCCGCTGTTCGAGTGGATCCGCCTCCCGCACGGCGTGATCCACCCGCTGGGCTATGTCATCGCCCTGGCCGCCGTGGTCTTCTTCCACCTGGTCATCGGCGAGATGGTGCCGAAGAACCTCGCCATGGCGGCGCCCGAGAAGGCGGCCCTCTGGCTGAGCCCGGGACTGGTCTGGTTCGCCCGCCTCTGCCGGCCGATCACGGTGGCCCTCGGCGCCTGCGCCCAGGGCATCCTGCGGCTGTTCCGGGTCGAGCCGAAGGACGAGGTGGAGGCGGTCGTCACCACCGAGCAGCTCAACCGCCTGCTGGAGGACTCCGGTCAGGCGGGCCTCCTCGCCCCCGAGGAGCAGGAGCGCCTGGAGGACGCCCTGGAGCTGGGCTCCCGCCCGGTGACGGACGTCCTGCTGCGCCGGGAGTCCCTGGTCACGGTGACCCCGTCCATCACCCCGGGCGAGATCGTGGAGCTGACGGCCCGCACCGGCTACTCCCGCTTCCCCGTCTCGGCCACGGAGAAGGGGCCCTTCATGGGCTACGTCCACGTGAAGGACGTCCTCGACCTGGAGGACTCCGACCGGGCCGTCCCGCAGCAGGTGTGGCGCCCCATGGCCACGCTCCGCGCCGAGCTGCCGCTCGACGACGCCCTCACCGTCATGCGCCGGGCCGCCACCCACCTGGCCCAGGTGGCCGACGCCTCCGGCAAGGTGCTCGGCCTGGTCGCGCTGGAGGACGTACTGGAACTCCTCGTCGGCGAGGTCCGGGACCCGGCACACCGGCAGACTCCCGAGGTCAAGCTGGCCGAACCGAGGGCGAGCGGGGAGCCGGAGGAGGCCATGGCGTAGGGGGTTTCGTCTGGATCAGCTCGGACCCGGGCTGATCCAGACGCAGCGCCCGACCCCACCCCCGCCCCGGCCGGCGGCGCTACATGGCCGACGGATCCTGCGGACCCCGGCCCGACAGCACTTCCCCGTACGCCTGCATCAGATCCGGCAACCGCAGCGTCGCCAGGTCGTCCCGGGACAGGGCCCCCGCGTACGTCGACAACCGCAGATCCCGGTACGCGCAGCTCTTCTCGTACAGCGTCCGCAGGAACCGCCCGTTGCCCAGCTCGTCGATCCACCCCTGATCGACCACGTGCCCGGCGATGGACCGCAGTTCCTCCAGCGCCTCCTCGTCCCACCGGTCCCCGTTCTCCGCCGCGAGGACCTTGCCGATCTCGGTGAGTTCCAGCGGCCGGTAGGACGGGAAGTCCACCCGGGTCGTGAACCGGGACGACAGGCCGGGGTTCGCGGCGAGCAGCCGGTCCATGCCCTCCGGGTAGCCGGCCAGGATCACCACCAGGTGGTCCCGGTTGTCCTCGGCCCGCTTCAGCAGCACCTGAAGTGCCTCGTCGCCGTACGCGTCCCCCTTGCCGTACCCGGAGTTGGACAGCGAGTACGCCTCGTCCACGAACAGCACCCCGCCGATCGCGGAGTCGATCAGCTCGTTGGCCTTCACGGCCGTCTGCCCGAGGTACTCGCCGACCAGGTCGGCGCGCTGGGCCTCCACGAGGTGGTCGCCGCCGAGCAGGCCCAGGGCGTAGAACACCCGGCCCAGGATGCGCGCGACCGTGGTCTTGCCCGTGCCGGACGGGCCGGAGAAGACGAAGTGCCGCTTGGGCGGCTGCACCGGCAGGCCCTGCCCGGCCCGCAGCCGCGCCATGTTCAACTGCGCGGACAACGCCTTGACCTGGCGCTTCACCGGTTCGAGCCCCACCATGCGCTCCAGCTCGGCGAGCGCCTCCTCCAGCAGGGCGGGGTCGGTCGGCCCGGCCGGGATCGGCGAGGCGGACACCCCGGACACGCCGGTCTTCGTCCGCACCGAGGGATCGGTCACCGACGGCAGGGGCCCGGTCGGCAGATCGGGCTCCGGCAGCCGCAGATCCCGGCCCTCCGTCCCGAACAGCGGATCGAACCCGTCCGGCCCGTCCACGGTGTCCTGCCCCGCGCCGGTCAGCGTGATCGAGGCGAGGTCGGCCGTGTCGTCGTACCCGTCGCCCGCGGCGATCGCGGCGAGCCGGGCGGAGGTGTCCATGAAGGCCGGGTCGACCCGGTGCACCGCCCGGTACAGGGGGAGCGCGGCGGCGCTGCGGCCGGTGCCCTCATGGGCCCGGGCCAGCCAGTACCGCAGCTCCTTGCGCTGCGGCTGCTCGCTGCGGCACCGCATCAGCGCCGCCGACAGCAGCGGTTCGGCCTGGCCGTACATCTCCAGCCGGACCCGGGCCATGCCGCCGAACAGGCCGGCCTCGATGCCCAGCATGGGATCGTCCAGCAGCGGGTCGGTGTGCCGGACCAGCTGCTCCCAGTCCTTGACCAGATAGGCGCGGCAGGAGTGCAGGAAGCGGACCTGGGCGTCGGCGTCCACCGGGGGGAGCCCGGCGAGGGCGCGGTCCAGCTCGGGCACGTGCCGGCCGTCCAGCCAGTGGGAGGCGTGCGCCAGCAGCAGATCGCGCGGGCTCTCCAGCACCGGCTGCACCCACCAGCCCAGCCAGTACCAGGAGTTGAGGGGGCGGCGGTGCCGGGTGCGCTGTTCGCCGAAGCGCTCGCGGTGCCGGAACATCCGCAGCAGCGCGGTGGTGGTGTCGACCCGGAGCGCGTGCAGCCCGAGCCAGGCGTCCGCCATGCCCGGGTCCATCCGCACCGCGGTGCGGAACTCCTCCTCCGCCTGCGGATAGGCACCCATCGTGTAGGCGTCCACCCCCCGCAGCCAGGCGAGGTCGGCCGGGGCCTCGGGGCCCTGCGTGCCGAAGTCCATCACGTCCCCCCACAGACCGTGTCCCCGTGGTTCACCACCGGGCAGTCGCCCGACGGCCGCCGCGGTCGAACCGCTGTGCCGCGGACCGGAGTTGCCGGTGCGCGAGGCAGCCGCCCGAAGGTCGCACCGAGGGCATCGTACCCGCGGTACGTGTGCCTGCCGAAGGGTGCCGCACGGGGCGTTCGACGAGGTGGGAGCAGACGGGGCGCACGGGGTTTCGTGACCGAGGGTGAGAGAACCGGTGCGCGGGGCCGCCGGAAAACCGGCGTGCGGGCAGAACGAAGCCCCCGGTCACGGGGGAACAACCGGGGGCTTCGCGTCGGTGGGCGGCTCCGAAAGCCGCACATTGAGAACGTAAGTCCTGTACGGCCCCCGGGTCAAGCGGAGTTGGGGCACTCGAAGAAGTTGTCCGGCAAGGCTCTTCACAACTTCACCACATCGCGGACGGTCCATCACTCAGCGTCACATGCGGCCCGGCTTCACGAGCCGCGCCCGGTCCCGGCAGTACCTCGTACCCCTCACGCCGCCGCAGCACCAGGAGATCGGCATGGGGGCGCGAAGGATCGGCGGCGAAGTGCGCGCGCTCCGCCGCGACCCAGCCGTCCCAGAACTCCTGTTGCTCCACCCCGTCCCGCAGCCGGCCGCACGCCCAGGACTCCGCCCTGGGCACCTCCATCCACAGCAGCCGGGCGAGATGCGGTCGCAGCGCCCGGCGGCCGGCGCCGACGCCCTCGACCAGGACGACGGGCGCGGCGGGCAGCGGGCGGGGGGCGCCGAAGGCGCGGGCCCGCCAGTCGTAGGGGGTGTAGTGCGCGCTCTCGCCGCGCGCCAGGGGTTCGATCACCTGGGTGATGAGCCGGCCGGTCCAGGCGAAGAGCTGCTCATGGCTG
The DNA here is from genome assembly GCF_040645635.1 of Streptomyces sp. NPDC046727. Lineage (NCBI taxonomy): Bacteria > Bacillati > Actinomycetota > Actinomycetes > Kitasatosporales > Streptomycetaceae > Streptomyces > Streptomyces sp. NPDC046727. The sequence continues at coordinate 52,592 of NZ_JBEYYR010000028.1, forward strand.
GCGATGTCGTCGAGATGGAGCACCGGGGCCCCGCCCAGCGCGTCCGCCAGCCGCCCGGCGAAGGTGGACTTCCCGGAGCCGGCGTGCCCGTCGACGCCGATCAGCCGGACCGGTCCCAGTGAAGGGGGGAGCCCGCGCAGCCGGGCGGCGAGGTCGTGAATGGCGATTCCCGAGGTGTGGTGCGATGTGGGGCGATTTCCGGGAAACAGTCTAGTGGCGGCCCGTGGCGACGGGTCGGGCGGGCGTCGGTGGGCGCGGCAAAAGTCGCATGTTGAACCACCGGCTGGCGGCCAGTCAATGGCGTCGATAAAACATTCCGAATCCCTGACCGATATGTCGAATTCGGCGTTTCCGGTGTGCCCGACGCTGAGTAAGGTGCCTCCTGCGCAACGTGATGCGTCGAGCGGGGACCGGCAGGGGGGACATGGCCGCGGAGTTATTCGAAGGGCACTACGTATGGCATCCGGCGGCCGACGACCGCGTCCTGGCGAGCGTATGCGTCGATGTGCGCGCCGGACGTTATCGATACGCCTCCGAGGCGCTCGCCGAGACCCGTTCCGACTTCGCCCTGCGCGCCCACCGCTCGCTGGTGCTCGCCTCCGAGGCGGCCGGCACCGATCTGGTGGAACGCTGGCTCGCCGAGGAGCCGACGCCCGAGGCCGCGCTGATGTGGGCCCGGGTCGCGGTACAGCGCGCCCTGCACGCCGCCGACGCGCGCGACGACCGGGCCGAGGCGCTGGAGCGGATCGCGCTGACCGCCTGCGACCGGGCCGCCGAGGCCGCCCCCGCCGACCCCACCCCCTGGGTGGCCCGGCTCGCCATGGCCCGGCTGCACCGGCTGCGCGACCCCGCCCCGCAGGGTCTGCTCACCGCCCCGCCCGGCCCCTGGCGGCTGTTCGCGCACGTCCTGTCCCTGGACCCCTGGCACCGCGAGGCCCATCACCGCTTCCTGTCCTGCTTCTTCACCCGGTACGGCGGCTCGGTCACCGCGGCCTGGGACGTGGCCGCCTTCCTCAGCCAGCGGGCGCCCGCCGACTCCGCCCTCCGGCTGCTGCCCCTGGTGGCCCTGGTGGAGAGCTACAACCCCACCCAGTTGCTCGCCGACCGGGTCTGGGAGCAGCCCCAGTGGCGGTCCACCGCGCTGGCGATCTACCAGAACTGGCTGCCCGCGGTGGCCGGATACCGCTTCACCCCGGTGCTCGATCTCGCCTACCTCGCGCACGCGCTGGTCATGGCCCAGCGCGAGTTCGAGGCCCGGGCGGTCTTCACGGCGATGGGCCCGTACGCCTCGCGCATGCCCTGGAGCGCCTTCGGCGACCCCGCCGAGCAGCTCTCCCGGGCCCGGCGCGCCTGCGGTCTGCCCGTCCCCGGACCCGGCTGACCACCCTCGTCCCCCCTCATCCCCCCATCGAGAGAAAGGCCGATCTGTGTCGGAACGGATGTCGACTCCCCGGGCGCGCGCCCGCGCGGCGGACACCGTCGTGCTCGACGACGACGCCACCCTGCACGCGATGGGTTATCCGCGCAAGCTCACCCGACGCTTCCAGGCGTTCGACAATTTCGCGATCTCCTTCACCATCATCAATATCCTCTCGGGCATTTTCTCGTCCTTCGGATTCGGTATGAACGCGGGCGGGCCCCGCATTCTCGTGTTCGGCTGGATCGGTGTCTCGGTGATGGTGCTCCTCATCGGCGCGGCCATGGCGGAAGTCGCCTCCGCCTATCCGACGAGCGGCGCCCTCTATTTCTCCGCCGGCAAACTCGCCAAACGGCACAAGGGCGCCTGGTCGTGGTTCACGGGCTGGCTGAACTTCGTGGGCCAGATCGGCGGCACCGCCGCCACCGGATACGCCGCCGCCACCTTCATCCAGGTGTTCGTGCAGCTGCAGTGGCCCTCGTACCGGCCGACCGTGCACCAGACGGTCCTGATCACGGCTCTGATCATCGTGCTGCAGGGCCTCGCGAACACGTACACCGTCCAGCTCGTCGCCGTACTGAACCGCATTTCCGTGTGGTGGCTGCTGATCGGACTCGTCGTGATCGTGGGTGCACTCATAGTGATGCCCGACCAGCATCAGTCGGCGTCCTTCATCACGCATTTCGAGAACAACACCGGCTTCACTAGCGGGCTTTACGGCGGCATGCTCGGCCTGCTGGTCACCAGCTGGACCTTCACCGGGTTCGACGGCAGCTTCCACATGTCCGAGGAAACGGTCCGCGCGACGGTCAGCGCCCCGAAGGGCATCATGCGTGCCATCGGCTATTCGGCGGTCACGGGCCTGATCCTGATGCTGGCACTGGTCTACAGCATCGGCGACTACGCCGAGGTGGCCGGCGCGGCCGCCCCGCCCGTCCAGATCCTCATCGACGGCCTCGGCCTGCGCACCGCCAAGGTGATGCTCCTCATCGTCATCGGCGCGATGCTCTTCTGCGGTCTCGCCAACCTCACCAGCAACACCCGGCAGATCTTCGCCTTCTCCCGGGACGGCGCCATGCCCGGCTCCCGCTGGTGGCACTCGGTCTCGCCGCGCACCCGTACCCCGGTGAAGGCGGTGTGGCTCGCGGTCGCCTGCTCGCTGGCCCTGGTGGTGCCGGGCTGGTGGTCGCACACGGCGTTCACCGCCATCGTCAGCGTCAACGTGGTCGGCCTCTTCCTCGCCTACGCCGTACCGATCTTCCTGCGGCTGCGGCTCGGTGACGCGTTCCAGCCCGGCCCCTGGCACCTGGGCCGGTGGGGCAGGCCGATCGGGTGGCTCGCGGTGACCTGGATCCTGCTCAGCAGCGTCCTGTTCATGCTGCCGCAGGCCTCGCCGATCACCGTCGACTCCTTCAACTACGCGCCGATCGCGCTCGCCGCCGTCCTGCTGGTGGCCACGGTGTGGTGGTTCGCCACGGCCCGCCGCCGCTTCCAGGGTCCGGTCAGCTACGGCCGCCCCGACGAGGTCGCGGCGATGGATCTCGTCTGACCGTGTCCGGGTGCGGGCGTGTGGGGGCTGGCCGCGCAGTTCCCCGCGCCCCCAGGGCGTCGCAGTGGCGGCGGCTTCACAGCCCCGCCGCCGCGGGCAAGTGACGCCCACCCCCGGCCACGCCCCGCCAGTGGCCCAGACCAATATTCGTGCCGCGGCATGCCCCGAAGTGCTGGCAGGCGGATCCCCCCTGCTCCATAGTTGGCGCACCGGACCAGCCCGACTCGGACACCCTGGGGGTCATCGCGCCCATGAGCAGAGCCCAACAGCCGTCCCGCAGAACCGTCCTTGCCGTGGCCGTCGCCGCCGCGGTGACCGGCACCTCGGCCGCCACGGCCGCCGCCGCACCGGAATCCGCCGCCGACGACCCCGGCCGGCCGCAGGCCCGCCCGATCGACCACCACGCCTGGACCACGTACCGCGACTGGCGCTGCGGCACCGCCGAGGGCGCCCGGGCCGTCTCCGGCCGGCGCCCCGGCGTCGTGATCGGCGCCCCCGCCGGCCGCACCGACTACACCGACCCGCACACCGGCACCACCGCCACCTGGGAGTACGCCACCTGGACCTCCCCGGAGCACCGGCTCACCGTGCCCGCGACCGAGGTCGTCGCCTCCTGGAACGCGCACACCCCCGACGGCACCTGGCTCCAGGTCGAGCTGGGGGGCACGTACTCCGACGGCACCGACACCCCCTGGTACGTGATGGGCCGCTGGGCGGCCGGCGACCAGGACATCAAGCGGACCTCGGTGGACGACCAGACCGACGGCAAGAGCACCATCTGGACCGACACCTTCTCCATCGACGACGCGAGCACCGGGCTGCGCCTGTCGTCGTACCGGCTGCGCCTCACCCTCTACCGCCGGCCCGGCACGCACCGCACCCCCACCGTCTGGCGGCTCGGCGCGATGGGCTCGGACATCCCCGACCGCTTCACCGTGCCGGCCTCCACCCCCGGCCTCGCCCAGGAACTGGCCGTCCCGCGCTACTCGCAGGAGATCCACAAGGGCCAGTACCCCGAGTACGACAACGGCGGCGAGGCCTGGTGCAGCCCCACCTCCTCGCAGATGATCATCGAGTACTGGGGCGGCCGGCTCACCCCCGAGCAGCTGTCCTGGGTCGACCCGTCCTACGCCGACCCGCAGGTCGACCACGCGGCCCGGTTCACCTACGACCACCAGTACGAGGGCTGCGGCAACTGGCCCTTCAACGCCGCCTACGCGGCCACCTTCGAGGGCCTGCAGGGCGTGGTCACCCGGCTCGCCTCCCTGACCGACCTGGAGACGCTGATCGCGGCCGGCATCCCGGCCATAACGTCCCAGTCCTTCCTGAAGGGCGAGCTGACCGGCGCCGGGTACGGCACCTCCGGGCACCTGATGACCGTGATCGGCTTCACGGCGGACGGCGACGTGATCGCGAACGATCCCGCCTCGGCCGACGACGCGGCGGTGCGGCGGGTCTATCTGCGCCGGGAATTCGAGAACATCTGGCTGCGGACCAAGCGGTACAACGCCTCCGGCAAGGTCGTCTCCGGCACCGGAGGGGTCTGCTACCTCTACTTCCCGGCCCATCCGACCCCGCACCAGCGCCGGGCGCTCGCGGTGGTGGGCGTGCACTGACCTGCGGCGCGACGTGTGACCAAGCTCATCGCCGCGAACGCCGTCGCGGGTGGCAAGGTGGACGAATGGGTGGGGAAGTCCATGTCCGTACGTCAGACGTCTGAGAGTGACAGCATGACCGCACACCCCGCCACCGCCGCCCGCGTCCGCACCGGCGGCCCCCGGGAAGACGGCCCCAAGATCGTCGAGCACGTCATGGGCTGGGTCCTCGTCGCGGTGTTCGCGATGCTCGTGACCCAGCTCGGCCTGCTCTGAACGGCCGCGCACGCGCCTCGGCGTCAACCGCTCACACGTGCGGCATGTTCTGACATACTGCGGATGTCCCGTCGCGCCTAGACCAGGGTCGATCTTGAACATGCCGCAGCAGCGTGCCGCCACCCAGGTGCGCGGCACCGAGCGCTCGACCGCGCGTCGCGCCGAACTCATCGCCATCGGGCGGAAGTTGTTCGCCGACACGTCCTACGACGCGCTCTCCATGGACGACATCGCGCGCCAGGCGCAGGTCGCCAAGGGCCTGATCTACTACTACTTCCGGTCCAAGCGCGGCTACTACCTGGCGATCGTCCAGGACTCGGTCGCCGACCTGGTCACCTCCGCCGCCGGCGGCCTCCAGCTGCCCGCCGTGGACCGGGTGCACCGCACCATCGACGGCTATCTGCGCTACGCCGAACACCACCAGGCCGCGTACCGCACCATCGTCAGCGGCGGCGTCGGCTTCGACACCGAGGTGCACGCGATACGGGACGGTGTGCGCGAGGCGATCATCGCCACCATCGCCGAAGGGGCCTACGGCCGCGGCGACATCGCCCCGCTGGCCCGGATGGGCCTGCTCTCCTGGGTGTGTGGCGTGGAGGGTGCCACCCTGGACTGGATCGACCGCCCCGGACTGTCCCGCGACGCCATGCGCGAGCTGCTGGTGAAGACGCTCGGCGGCGCCCTGCGCGCCATCGAGGAACTGGACCCCGCCTACCCGGCCCCGCCGCCCGCCCGCCGCGACGCCTGAACGCGGGGGAGCGGAGGCCGATGGCCCCCGCTCCCCGTTGCGCCCCGGTGCGGGGCTAGTTGATCGCCTTGATCAGCTCACCGTTCGTGGTGTCGCCGCTCAGCTCCCAGAAGAAGGTGCCGCCGAGGCCCTGCTGGTTCTTGTACGTCATCTTCGTGCCGATGGTCGCCGGGGTGTCGTAACTCCACCAGTTGTTCCCGCACTTGGCGTACGCCGTGCCGCCCACGGTGCCGGTCGCCGGGCACTTGGTCCTGAGCACCTTGTAGTCGTCGATGCCCTGCTCGTACGTCCCCGCAGCCGGGCCCGTGGCCGTGCCGCCGGGCGCCGCCTGCGTGACGCCGGTCCAGCCGCGCCCGTAGAAGCCGATGCCGAGCAGCAGCTTGGACGCCGGTATGCCGAGGCCCTTCAGCTTGGCGATGGTCGCCGAGGTGGAGAAGTTCGCCTTCGGGATGCCCGAGTAGGAGTTCAGCGGGGAGTGCGGGGCGGTCGGGCCGGCCGCGTCCCAGGCGCCGAAGTAGTCGTACGTCATCGGGTTGTACCAGTCGACGTACTGGGCCGCGCCCGCGTAGTCGGCCGCGTCGATCTTGCCGCCGCTGGAGGCGTCGGCGGTGATCGCCGCGGTGACCAGGTTGCCGGAGCCGAACTTCGACCGCAGGGCGGCCATGACGTTCTTGAAGGCGTTCCGGCCGCTGGTGTCGCAGGTGTTGCCGCAGGCGTTCGGGTACTCCCAGTCGATGTCGATGCCGTCGAAGACGCCCGCCCACTTGGAGTTCTTCACCAGGTCGTAGCAGGACTGGGCGAAGGCGGCCGGGTTCTTCGCGGCCTCGCCGAAGCCGCTGGACCAGGTCCAGCCGCCGAAGGACCACAGGACCTTCAGGCCCGGGTGCTTCTTCTTCAGCTTCAGCAGCTGGTTGAAGTTGCCGCGCAGCGGCTGGTCCCAGGTGTCGGCGACGCCGTCGACGGACTCGGCGGCGGTGTAGGCCCGGTCGGTGGCCGCGTAGGAGTCGCCCATGGCGCACTTGCCGCCGGTGACGTTGCCGAAGGCGTAGTTGACATGGGTCAGCTTGGCCGCGGAGCCGGAGGTCTCGATGTTCTTGACGTAGTACTTGCGGTCGTAGGTGCCCCATTCGGTGAAGTAGCCGACGACCTTGGAGCCGGCCGTCAGTCGCGGGGTGCTCGGTGCCGCCGCGGTCGCCGTGCCGGTGCCGGCCAGCAGACCGGCACCGAGGGCGGCGGTACACGCGGCCGAGACCAGCGCCCGGACCAGGGAGCGGGGAGTGTGCATCGGGTGTCTCCTCGTGGGGGGAGGGGAACGCGCGCCGATTGGCATGAACGCGGTAAAGCGTTGGTCATGCACAGTAGGAGGACTAGACCAGTAGGTCAATGGTTCGGACCAATTTCGGCCCCGGTGGAGGCCGCGAGTGGAATCCTGAAGTAAGCGGTCGTTAACTGGTGACTGGAGGTCGCCGATCGGGCATACTCACAGCGCATGCCGCTGGTCAGCAGCTTCCGAGACCCGGGAGCGGGCGCCTTCGGCAGAGCGCGATCAGGCGGAGCCGCCCCCATCCACGGGCCGTGCCGCCGGTGTCCGAACAGGGAGGAGCCCGACGCCATGTCCGACCGCGACCCGCAGCCGGTGGAGCGTCAACTGCCCACGGAAGAGGCGAGGGATCTGCTCGCCCTCGTCCGGGAGATCGCCCAGCGCGAGATCGCGCCCCGGGCCGCGGAGGAGGAGGACGCGGGACGCTTCCCGCGCGAGATCTTCACCCTGCTCTCCGAATCCGGCCTGCTGGGCCTGCCGTACTCCGCCGAGTACGGCGGCGGCGACCAGCCGTACGAGGTCTACCTCCAGGTCCTGGAGGAGCTGGCCGCGGCCCGGCTCACCGTCGGCCTCGGCGTCAGCGTCCACACGCTCGCGTCCTACGCGCTCGCCACCTACGGCACCAAGCAGCAGCAGGTCGAGCACCTGCCCGCGATGCTGGGCGGCGGCCTGCTCGGCGCCTACTGCCTGTCCGAGCCGTCCTCCGGCTCCGACGCGGCCTCCCTGCGCACCAAGGCCGTGCGGGAGGAGAGCGGGTGGGTGATCACCGGCACCAAGGCCTGGATCACGCACGGCGGCATCGCCGACTTCTACACCGTGATGGCCCGCACCGGCGAGGACGGCCCGCGCGGGATCACCGCCTTCCTCGTGCCCGGCGACGCGCCCGGGCTGAGCGGCGCGGCGCCCGAGAAGAAGATGGGCATGAAGGGCTCGCCCACCGCGCAGGTGCACTTCGACGGCGTCCGCGTCCCGGACGACCGGCGCCTCGGCGAGGAGGGCCAGGGCTTCTCCATCGCCCTGTCCGCGCTCGACTCCGGCCGGCTCGGCATCGCGGCCTGCGCCATCGGCCTCGCCCAGGCCGCGCTGGACGAGGCGGTCCGCTACGCCGGCCAGCGCCGCCAGTTCGGCCGGCCCATCGCCGACTTCCAGGGCCTGCGCTTCATGATCGCCGACATGGCCACCCAGATCGAGGCCGGTCGCGCGCTGTACCTCGCCGCGGCCCGGCTGCGGGACGCGGGCAAGCCGTTCGCCAAGCAGGCCGCCATGGCCAAGCTGCACTGCACCGACACGGCCATGAAGGTCACCACGGACGCGGTGCAGATACTGGGCGGATACGGCTACACCGCCGACTTCCCGGCCGAGCGCTACATGCGCGAGGCCAAGGTCCTGCAGATCGTCGAGGGCACCAACCAGATCCAGCGGATGGTCATCGCCCGTCACGTAGCCGGGCCGGAAGGTCGCTGAACTGGCCCGTGCGGACCGTCGGGGCCGCCAGCCTGACCCACTCCGGGTCATGGCGGCCCGGCAGGGTGCGGCCCCGGTCGGCCCAGGTCCGCAGGAGGTCGCGGTAGATGGGCGGGTCCTGCGGGGCGGGAGGCGGAACCGATTCTGCGGGGCGGGGGACGAAGATGTGGCGCTGACGCCCGGTCGCCCAGTACGTGGGGGTCATACCCGGGCAACGCGGTGACAGCCGGACAGGTCACCCCCTGGCGGAATCGCGCGTCAGTCCATACCCGTCCGGTTCACCCCCTGGCCTCCTCCGGTCAGCTGACGTACCGTCAGCTGACCATCGACCAGGGGGGTGTCCGTGGCCGACGACCGACCCGTACCGCTCGACGAGTACCCCGTGCACCAGGTGCCGCTCTCCATGAAGCACGTGGCGACCGGCGACCGGAACGCCTACGACCGCTGCATCTTCCACGTCTTCGACCACACCGGCCGCGCCCTGCTCATCCTCGGCCTCGGCGTCTACCCCAACCTGGGCGTGATCGACGCCTACGCCACCCTCCGCACCGGCGACACCCTGCACGCCGTGCGCGCCTCGGACGCCCTCGGCGAGGACCGGATGCGGCTCGCCGTCGGACCGCTGCGCATCGAGGTCGTACGGCCCCTCCAGCGCCTGCGCCTCGTCTGCGCGGACGAACACCTGTCGTACGACCTCACCTGGACCGCCGCCTTCCCGGCCCTGTGGGAGCCGCACCACCTCCAGCGCCGGGGCGACCGGCTCACCCTGGAGGGGCGCCGCTTCGTCCAGGCGGGCCGGGTGACGGGGCTGATCCGCGCGGACGGCACGGAGTTCGCCGTCTCCGCGGAGGGCTGGACCGGCACCCGGGACCGCAGCTGGGGCGTCCGCCCGCTGCCGGGCGAGGACGGCGGCCGGCTCGCCGCGGACCACCCCACCGAGGGCTTCCACTGGATCTGGTGCCCGGTCCGCTTCGAGGACCGCTTCCTGATGGTCGTCACCCAGGAGGACGCCGACGGCTACCGCACCCTGAACGACGCCACCCTCGTCGTCCCCGGCCGGCGGGACCGCCAACTGGGCTGGCCGCACGCCGAGATCAGCTACCGCTCCGGCACCCGGCACCCCGAGCGCGCCGTCGTCCGCCTCGGCGATCCCCGCAAGCCGCAGGAGCTGGAGGTGGAGATCCTCGCCTCCTCACCGCTCGCGATCGGCGCGGGCTACCCGCCGGCCGACGACTGGCAGCACGGGACCTGGCAGGGCAGCGGCTGGGTGGACCGCCGTACCTACGACATGACGGCGCCGCACCCCCTCGCCGGCTACGGCGTCACCGACCACTCCGCCCGCTTCCGGCTGGACGGGCGCACCGGATACGGGATCTTCGAGCACGGCTCGTTCGGCCGGCACGACCCGAGCGGCTTCACGGGCTTCGACTCGACGGCACCGTAAGGGGGTTCCACGACATGGCCACGGCACCGCGTCCCCGCACCAGCACCCGCGACCCCGAGGAGCTGACCCGGCGCCTCACCGCCTGGCTCGGCACCCGGCTGCCCGGCGCCGAGGCGGTCGGCGTCACCGTCCCGGCCTCCAACGGCATGTCCAGCGAGACCCTCCTGTTCGACCTCGACCACCCCCGACCGCCGGTCCGGTCCTGCGCGTTGCGGCTCGCGGCGGACCCGGCGGCGTACACCGTCTTCCCCGAGTACGACATGACCCGCCAGTACCGCACCCTGCGGCTCGTGGCCGAGCACACGGACGTGCCCGTGCCCCGGGTGCTGTGGCTGGAGGAGGACCCGGGCGCGCTCGGGGCGCCGTTCTTCGTCATGGAACGGGTCGCGGGACGCGTGCCCCCGGACGTCATGCCGTACACCTACGAGGGCAGTTGGCTGCAGGCGGCGAGCGACGCCGAACGCGCGCACCTGGAAGCGGCCACGGTCGGGCTGTTGGCCCGGCTGCACGACCAAGTACCCGTCTCCCAAGCGGAGTTCCTCGCGCTGCCGGGCCCGGGAGACGCGCTGCGCCGGCATGTGGCGGCCCAACGCGCCTACTACGCCTGGGTGATCGACGGTCTCGCCCGCTCGCCCCTCATCGAGGCCGCGTTCGACCGGCTGGAGCAGCTCTGGCCGGACGATCCCGGCGAACCCGTCCTCACCTGGGGCGACGCGCGCATCGGGAACGTCGTCTACGACGGCTTCGAGCCCGTCGCCGTGCTGGACTGGGAGATGGCGGCGCTCGCCCCGCGCGAGGTCGACCTCGGCTGGACGATCTATCTGCACCGCTTCTTCCACGACCTCACGACCGGCTCCGGGCAGCGCGGGCTGCCCGGCTTCCTGCGCCGCGACCGCGTCGAGGCCCGCTACGCGCGGCTGACCGGCCACACCCCGCGGGACATGGACTTCTACACCCTGTACGCCGCCCTGCGGCACGCGATCGTCATGCTGCGCGTCGCCTACCGCCAGGCGTACTTCGGGGAGGTCGCCGTCCCGGCGGACCCGGACGCACTGATCCTGCACCACGACAGCCTGCGCGCCATGGTGCAGGGCACCTACTGGGTGGGGTGAGGAGGCTCAGGCCGCCTGGCGGCGCATGTCCGGCACGCGCATCGGGCGCGAGCCCGGGCCGCCGACGTGCGAGAAGGGCTGCGTCCGCCAGTTCAGACCCTGGGGGAGCGTCAGCAGCAGCGCGGTGTCCTGCTCCTGCGGCTCGACGGACTCGTCGGCGGGGTGGGCGTCGGCCGCCGAACGGCCCGTACCCGCGCACACCGTGAGCCCGAACGGGTTCCACGGCGAGGCGCACAGCGCGTGCTCCGGCAGGGACTCCTCGTCCGCCAGCAGCGCGATCGGCTGGGCGCAGTCCGGGCAGATCACCCGGAACATCTCGAAGGTGTCGTAGGCGTCCGGTTCCTCGTCGAAGAGGTCGGGTTCGACGCCCTCCGGCTCGGGCTCGGCGACGGGCTGCCGGCTCATGGACGCGGTTCGACCAGGGCGATGGGCACTCTGCATGGGATTCTCCCCCTAAGGCTGGGCCGTGAAGGCGCTGCGGCCTCGACCACAGCAAGCACTTCCCGTCCGCCCTCGGCGGTAATCACGAGAACATCACGGAGCCTGCTCCAAGTGTGTGTCGTTCGTCACATGCCGTATGCAGGTGCCCGTCCCGGTGCTTTTTCTCCCGAACGGGGAATGACCTGCGCCTCTCGGGTATCCGAGGAGATCAAGCGCACTGTAGGTTTTGGCGGCATGGAGGAGCTGGACCGTCAGATCGTGCAGCTGCTCGTCAAGGACGGGCGGATGAGCTACACAGACTTGGGCAAGGCCACGGGCCTGTCCACGTCGGCCGTGCACCAGCGGGTGCGCCGGCTGGAGCAGCGTGGCGTCATCCGCGGCTATGCCGCGGTGGTCGACCCCGAGGCCATCGGGCTGCCGATGACGGCGTTCATCTCGGTGAAACCGTTCGATCCCAGCGCCCCCGACGACATCGCGGACCGCCTCGCCGGCGTGCCCGAGATCGAGGCCTGCCACAGCGTGGCCGGCGACGAGAACTACATCCTCAAGGTGCGCGTCTCCACCCCGCACGAGCTGGAGGAACTGCTGGCCCGGCTGCGCTCGCTGGCAGGGGTGTCGACGCGGACGACGGTGGTGCTCTCCACGCCGTACGAGGCACGCCCGCCGAAGATCTGACGGCGCCGGGGGCCGTGGGGTGCCCCGAGTTCGGTCCAGGTCGGCCGAGGCGGGAAACTGTCGCCTATGAGTGAGCGCACCGCCGAGCCCCCCGAGACCGTCCTGCTCCGCCGTGGCGAGGTCCACAGCCCCGCGGACCCCTTCGCCACCGCGATGGTGGTGGAGCGCGGCCAGGTCGCCTGGGTCGGCTCCGAGGGCGCCGCCGACGCCTTCGCCGACGGCGTGGACGAGGTGGTCGACCTCGACGGCGCCCTGGTCACCCCGGCCTTCACCGACGCCCATGTGCACACCACCGCCACGGGCCTCGCCCTGACCGGCCTCGACCTGTCCGACGCCCCGTCCCTGGAGGCGGCCCTCGCGCTGGTCCGCGACTTCGCCGCCGCCCGCCCCGACGACCGGGTCCTGCTGGGCCACGGCTGGGACGCCGCCCGCTGGCCCGGCGGCCGGCCGCCGACCCGCGCGGAGCTGGACGAGGCCACCGGCGGACGCCCGCTGTACCTGTCCCGCATCGACGTCCACTCCGCGGTCGTCACGACCGCCCTGCTGGACCTGGTCCCGGCCGACGTCCCCCGCGAGGACGCCCCGCTCACCCGGGACGCCCACCACGCCGTGCGCGAGGCCGCCCTCGCCGCCATCACCCCCGCCCAGCGCGCCGAGGCGCAGCGCACCGCCCTGGCCCACGCGGCCTCCCTCGGCATCGGCACGGTGCACGAGTGCGGCGGCCCGCAGATCTCCTCCGAGGACGACTTCACGGCCCTCCTGAAGCTCGCCGGCGAGGTGCCGGGGCCCCGCGTCATCGGCTACTGGGCCGAGCAGAACGCCGACAAGGCTCGCGAACTGGGCGCCCACGGCGCCGCCGGTGACCTGTTCGTGGACGGCGCCCTCGGCTCGCACACCGCCTGCCTCCACGAGCCGTACGCCGACGCCGGCCACACCGGCACCGCCTACCTGGACGCCGACGCCGTCGCCGCGCACGTGGTGGCCTGCACGGAGGCGGGCCTGCAGGCCGGCTTCCACGCCATCGGCGACGCCGCCGTGGCCGCCGTGGTCGAGGGCGTGCGCGCCGCCGCCGACAAGGTGGGCCTCGCCCGGATCCGGGCCGCCCGGCACCGCGTCGAGCACGCCGAGATGCTCACCCCCGAGACCGTCGCCGGCTTCGCCGAGCTGGGCCTGATCGCCTCCGTCCAGCCGGCCTTCGACGCGCTGTGGGGCGGCGAGGACGGCATGTACGCCCGGCGGCTGGGCGTCGAGCGGGCCCGCACCCTCAACCCGTTCGCCGCGCTGCTGCGCTCCGGCGTACCGCTCGCCTTCGGCTCCGACAGCCCGGTCACCCCGCTCGACCCGTGGGGCACGGTCCGTGCCGCCGCCTTCCACCGCACACCCGAGCACCGGATCTCGGTCCGTGCCGCGTTCACCGCGCACACCCGCGGCGGCTGGCGGGCCATCGGCCGCGACGACGCCGGCGTCCTGGTCCCGGGCGCGCCCGCCGACTACGCCGTCTGGCGCACCGACGAGCTGATCGTGCAGGCCCCCGACGACCGGGTGGCCCGCTGGTCCACCGACCCGCGCTCCGGCACCCCCGGCCTGCCCGATCTCACTCCGGGCCGTGACCTGCCGGTCTGCCTGCGGACCGTGGTCGGGGGACGGACGGTGTTCGTACGGCCGGGCGAGTGATCTCCCGGGGCGGCGCGGCGGCGACCGGCGGCCAGGGCCCCGCCGCCCGACCTGCGCATCCTCCCCACCGGCCGCGGCGACGGGGTTGTCCACCCAGGTCAGGAGGCTGTTGACAGTCGGCGGCCAGGGGCCGGTAGGTTCGTCCGAGTCCACCACCGGACGCCCGACCGGGGAACGTTCAGGCGACTCGTCGCAGCGCCGCTGGGTCAGGGACGGTGTGCCGCACCGGGGCACCGTCGCTGGGAGCCAGGCTCAGCGCCCGCGCAGACGAGGGAACGTTCCAGCTGGTGGGCCAGGTGTGACCCGGGTGGGGCCCGGGCGCTCAGTAGACAACGGCTTTCGGTCGACCCGCAGCCAGCGGGCCCCAGGTCGGCCCGAAGGGCGCCGGGCCCCCATCCGTCGTGATACTCAGGTGCCGGGCGCTGGAAAGGTGCCGAAACACACTTTCTTACCCGGCTCTTGGGGAAACAACACCCCCGTACCCACGAGTCGGCGCGTCTTCCCAGGCCGCGGCCACTATGGTGGATCCCTGCGTACGACATGAAGGGGCAGCAGTGAACGACGGCGACGGGACCCTCGCGGCCAAGGCCCAGGGGAGGCAGTTCGGTCCGCTCGGCACGGCCTTGGTGATCATCCCGACCTACAACGAGGCGGAGAACATCAAGACCATCGTCGGCCGGGTACGCAAGGCCGTCCCCGAGGCGCACGTACTGATCGCGGACGACAACAGCCCCGACGGCACCGGCAAGCTCGCCGACGAGCTGGCCGCCGAGGACGACCACGTCCAGGTGCTGCACCGCAAGGGCAAGGAAGGCCTCGGCGCCGCCTACCTCGCGGGCTTCCGCTGGGGCCTGGAGCACGGCTACGGCGTGCTGATCGAGATGGACGCCGACGGCTCCCACCAGCCCGAGGAGCTGCCCCGGCTGCTCACCGCCCTCAAGGGCGCCGACCTGGTCCTCGGCTCCCGCTGGGTGCCCGGCGGCCGTGTGGTGAACTGGCCCAAGTCCCGTGAGTTCATCTCCCGCGGCGGCAGCCTCTACTCCCGCCTCGCCCTCGACCTGCCGCTGCGCGACATCACCGGCGGCTACCGCGCCTTCCGCCGCGAGACCCTGGAGGGCCTGGGCCTGGAGGAGGTCGCCTCGCAGGGCTACTGCTTCCAGGTCGACCTGGCCCGCCGCGCGGTCAAGGCCGGCTACCACGTGGTCGAGGTGCCGATCACCTTCGTGGAGCGCGAACTCGGCGACTCCAAGATGAGCAAGGACATCCTCGTCGAGGCGCTGTGGCGGGTCACCGCCTGGGGGGCGGGGGACCGGGTCGCGAAGCTCACCGGCAAGGACAAGCGCGCCTAGGACCGTGGGGCACAAGGCCGGCTGATCACACCCTTATCCCGTGCTGAGCTGCGCCCAGGCACACTGGGAGCATGACGACTGGCGCACCGACCTCCCCGTACACCGCCCGCCGCCGGCGTTCCCGGCTGCGCAGGTACCTGCCGCTGGGCATCGCCCTGTGGCTGGTGCTGGAGATCTGGCTGCTGACCCTGGTCGCGGGCGCGGCGGGCGGGCTCACGGTGTTCCTGCTGATCGTGGCGGGCATCGTGGCCGGTTCCGTGGTCATCAAGCGGGCCGGCCGGCGCGCCTTCCAGAGCCTGAACGAGGCGCTGCAGCAGGGCGGTTCGCCGGCGCGCGGCGGGGGCAACGGCCTGATGATGCTCGGCGGCCTGCTGCTGATGATCCCCGGTCTGGTCTCGGACGTGGCGGGCCTGCTCCTGCTGCTGCCGCCGGTCCAGAAGGCGGTGAGCCGCCTGACGGAGAACGCCCTGCAGCGGAGCCTTCGCAAGGCCGCGCCGGGCAGCCTGGGCGACGCGTTCCAGCAGGCCCGTATGCACCGGCCCGACGGCAAGGTGGTGCAGGGCGAGGTGATCAGGGAGGACCGCGGGCCCGAGCCGAGGGAGCAGCGGCCCCCGCTGGCGCGCTGAGCGTCCGCACCCGCACGCACAACGACCGCGGGGGGCGGGCGGGTATAAAAGTAGGGCGGCCCCCGGGGGGGGGGGGGGGTTTGGGCG